>DAOUMF010000146.1:0-31611 GCA_034411955.1 Dehalococcoidia bacterium
GAGTCCGTCGAGCGGCTGCGGGCGATGAGGGAAGGGGAGACACCGCTGCCGCCGAGAGAGGGCCCGCAGGTGGCGATCGAGCTGCCGCTGTCGGCCCACCTTCCGCATTCCTACATACCCGACCTCAACCAGCGCCTGGCCCTCTACCAGAGGATGAGCGACGCCGCTGACCCGCGCGAGCTGCAATCTCTGGGGCAGGAGATGGTGGACCGCTTTGGGGAGCCGCCGCCGGTGGCGCGCAATCTCCTGTTCGTCGTCCTCCTGCGCATCCTGGCCGCCCGGGCGGACGTGCAGGCCATCTCTACCGAGGACGGCCAGGTGGTGGTGCGGCTCAAGGAGGGCTCACTGGTGCCGAAGGAATCGCTGGAGCCACGCGCGCCCAAGGGGGTGCATCTGGGGCGGACGCTGCTGCGCGTAGACCTGAGTGAGGGCTGGCGGGGGCGGCTGCGGCAAGCGCTGGAGGGGCTAGCAGAGGCAACCTTAGCGCAAACTTGCCGGTAAAGCGTCACCTATATGTAATAGATGCTTCGAACGCTGGTTATAGTTCTAGTGAAACCTGCGGCCTGTGCCGCGATTTGACAAATTACCGGTGAACGTTTAGTATAGGCGCTCGTGAAGGAATTCACTTCGTCCCGCACCATGGCCATAGGCGACGCGGTCGCCCGCCTTGACCGGCTCCACGTGATGGCCGCGCTGTTCGGCGCCGGCTTCACCGCTTATCTGGCTATCGAGCCCACGCAGAACTGGCTCCTCTTGCTGCTGGCCGGTCTAGTGGCCCTAGGCACGGACGCTGTCGTCCGCACCCACCCCCACGCCCGCTTCAAGCGGTTGGACGATACGGCCCTCTATCTGTTCGCACCGGTACTGCTGACCCTCGGCCTCGGCCTGTTCCTTGAGGAGGTGGCCGAGGGCTACTGGTCGCTCCTGGCCGGGGTGAGTGCCGCCATCCCCTTCGCCATCGTTCTCCAGGCCGAATACGACTCGGTGGACCGGCGCTCAGAGGCTTACGGTGGCGCCCGCCTGATTCTCAATATCGCCACCTACATCATCGCCTTTCTGTTCTACGCTACCGTCTACGACTTCGATCTTAGCCTGCCCGCGGTGGCCTTTGCCGCCGGCGTCGTCAGCCTTCTTCTGGCCATCGAGATCCTGCGCGAGGAGGCGCTGGAGACACCGCGAACCCTGCTCTACGCTGTGGCTATCGGCGTGCTGCTCTCCGAGGCTGCCCTGGCCATGCACTTCCTTCCGCTGGAAGGGGCACTGGCCGCCATCTTCCTGCTCCTCGCCTTCTACCTGATGACCGGCCTCATGCACAACTACCTAGCCGATCGTCTCAGCCTGCGTACGGTGGGCGAGTTCAGCGGTATCGCCCTCCTAGGCCTCCTCATCGTCGTCATCTCTCACTCATATATCTAGACTCGACACGGCAGACTTCCACCCGATCCCCAGGGACCAGTCCTCCTCCTGCCACGGGGCTTCTAGCCGGACCGACGCGCTTGCTGGCCTCAAAGCGGCCGTGCTAGCATGGAGTCGGTCGGGGCGTAGCGCAGTCTGGTAGCGCACTTGAATGGGGTTCAAGAGGTCGCCGGTTCGAATCCGGCCGCCCCGACCAGATACGAATCTCGCCCTTTTCCCCCGCTGGAGGCCCTCGAAAACTTACTAGTCAAGAGCACTCTTCCCGGCCATCACGGCCAGGTCACAGTGGCGTCACGCCGACCTCACACTTATTGGACGCGCGGCGCCGGGAGGGCAGATCATGCGCTGGGAAGAGATGCCAAAGGGTCACACCGCTGTCGCCGAGCTCGTCCGGCAGTTCGAGACGCACTGCCGCCTCGAGGGGAAGCCCGAGACCACCTGCGGCTGGTACCGGGGGATCCTCGACAAGTTCCTGGAGTGGGCCGGCGACGTGCGCCTCGACGAGTTCACGCTGGACAGCGTGCGGGGTTACCTCGGTTCCCTCAAGAGTCGGCCCCGCTACGCCGGCCACCCAACGACGCCATCCAACGGCGAGACGGTGTCGGCCTATACGTTCCGGCACCACGCCGTAGTCCTGCGGGTGTTCGCCCGCTGGCTGCGGGACGAGGGCTACACCACCGAGCACCGACTGGAGCGGCTGAAGACGCCCCAGGTCCCCGAGACCCTGGTAGAGGTCCTCACGCCAGAGGAGATCAAGCGCGTACTGGAGTCACAAACCCCCAGCACCAGCAACGGGATCCGTAACCACGCCATGCTCGTGCTGGCCCTAGACACCGGCATGCGCCTGTCCGAGATCATGTCCGTTGAGCGCCGGAACCTGGACCTGGACAAGGGACTGCTGCGGGCTTTCGGCAAGGGTTCCAAGGAGCGCCTCGTCCCCTTCGGTTACATGACGGCGAAGGCGCTTCAGCGCTACCTGCTGCACTCCCGGCCGGAGCCGGCGCTTCCTCAGTACGACTCTCTCTTCCTCCAGACGAACGGCTGGCCGCTGACCAAGGGCGCCATGTCGATGGTGGCCAAGCGCGTCGCCCGCAAGACGGGGATCGAGCGCTTTCACTGGCACCTGCTCCGCCACACCTTCGCGGTGAACTACCTCGTCAACGGCGGCGACGCCTTCTCTCTGCAGCGTATCCTCGGCCACACCACCCTTGAGATGGTGCGGCGGTACGTGCACCTAGCCGACGTCCACGTCAGGCTCCAGCACCGCCGCTACTCGCCGATGGACGTTATGCAGGCGGAGATGCACCAGCGCGCAGCCGCCCGCTAGGGCCTCAATTCACGCGCAGAGGGTCTAGTAGAACTGCCTGGGGCGCCCTGCGATGTGCATCTTAGGAAACCGTTGCTCTATCCGACTGAGCTACCGGGGCACCCCGAAGATTATGTCTGAAAACGGCGCCTAGCGGGGCAGAGCGGTGGTGCTGGGCGGCGTTTGACACCCAACTTGACACTCAAACACCTCGCGGCGGTCGCCAGCCAGACGGTGGAGTAGCCGCCGGAGGTGGCGACCTCCACGATGGAACGGGGACGCTTGGCCAGCACGAGGGTGTGGAGATATCGCCCCACGTCCGGCTTGACCTGGCGCAGCCGCTGGGCGCGGGCGACGCCCAGTTCCCGTTCGGTGGCGTCTTCGCGTTCGAGTCTATCGAGAACAGCCTGAGCTCCGGGAGTTCGAGTTGGAGGCGACGGTGGGAATCGAACCCACGATTGGGGTCTTGCAGTCCGATGCCAGGCGTCCTCCACCGTCCTCCAGCGTGCATTCCATATCTGGAAGAGAGGCCACTCAACCGCCATCGTCCCCCAATGTTCGCTGGCAACCGTCGGTTTTGCTGTCAGAGGATTCAGCCAGGCCCTAGGGTCCGATTTCTCCTCGGCTCAATTGCGGAGAACTCGGCACACCCGGGGTCCCGCTGCGCGTTCTCCAAGTGACGCAATGTGACAATCTACTCTGTGGACACCCATCGCCATTCCATGGGGTTCCAGGTGGCACCCGCCTGGCCCGACAATGCGGGATCCAGAAACTCCTTGCCACCGATAGCGGCCTCTCCCAGGTCTGACCAAGGAGCGTCGAGCTCGGCCGCCAGTCTGGAGAACGGGCGCCTCCAGGATCGGGGTGGGGTCGGAAGCTGTTCCGGCAGGGGGTGAGTATTCCTCGCCCCAAAGGTTGAGGTGAGAGCATCTCGCAGAGCCTCAACAGTGAAGTCGCGCATCTGGCCGATTAGGAGGATGTCGATGAGGTCCCTCACCCTACTGGCTTCGCCGCTGGCGTAGGGCCGAGTGAGGGCGTGGACCTTCTCCGCCAGCTGTTGCACCAGCGGGTAGGCTTGTACCCTGGCCGGCGCGATTCCCGCAAACTCCAGCAGGGGCGGGCCCGTCAGGTACTCCACCTCGCCCGGCAGGGGGTCCCCCGCCCCTACGTCCAGATGAAAGCTCTCGAAGAGGCGACCATCCAACAGACAGCGGATCGGGAAACGGAGCCCGCCCTGGGGCGCGCCCGTCGCCGCTTGATCCGGCCGTCCGACCTCGAACTCAAACCAGTCGTCCAGTCGGGCCAATGCCGCCGCCGCTAGGAGGTCGGAGGCCTCTCCTAGCGGCACCCGAACAGCGGCGTCCACATCCCTGGTCGTCCTGGCTCGTGAGCCGAGGCGCATCTCCAGAGCATATCCGCCCTTGATCAGCCAAAGGCCGGGGTCCGCCGCTACCATTCGAGCGAGCAAGCGGTCAAACGCCACCAGCTTTCGTAGCCGGCTTAGTGAGGTGTTCGATTCCAGGCTGAGGCGGCGAAGCCTTTCCTCAAGGGCTTGCCGGAAGGCTGTGGCGGTGGCGTACATCACTTCGGTGTCACGGCCATGCTGAGGGCCTTCCCGATCACTTCCCTGGCGCGGCCACCGCGTGACTGAGCAGCGGATAGTAGGTCATTCCGTTGGACCAGGCCACGCTGGAGAGTCTCCTGAACAGCTTGAGCCACCTGGTCCTCGCTCACGCCCGCGGTGGCCACGTCTAGAAGGGTCCGGATGGGTGTGGTCACCTGCACCCCGTCCCTGCAGGTAACCTCGCCCTCTCCGAGCCGATGTCTGTGGAGCTTCAGGCCTTTGAGTCGGCGCGACTTCGTTCTGGGAACTATGAGATGGGTTTGCGCAGGCATGAGGTCCGAGAGGCCGTAAACCGCGAGAGCTGTTTCATGAGAGACCGCGGCTTTAGGGCCAGCTCTGAGACAGGCCACGATAAGGTCCTCGAAGGGCGAGGCCGGAAAGCGCCTGAGACGATAGATGCCACGCGCTGCTCTTAGGAAGTTGCCCTGTTTGGCGTGGTAGCTTATCAGGTCGCCGCCAAAGCCCAGCTCACGGGCCTGGGAAGCGCTGAAGTAACCACCCTGGCCTTCGGCGAGTTCGTAGAGACGCTGGCTATCGGGTCGCATGTTTGTACAACATGTTGTGTGCAGAATACCGAATACACTTCAGCTTAATGCACACAATCGCTCTCCGCAAGGCGAGTGAGAAGGCAGGGGCAGTTCGGCCGGGCTCGGAATCCCACGACCTGGCCGCTCCGAACTTAGAATTCTCCAGACCCCGTCCCACCCTTCACCATAACGCCCAAGGCCGTATCTGTCGGTTGGGTCGTTATGTCTTCTCATCCTGCCGCATGCGCCCTCTGCTAACCAAGTCGGTTAGCAAAATGTTAGCAACTGCTGAGAGGCTTATCATTTAGCGAAGGTCTCAACAGGGTTGCTCTCAGGCTCGGGACGGGCGATTGAGACGCCGCGAAATGGAGATCGGCTCACAGAGGGGGTACAATTTTCACGGTCTATGGATGCGAGCCTCACCCTCAGATGAATCACCTCTTGTCTCAAGCCAACGACTCCCGCCAAAGGTTGCGTCCTCGGCTTGGTGTAGTAGCGTGGCTGCGTCGACTCCTCCAGAGGCGGCCTCACGTCGTGCCTGGAGAGGCACCGCTGTTGGCGTTTGTCAGCAGCGTGATGCGCCCAGAACTCCAGTGGGCCCGAGACGAAGCGGTTCGCACGTTCGATCAGCCCCGATTCCTGGCGAGGTGGGCTTTTGAGTTTACCCCTGCTAGTTCGGAGTCGGTCGATCAGGGCTACCTGCGGAAAGTAAGAGAGGCTGACATAGTCGTCTGGCTCGTCGGCGAGGAGATCACCGACCCCGTCCAGAACGAGATGCGAGAGGCACTCGCCAGTGGCCGGCGCCTACTAGTGATGAGGCTGCCAGTAGCTCAGCGCGACCGTGCGACTGAATCGCTGATGGCAGAAGTTGGCAATCGGGCGAAATGGATGGACGTAAGCGCTGCGGGCGGCCTCCGCGAAGCCTTGGAGTTCGCCCTCGCCGACGAGATAGTTCGGGCAATGCGAGGCAAGCCTGGCCTAGGGCGGCTTGCGCGGCTAGAGGAAGTTGGTCGAGCATCCAGAGGGCGGTGCGCGATGCGCTGGCAAGCCACGGGTGTACCGCGGATGGACGCACTGGATCTGGCCGACGACCAGTTGGTGGGCTCCCCTGACCCACATTTACGTCCATCTGCAGACCGGCCCGTGATCGTTCTTGTTGGCGAGATCGGAGCAGGAAAGTCTCTGATTGCCGAACGGCTCCTCCAACATGCGATCTCAAGCGCTCGCGATGATGCTAACTCGCCCGTGCCGGTGTACTTGGAGGCGCGCAGTGTAGTCGGCGCTCTTCGTGACGCAGTCGCCGGAGAGGCAGACGGCCTCGGTGATCCAAGTATCCAGGGCGCTGCCGTAATCATCGATGGCACAGACGAGGCGGGCGGTAGTGCTGCGTTTCAGCTACTAAACGAGGCACGCGTTCTTGTTCAGACGTGGCCCGGGACCACGCTCGTGCTCACAACCAGGCCCATCCCTGTCCTCGCTAGGGAAGAGGAAGCGGAGCAAATGTCGCTGCTTTCTGAAGCGGACGCCTACGCCTTGATTGGGCGCCTGGCGGGCCGTCCAATCACAAGCGGACTGGCTTGGACCTGGCCTGAATCAGTTCGGGACGCCATCAAGCGGCCGCTATTTGCGGTCCTACTGGGCACTTACATGGCAGCGACAGGTCTCGAGGGGCCGCCCTCAGCCGGCGAGCTATTGTCTAGCTTGGTCGAGCGCGCTCTTGGCAGACCGGAGGCCGACCGGCTGAGTGCGGAGAGCCGGCTTCACCGCCTGGCAGAATTAGTCGTTGATCGAGGGGGATCAGTACCCGAAGGAGATCTCGGGACTCGGGACGAGATCGCGCAGCTCCTGGAATCGCGCCTGGTCGTTGAGCAGGAGGGCGTCTTGGCCTTTCCGCTGCCCATCCTTGCCGAATGGTTTGCCGCGCAGAGCCTGAGTCACGGGTCTCCGCAGCCAGAAGACCTAGCTAGCGATGGTCGTCGTTTAGAGCGTTGGCGATTCGCACTAGTAACCGCCGTTGCCACGTCAGGACACGACGCGGTGTCTCGGATTCTCCGTCCCATAGTGCAGAATGATCCCGCGCTGGCGAGTCAGATCGTTGAAGGCGCGCTATCTGGGTCGCACATGGGACAAGAAACTCCGCTTCCGCCTGCCAGAGAATGTGGAGAACAGATTAGGGCAGCGATGGAGGCCTGGGTGAACGCCGTCGGTCCCCTAGCTGGCCTCATAGCTCCTCTGAGGCCCGATGATAGGTTGCGTCCCTTCGGACTCTATGTTCAGGGGCGGCGGCTGACGACAAGCTGGCATGCGGGACAGGCCGATCTCCCCGAGGTAACCGATCTGTCGATCCACAGCGAAGCGTTCGGGGACGTGCGTAGGTTCGGGTACCGCAGCGGAACCCCGGCGCGTCAGCCCGCGTGGTCCTGGGGCTGGGCGCTGGACGAACTTGTTCAACGGTTGTCGTATGTGTTGCAGAGGCGTCAGCTACCTGTGGAAGAGGGTCCGCTTGCCCGCGAGTCTGTGTGGCAGACGGCGCTAACGATCGTAGGGCGCGGTACGCTTAGCCCGCGTCCGATCCCTCTGGCCAAGCTAGAGTCCGCGATCGCTCAACTCCCAGACCGCGGCACCCTCATTCGGTCTGGGAGGCGGTTGGACGTGCCCGGCTGGGATGTGGCGCTCTTGATCAACGAGGTTGAACGGTTAAAGGCCGAAGGGGCGCATGAGCTGACGGACCCGTGGCCGACAGCCGACCGCGATCTGGCAGGTGGCGGTTGGATCTGGGACATGTATACGCCGGAGCGGATGTTGGAGCGAGCCAGCGCGGTTTACTCCGGCGCCCTGGAAGGCTACTCACGAATGGTCGAGAAGTGGTTTCCATCTCTTGCCCCTCGACTGAGGATCGCCGCGACACTCCCTGCTCGGCTGATCGGCGACATTAAGTTACCGCCCGAGGAAAAAGACTCGCACGTCGGGCCGAGCCTACGCTGGTACCTGGAGCCTCTTCCGGCGGGAAGCGAGACCATCGTTGAGTTCGGTCTGAGGGAACCTTCAGGGGAAATAGATTTGCCGTCTCTTCTGGCTCGACTCCGCGCAGTACGCCCGATGGCAAGTGAATGGATCTATCCAACGGTGCATTACGCAATACTGGATGTCTTTCATGGAAACTCGGCCACCGAGCTCGCATACGATTGGCTGTGGCATGACTTACAGGACGTCTCCTGGGTGCGAGGCATGCTTGGACGACGATGAATGAAGAGACAGTCAAGGCTGTCCTAGTCAGATACCTGCTACGGATGAACCTTCGGCCATACGTGCAGAAGGGCGCCGGGCCGGACGTGCTGTGCGACGGAGCCGCGATAGAAGTCAAGGGCGTCAACCTCCGCGTGCCTGGGCTCATAAAGCAGTTAGCGAGGTACGCGTTCACTCACTCGGATGTCGCGGTCGCATTCCCTGTGGATGCGCTCTCTCTGGACTTGCTGTACGGTCTTGCAATAGTCGAGGGGGCACTCAAATGGCACGATCCCAGTCGGCCGCGCAACGTCGCGACCTATCTTGTCGCCGAGAGCCAGGATGGCCGCAAGCTCCGAAAGTACGAGAGCATCGCTGAGCTGCGCAAGGAAGCCGACGACGTGCTGGGCATCAACGGCATCATCCTTCCTTCGGGTCAGCCGGTCACCGAAATCGTCAGCGAAGTGGGGAGGCGAGCCACCGACATACACCGCGTCTTGGTCGCCGGCGTGCGCGAGCGCATCAACCAGCTGGGCATGGATGCATGACACTCAAGTCGAGGGCCGTCGGTTATGCGCAGGTGCCCCCGTCCCGTAGATGGTCATGACGTGCGCCGGAACAGTTGCGGCTTCAGAAGGCGACGACCAGGGCGTCGCTGCGCGGTGATGGCGCTGGAGCGGGCTTCGCCTATGCGTGGTCCTGAGAGCTTACCTTGGAGAGCACATCGCTGGTCTTGTGGGCCAGGCAGCGTTGATGCAGGGCGTCTGGGAACACCTGCTCCAGGGTCGCTACCAGGCCAGGCGCGCCACAAACTGTTCTGCTTCCCTCCAGCACCCCTACTACCCGGAAATCGCGTCGTCGAGTGTCTATCCGGCAGGATCACCAGGTGAGCGACCAGTACCCGATTCCGGAACCGGCAAGGCAGAGCCGCATGACCGACTTCCTTTGACGCCTACCCCCTGCGGCGTTATGCTTGCTGCCGATAAGAGGGGCAACGCGGTGGAGCCACGCATCCAGATGAATCTGGAAACGTGATCTGGCAGGCATCGTAGAGAGAGGACGACAGTTGGCTCGCATTCTGCACTTCGCCGACCTCCATCTTGATTCGTCGTTTGCCAGCATAGGAATGACGTCGAGCGAGGCCACTCGGCGCCGTGAGGAGCTGCGCGCCGCCCTGCGTCGCATCGTCGATCTCGCTCTCGAATTGGACGTGGATGCCGTGACGGTTGGAGGTGATTTGTACGAGCATGATCGCGTCACCAGAGACACGGGCCATTTCATTGCAGGTCAGTTCGAGCGTTTGGCTCCCAAGCCTGTGATGGTTGCTCCTGGTAATCACGATCGGTATGTTCCGGACAGCCTGTATCGGCGGCTCGATTGGCCAGCGAACGTCCGCATCTTTGATGCCTTAGACTGGGCACCAGCCACAGCAGGCAGCGATCTCGTCGTGTGGGGGGCAGCGCACAACGGCCCAGCGGTTCGGGACAATCTCCTGCGATCGTTGCGGCTGGAGGCGTCCGAGAGAGCAATCGCCCTACTGCATGGGTCGGACATGTCAGCGGTACCCGAGGGAAAGGCCACACACTGCCCGTTCGATGCGAGTGACGTGGAGCAGTCCGGTGCCGCATTCGTGCTGCTGGGGCACTACCACAGCATGAGGCTTTCGCCAACTTGCTCGCCTCGGTACGGCTATCCCGGCAGCCCCGAACCACTTGGATTCGACGAGGAAGGCCCGCACTACGTCCTCCTGCTGGCTGTTGAAGGCGATGACGTCAGCGCAGAGCCAATCCAGATAAACGAGGTATCCTATCGCGCAGAACGGGTTGACGTGGAAGGCATGTCGACCTCAGACCAAGTTCGCGAGTCCATCGCGAGCCTCTCCGGCTCTGACGCTCGATCTCCTGACATCGTCAGAGTCGTCCTCTCAGGTCAAGCCGAGCCCGATCTTGACATCAATGTCGAGGGCCTTCTTGCCACGACGGTTCAGCGGTTTCGCCATCTCGATATCATCGATGAGACGCATGCTTCCTTCAATCTGGACGAACTCAGTGAGGAGGCTACCACGCGAGGATCGTTCGTCAGGCTCATGCAGGCGAAAATTGATGCGGCCCCGGGTTCCGAACGTCAACTGCTAGAGAATGCGCTGCGGCACGGACTCAGGGCCTTCGCAGGCCAAGAGGTGAGGCCGCGATGAGGATCACACGCGTCGAGATAGAGGGGTTCGGGTGCTTGCAGGCCTTTCAAGAGAGCGTGGCACCAGGCCTGCATCTCTTCCACGGACCAAACGAGTCGGGGAAATCGACACTCCAGAAATCGATTCTTGCCCTCCTGTACGGCTTTTACGAGAGCGACCGGGCGCGACCAGCTGAGAACGAGGCACGCGAGACGTTCACACCATGGAGCCGACGGCAGTACAAGGGACGCCTTGAGTATGAGCTCGCCGACGGAAGTCGGTACCGGGTCGAGCGAGATTTCTCTACCCCGGACCTTCCGACGACGATATGGGACCTCACCGATGGCAAGGACGTCACGGGCCGTTTCGGCCGCGGACGACATGGCAATGTCCCGTTCGCTCGCCGACAGATCGGTATGACAAAGAGGGTCTTTGATGCGTGCGCTTTCGTGTCCCAGGGAGAACTCTTCGAGGTGACAGGAGAGGGCCGGGCATCTCCGCAGGAAATCGGCGACGCGATCATCAGTCTTGCAGATACTGCCAGCCGCGATATCTCAGCGCAGTCGGCAATCGACTACCTAGGTCAAGTTTTCCGGGAGAAGGTGGGCGGCCCGAGGGCTCCCACAAAGCCTTATCTAGCCACAACACGCCGAGTTGAGAGATCGCGAGGGGAACTTGAGGAGATCGACGCAGTTAGGGCCGAACTTGAGAGTGACTCCGCTAGTGCGGATAAGGAAGAGACGAAGGCCGGGCGGCTGCGCGACGAGGTATCGCGTACACGATATCTCCTGCTGCAGGCGGACGCCAGAGAGCACAGGGCCCGGCTCGCCCAGCTTGAGGAGCTAGCTGGGGAAGACGAGCGCCTCCGCGGGGAATTCAACACGAACCAAGGATACGCGGGATTCCCATCCGAGGAACGGGACGCTGTCCTGACAAAGTGGAGAAGCATCGGCGATCTCAGAGAGACGCTGAAAACGAAACAGCCCGAGATCGAGAACGCGCGACACCGGCTGACCAATCTCAGCAGCGAGCGAGAAGCGCTGGGTCGGCGGCAGCGCGACCTAGGTTACCTGCGTGAGTTCCCGGGCGACAGGAGGGCGCGAATCGACGGCCTTGCCAACCTGTGGCGAAGCGCACGAGCCGTCGCTGATGCGGCAAACAAGAGGTTTCAGGATGCGTTGGTGGACCAGGAGGTGTTGGAGCTATACGAACAGCTCAGGACTAAAGTGGGGCATCTCTCGCGGCAGGACGTGGAACAGTTGACTCGGCAGCTTCGCGTCCCCGCCCCCGCTTCGAACTTGCCGAGGACGATTCTGCGTGCTATAGGCCTGGGACTGCGGTGGGTCTGGAGGCACATAGCTGCGCTAGTCCGGTGGGCATGGAACAGTGTAACCCGCCGCCCGCCAGCCGAACTGGAGGACCAGCGGATTGAAGTCCAGCGTCCGCCTCTCCCCACATCGCTGAGCCCCGATGAGGTTACTGCGATTCTGGCCGATCACAGTCGCTATCAGGAAATCGCGACTGGGGTTAGGAAGCATCTAGAAGAGAAAGAGGTAGCCGAGGAGGCGTCTGCGAAGGCCGAGGCCGCGGCAGAACCTCTGCGCAGTGAGCTTGAGGGTCTCGTTGAAGATGTATCAGACCTGGAGGCAGCCCTCCGAGAGTTCCATGAGCGAACCGAGCTTCACGGCGAGCTGCAATCGGTTGAAGCCCGACTTCTGCTGCTGGGCAATGAATCTTCGTCATTCCAGAAAATGATCCAGGAGTTCGAAGAGGACCAGGAGAGACTCGGTCGATTGGAATATGGACTTCGAGATCAGTTGCAGCAAGCGACGGGGAAGAGAACCGACTTTGAGAACCTCATCGCGGCATTCGAGGAGGCTTGCCGCCGCAAGGGAGCCTACGAACAGGCGAGGGGGGGACTCCGACAGAATGAGGAGAAGAGGGGGATAATCCTACAGAGCAAGTCTCCCGGCGAGCTGCAGGAGAACATGGAAAAGGTCCAAGATGAACTGGAAGTGCTAGAACGGAGTGCTCCGCAGCTCGTCGGGGCACGAACGGGTCAGGATAAGGAGAAACTGGAGGAGCTGCTGTCGAGACAGCAGGGTGCGTTGAGGGATTCTGAACTGCTTGCGAACGGGCTGCGCAGCAAGATCAACACTAGGCTCGCCGGTCTTCGCGGGCGAGCCGAAGTGGAAGAGGACCTCGGGCGCTATGAATGCGAGTTGGGCATGCTCGAGAGGTTCGGGGAGGAGCTGAAGGTCGCTACTGAGGTGATTGAGCTGGCTATGACGCAGGCGCACCGTGACTTCGCTCCCAGCGTCGGGCGGTTCCTTGGTGAGGGGCTTGCGCGCGTAACGCAAGATCGATACGGTCGCGTCCTGATCGACCCCTCCACGTTGCGCCTAACGACTGAGGTCCCTGAGACACATCGCCTCGAAGATATTAAAAGACTCAGCCGTGGTACTCGCGCCGCCGCATACCTCCTTCTTCGTGTGGGCCTTGCCCAACACATGAGCTCGCTGGCGGAGCCTGTCCCCCTCATTCTCGACGACCCATTGGTCGACCTTGACGAGGTGCGCGAAGAAAACCTTCTTGACTTGCTCCTGGACCTCACCTCCGAGGTCCAAATTCTGTTGTTCTCCAAGAGCGCACGTGCCAAGGTCTGGTTTGAGCGCCACTGCAACGACCCCAGCGATAGTATGACTCTCCTCAGCGGGCCGAATGTGTGATTGTTCCCCGGTAGCATTAATGGGACACTGCGTAAGCAGTTCTTGACGGACAGCAGGCGGCTCGCTCTCGTTCGCCCAGGGGCGGTAGGTTACCGACCAGATGAAAGGAGCGAGGAGTGCCGGAAGAGCGTAGCCTAGCAGAGGTTCGGGCGGAGGCCAGCAGCGGGGAGACCAGGCAGTTCGTCCGCCGGGTGAGGAGGATCAGGCAAACACCCTTGCCCATACCTCCTCTTGCCGATGGGAGAGTACGAGGCCGACCCGACAGCCGTAGATTGTACGCGGCCTCTTCCGTGGCGTTTCAAGACGGTTACTCTGCGTCAAAACGTATCAGCGAGGTCATTGACCGCCTGGCAGGTGCGAGGCAGAATGCCTAGGGAACGAATATGTCGTCAAATATTGATCTCAACAGGCTTCCTCACGACAGGGACATACCCTATCTTGGCTGGTACTTGGCAATGGCTCCCGAGTGGCACGGTACCTACGTCTGTGCCGCCCAGGAAGACGAGGGAGACGGGCTATTCCGTGTGAAGGTAGATGTCAGGCGGACAATCTCTGATCATAGAGAGCAATTCGAGAGGTCGCGCGAAGTAAGTCTTGGCATAGTGCGAGGCAAGATCTTCCTGGGCACTTGGCAGCAAGATGAGCAGTACGATATCAAGCTGCCCTACCAGCGGAGTGTGCCAACGCCTCTGATCCGGCAGTTGGTCTTGCGCGGACTGCATCGGCTGTACGAGCAGGGGTTCAAGAACGGCGATTTTCAAATCGATCTTGAGGGTGTAGCGCTGGAATTGGGCGTGAAGGTTGAATTGGTCCATCGAGCGGTTGAGTTTCTGTATCAGAACGGTCTCATCGAGGACTACGGTACGATCGGGCGCGACTGGCAAACCGGTGACATCTGGCTGAGCCACAAGGGGGCGGAATTCGTCGAGTCTCAGGGAATGGCCGTGGAGATGTTTCTGCAGGAGGTGTATCAGTCTACGGTGGCTCGCCTTTTCTCACAGAAGCCGGAGCTGACCGAAGCACTTGAGCACCTTCGGGAACGTGCTGCCTCACCGAGCGGCTCCCGGCAGGAGATCGTGGGCTTCTCCTCCATGGTCCGTGACTTTGTACAAGACGTCACTGATCACCTTGATCGTCAGATCGATCCAGCAAACGTGCTTCCCAGGGAAGAGACGATCAATAAGGTGAAGCGAATCACGGCCGCAGCGAAGTCGCAAAGCAGGCGGGATCACGTTCGAGCTCTGGCGGAGGTGGTCGAGACACATTGGCAGCGTCTCAACAAAGTCCAACAGAAGGCAGTTCACAAGGGAACTATCGAAACCCAAAGGCTTTTCGCCTATACGCTCCTGTTCGTGGCAGATTTGTTAGACGTGGCGGAGGGCGAATAGAACTGGGAGAGCCGAGGGGCCCTTGACCAGCGGTCATTGACTCCCTGGCACGCGAGTCGGAAAATGCGGCTGAAGGGAGGGATGGGCGTAGTCCGGCGGGTCCAATCGGTCGGTCTTCGACGAGTGTGGATTGGAGGTCTGACCGATGAAATCAATCGACCCAGTACGCGTTCAGCCAGTTGTCGGGAACGGCTTGACCGGCCTTCTCCGGAAGTTCGCCGACCGGGCGCGACACCTCGGCAAGAACCAGGCGCGGATCGCCCGAGATGCATGGCTCGATGAGAGCTACGTGTCGCGGCTTTTCTCCGGAGAGCGCTTCAACCCCAGCCGCGAGGCCATCATCCTTCTCGGAGGATGGGGCCTAGAGCTGGCGGTAGAAGAAGTCGACGAACTGCTGATGGCGGCGGACTACAAGCCGCTAGTCCTTCCAGCGAGCCCGCGCTAGTTCACTCGGAAGGGGCTGGCCGGGCCCGCCCTTCGTTCAGATGATGATCATGTGCATCCAGATTGGGGGACTATCTCTTGCCCAACTGGAGTGAAGGACTCCCGGAATCGCTACTGGAGATTGCCGCTAGCCCAGACAAGATTTTGTCAGTGCTCTCTGGACCAGGTACCGGGAAGACCTGGGCTCTTGTGCGAAGGGCTGCGCGCTTCGTTGAAGAGGGAGCTGATGCCACGGGAGTCCTTTTCGTCACGTTCACGCGCACCGCTGCTCATGATTTGAAGCAGAAGATTGGGGCGCTTGACGATCCATCCGCAGTTATCATCGATGCTGGGACCCTTCATTCATTGTGTTTCAGGATACTTCGAGAGCAAAAGGCGTTTGAAGCCACAGGCCGAGTGCCGCGACCTCTGATGAAGTACGAGGCCGACTGTCTCTTGAGGGATCTTCCAAGCACGTTCGGTGGGATGACGGCAAGGAGAGGGCGACTTGCAGCGTTCGAGGCGGCTTGGGCGAGACTGGACAGTGATACCCCAGGCGGGTGGCCGACGGATCCAGTTGACCAGCAGTTCCAGCATGTATTGGAGATGTGGCTTAGGTTCCACCGAGGAGTCCTCCTCGGTGAACTTGTGCCGCTGACGCTGTCATATCTCAGACAGGAGGCAACAAGCGAGTTCCTGAACCGCTATGAGCATGTCCTAGTAGACGAGTATCAGGATCTCAACCGGGCGGAACAGGTCCTTATTGACACGCTTGCTGGACAGCACGCGACCATGAGCGTGATCGGGGACGACGACCAAGCCATCTACACAACCTTCCGCAACGCGTTCCCGGAGGGGATCGTACAGTTTCCATATCGGCATCCCGGGACGAACGCCAAAGAACTCACACTATCCCTCCGCTGTCCGCCGAATGTTGTCAGTATGGCGAACGCGTTCCTGCGTAACCCGGAGATGCAGCGACTAACGGACCGCCTACTTGATCCAGATGAGGCCAGGCCCAATGCGGAAGTGGCTGTCTTGCGATGGCGCACTCTAGACCGCGAGATCAAGGGCCTCGCCAGATTCGTGAAGTGGTACTGCGACACGACGGACTGCGCTTGGGGCGACGTTCTCGTGATGAGCCCGAGACGGCAGATTGGTTACCGACTCAGGGATGAACTTCGAGGCCTGGATGTCGAGGCAAGAAGCTTCTTCCACGAGGAAGCACTTGATACCAACGTGGCACGTGAGCGCCTGAGCGTACTCAATCTGCTTGTAGATATAGAAGATCGCGTAGCTCTGCGACACTACCTTAGCCTGCCCACACAGAGGCCTGCATCGTATCGTGCAGTTTGGGAACACTGCAACCAGACCGGCGAGACTCCTTGGACGGCAATGCACAAGTTGGCGAATGGCGAACTCACGCTCGCGGCTGGCGTGAATGAACTCGCAGGCCGGTTTCGGGCGCTCATTGCGCGCCTGGGGGCCCTGCAGGGATTGATCGGAGAAGAACTGGTGCTGGCCTGGCTGGGAGCTCCGGATACCGACACACAAGGTGACCTTGCAGACTTACGGACGATGGCGCAGAGGTTCTGTGAGGATGATCCTACCATCACGCCGTTAACGCTGAGGGATAAGCTGCGCGATGAAATCACCCAGCCGGAGATCCCCGTTGACACGCAGTATGTACGCGTCATGAGTCTGCACAAGGCCAAGGGTCTGACGGCCAAGCTCGTGATCGTCACTGGCTTCGCCAACCAGATGATCCCGTTCATCGCTGAGGGCCTGACGCCAGCTCAGTTCAACAGGAGCATGCAGGAGCAACGGCGTTTGTTCTTCGTGGCACTGACAAGGGCCAAACAGTATCTCGTCTTATCGAGTCCGAAGCTCATGCGACCCGTTGAAGCATCTCAGATGAACCTGTATCTCCCCCGTTTCGGCCAACACTGGGTGCGTACAGCACCCAGTCCGTTCGCCACTCAGCTCGGCCGGCAGGCGCCAGATCGGGCGACGAACGGCGACGACTGGCTCGACCAGCTGGGCGTGCCTTAGACCCTGTTCCCCGTCAGGGACTTCCATGAAAAGGGCGCCACGTGTCAAGGTTCTGGAGTGGTCCCCAGCGCCTCCTGGTTGAGGACTCCTTGCTCGCTCATTCCCTCACGGCTCATAAGCCAGACTTCCATCCGTGTTCCGCGGCACTCAAATGGGATGTGCGGCCGAAGGAGTCCCAATCTTAACGGACGGGAATGTCCCAGTTGTTTGGTCACTAGGACGGAACTGGCTCGAGGCATGTGGGATCGTCGTTCTTGATGTTGTTGACTCGCCGCGATACAGGTACTCCCTCCAGCAGATCGTCGCTGGCCGGAACCAGGAGGCTGCTGAGTTCTCCGAGGTTGCTCTTCCGAGGGTACAGCCACTCGTCCACGGCCTCCTCCGGTAGGATCACTGGCATCCGATTATGAACAGACTCCAGCGTCATGTTGGCGTCGGTGGTAATGATCGTGAACGTCGGCTCCCATTCGCCCGGCCCCGGTTGCCAGGACTCGTAGAGTCCGGCGAACAAGATCAATCCGCCGTCGGGCCGGTGGAACCATATTGGCTGCCGCTGACCTTTCTGCTCAGACCACTCAAAGAAGCCATCCGCCGGCACCGCGCACCGTCTCTTCTTGAACGCATCCCTGAAGGCGGGCCGCTTGTCCAGCGTCTCGGCACGGGCGTTGATCTGCCTGTGGCCGCCCTTTGGGTCCTTCGCCCAGTGGTTGATCAGGCCCCAGCGAGCACGCAGTAGCTCGCGGTCTTCACATTCCATGCGCATGATCCAGTGTCTGTTGGTGGGGGCGATGTTGTACCTGGGCCGGAAGCTCTCCTCGGCAAGCTGACCCACTGGCACGCCCAGTTCGCGAGCCAGGCTCACGCGGTTCTGTCTGGTGAGTGTGAAGCGCCCGCACATGCAACCAGTCTAGCAGTCCAGTCATGCGCCGTCAGCGCGGTCTGGGACTGTAGTCAGGGCCACGCTCGGCGTCATTCTGCGACGGATTTCAGGGCGGTCTGTCGGCAGGATGTTTCTCTCCGGCGCCGCGGAGGCTCACCAAGACCGATTTCAGCTACGAAGAGTGGAGCCGGGAGAGGGATTCGAGCCCCCGACCCGCGCTTTACGAAAGCGCTGCAGCTTGTCCCACCCCGCCTCTCGTGGCCCCGACCAGCCCCATTTTGTATCTGAAAACCACCTTCGTCATCCCAATGCGGCCCAGGCTGTGACCCCTTCTGCCGACAACTTGGTCGGCAAATGGTCGGCAACTATTGGTAGCGCGGGTTAGACGCTGGGGCCAGCGAATCCCACTCCTTTCATGCGAGGACAGATGCCCGGGACGACCAACGACGACAATCAGGCCTGCGGACGTTGCCAGCACTTGCTCGCAAACCCGCCCCTCCTCCCTGCATTCCCTCCCCTGGCCTCCCTTCGATGAAGCCTAGCGAAGGGACTCGCCCCAACGTGGACTGTGCGGCGCAAAGCTTAGCGCTGGAGCCACTATCCTCACCAGGGTGTCCGCACGGCGCCGTCCAGCCGACGATGCAAATAGGATGCAAGCGAAAGAAGGTCTAGGGCATCCTCTTCCATGATCGGCCACTTTATCTTCGGCGCGTGTGCGGTGACATTGCGAAAGGTGCCAAACATTCCCTTCAGCAGGTTCACAAATCCTCCCTGCTCGGCACGCTCCGTGTCGGTTCGCAATGTGTTGATTGCCAAGATGGGTCTGTCTCCCCCGAAGGCTCTGTCAACCAGATCTGCTCCGTCGCTGGTGAGGCCGGATCTGTCACGGATCTTATCCGCGACACTCTTGGTGGCCTCAAAGACCGCATGGAAGTAGTTCTCCTGCACAAGCTCCGCTCGACAGAACCTCAATACATCCGCATGCACGCCTCTAGCGCGGAGCGTCGATTCCAGGCGCCGAGCCCGCTGTTCAGCTTCCGTGAGGGTCGTTGCTACGGTCTCGCGAACCACCCGTCCGTCCTCGAGCAAGGAGTAGCCACAGAACGCCAGGACAGTGTTCAGCTCGCTGCGTTTGCCTTCGAAAAGATCTGGGTTTGCGTGATAACGCACCGGATTCATGGCCTCTTGAGTGAAGGCGATAACGTTGTTGCCGCAACGATCCTGACGCTGCTTGAGTGAGAGTGCCTCGTAGAGACGGACTCGTTTTGAGGCCGTTGGATTGGGATCAGAGATGTTGAGTCTGTTGAGCAGAGTGGCGATTTCGCTACCAGTCAAACCAGTCTGCGTGTCCGCAAGCACGTTGCAGATCTCCTGCAGATGAGCTTCAGTTAGTGAAGGAAGAGCGACCATCTAGCCGGAGGACGATTGGGGCATCTCAAGCCTCATTTGGCCCGGTCTTGCAGCTCCAACACGTACTCCGACGGCCCATTATCGAATCTACGTCCATACTGATTCACTGTGAAGCCGGAGTACGTCAGATGGACTTCGTGCCGCGCGCGCGTCATTCCGACGTAGAACAGCCGGCGAGATTCGCGCTTGGCCTCTTCCGTATCGAGTCCCCACCGAGGAATGATCCCCTGATCCATGCCCATCATCACCACGGCGTCAAATTCCAGCCCCTTAGCACTGTGTAAGGTGATCAGGTTCAGATGGTCCGGCGACCCACCCTGCCGGCCGAACATCTCCACGGTCCACTGGGCCAGCCGCCCTTCGTCCTCGCAAGCCAAACACAGCTCCTCCCACACTTCAATTTCGTCCTGATGTTCGTTATCAGCAGTGAGCGCGCGCTTCAAGACTGCGTCGTAGATGCGATCTAGCCAGGCGGCTAGCCGGGCCTCTGGGTCACGATTGTGCCACAATGGCCCGACGAGATCGATTTTCGCCTGCCAGCGTCTATCATCGCTGATTCCGGACGCCGTGAAATTCGTCCACCAGGCGAGAATGGTCGACAGTGCGGGCTCGCCGCGTAGCCAGCCGCCAGCACACCACGACGCGCAGTCCTCCAGCCACCGGGTCAAAGGCGTCCGGCGATAGGGCGCCCCCTGGTCGATTCGGATGACTGGAACCTTCCTCTCTTCGGCGGCGGCGGCAACCACTGCCCCAACATTCTTGTCGGGGTAGAGGATAGCGACGTCCCCTAGGCGCCGCTGGTCGCGCCTGGCAACGACCTCAGGCACTAACCTATCTAGGATGATTGCACCCTGTTGTTCGAGGCCGTCCGGGCACTCGACGAAATCGATGATGCCCTCTTCGCCTTCTTCGTCCGACGCGGCCTCGTAATCCCTCATTTCGCGGAGCACGATTAGGGCTCCGTCAACGATGGCCTTGCGTGATCGATAATTCAATCTGAGACGTACCTCGTTAACCTCGTCCAACGAGGCGAGCGTTTCAAGCAGCCTTGGATCAGCGCCAGTAAATCCGTAGATTGACTGATCCGGGTCGCCGACGGCGAGAATGCGAACGCCGGTGGCCATCAGGGCTCTCACGATTTGGTCCAGCGCAGGACCAAGGTCCTGGTATTCATCAACTACCAGAATAGGAAATCGGCATCTGAGGGCTGCCCTGATCCATTGGTGTTCCTTTAGCAGGCGGAGGCCGACAAGAACCATATCGTCGAAATCAATTAGGCCCTCTCGACGGAGTAGCTGCTCGTATCGCTCGATGACGAGCGGCAGGTGCTCATCACCCTCGGCCCAGGAGGCGTGCGATCTGTCGAGATACGTCCTTCGGTAGCGGTCCAGGCTGATGCGGTAGCTCGACGGTTCGGCTGGATACGGAAGACCCTCGTCCATTGCCTGCTGGAGTGCGGATGTTTGGTGGCGTAAGTTGGCTACCATGATGGGATCAGGCAGGCCTGCCCCGGCGATTCTTGCGTACGGACGAAGAACATGTTGAAGACAGAATCCGTGGGCGGTACCGATGAAGACGCGCGCCTCCTCTCGGATACCGAGGGCCGCTAGCCGTGTCCTCAGCTCTCGGGCACACTCGGTTGAGAAAGTAATGCAGGCTACTCCTTGAGGCGGATCCACATCTTCCGTTAGCATGCGAGCCACTTTTGCTGTGAGGACCTTCGTCTTCCCGCTTCCCGGCCCTGCCAAGGCGGCACAGTTCCCAGTAGACTCGTAGACCTCCCGCTGCTTTTTGTTGCGCCGCAGCTCGTCGACAGCGCCATAGTAGGCCGGGCTCAGCCTAGTTGATTCTGCCGGCGACATACTCCACAGCCTCACGCACGTACTCGGGGCAGTGTTCGGCCAGGAGCCTCGAACACAGTCGTTGAGCGAACCGCCCTTTCCCAATTCGCTCAATGAGCGACAGAAGCCGCTCGGCCGACACCGTGTCAGAGTCTTCCTTCCATTGCTCGACGCGTTCGCTCCGGCCGAAGGTCAGGAGCGTATCACAGATTGCTTCGGCCGCACTGGCATTCCACAGGTCCAGTTCCAGCGTATGCGAGTTGACGAAGATCCCGTTGAAGCGCGCTACATCGAGTAGCTCGCCGGCATCCTTGGCGATGTCGATCGCCGCCTTATCCAGCCTTAGAGCCACCAGTCGCTCTGCCCGCCGCTCACCAAGGCTCGGACCCTCCTCCACGGGGTCTCGATCTGTCAGCACGGCGAATGGGAGACCCAGCGCGGTGAGAAACTTGACGTACGGCACGAAGTTGGTGCCGCCGACCGCGCAAACGGTGATTCCCAGCCTATCGAGATCCTGATCCAATAGGCGAGCGAAGACAGGTATCAGAAACTCTTCTGCCATGCCCTCAACGAGCAGAACCCCCCTAGCGAATACGATCTCGCCCCGCGTGACGTCCAGGTATCGTTCAAGGTCGTCGGCCTCAGCGTCATCCAGCTCGATCGCAGCGGTCGACACTCCAACTGTGCTCGCCCCATCATCAGACTTCTTGAGCAGCGCCAGAGAACGGACCGGTGTCACGCTAACGACATGTGGCGAGTGAGTCGTCATGACCACGAATCTTGTTCTCTCCGGGCCAGCGCCTTCTTCTTCAGCCGGCTCCGTTCGCGTTCTGAGGAAATCACGGTAGATGAGTCGCTGAAGATGAGGGTGAAGGTGAGCTTCCGGTTCCTCGATCGCTAGCAGGGTGAAGCTGTGACGCTTCTCTTCGATTCGCTTCTGAAGCTCGAGGGTTTTCAGCGCGAGATAAAGGAGGTTTGCCGACCCCAAGCTCGCCTCCGATACGCCTCGCGCACCCGCATCGATGAAAAGCCGCAAGTTCCGGATCAATCGCTCGGCTTTGACCGGGGAGAATCCGATGGTGAGTCCCAGATTCTGGCCTCCTCCAACCATCTCTTCAATCCGGCTCGATAGCTCAGTCACCAACTGTTTCAACTGGGCCTGATCCGCCAGCAAGGCGTTCGCGGTCTCCACCTCGGATGCTATCCTTTGTAGTTCGTCGAATCCGATCTCGCCCGACGCGGCTTCGAGAAGGGGTCTAAGGGGAGATTGACGCCATCTTTCCAAGTCGCCCTCAGCGTCCCGAAGAGCCTCGAGAACGACCAGGGGCAGCCTCCGCCTGATTTCAAACGAAAGCGGCTTTTCTGGGCGGCCGCCTTCATAAGTCAGGAACTCATAGTCCGCCTCCATCCGGGGATCGCCCTCAAGGGCCCCTCTCGGCTGGAAACGATATGTTAGTCGGGCGATCATTGGGTCGCCGTTGACCAGGCTGTCCGCTAGGAGCGCGACCAGATCAGCTTGGTCTTCGAACCGAGCCAAGTCGACGGAGATTTCAATTGCGGCGTCTCGAGGCGGCGGTTTTGGCAGCCCGTCCCAGAAGTCTTCAAGCCGAAGCTGTCGGGCAGAGTCCGGGAGGTTGGGGTCGAGTAGGAGGCGCAGCGCGAAGATGAGATTAGACTTACCGATCTTGTTCTCGCCCACTATCACGGCATGCCGGCCAAGAGAAAGGTCGAGGTGGGCGAAATTCCGGAAGTTGCGGATCTGGATACGCGATATCCGCATGCGGGCCTACTACTGCGACTCCTGCGGTCCGGCTTCCAGCTTGTACGAAATACCCAACTGCTGAAGCGAAACCTCAATCTGATCTCGAAGGAGCTTGGCCGGTACACCGTCGGCAGAACCCGCGTCAACCGTGATCCGAACTTGGGGAGCGCAACCCTGGTCACTGAGTGGGCGAATCACATAACGGAGAAGGTCGTTCCAGTTCTCCCAGCCCTCGATTTCGATGTGGACCTCTCGCACCCGGGGCTCGGCGGCTGCCCCGGCTTCAGGCTCTTCGGCGACCACGCCCCCGGTGGCCGCTGCGGTCGCTGGGCCCGGTTCGCGCCCGCCAGCGGTGGCTTCCTCCATAGCATACCTGTCGGCCAGATGCGATCTCAGTAGCCATGCCGATTCGGTGATGTCGACCTGCAGTGAGGAGAAGCTGGGGATCCTGAAGTGGACGTTTGCCGAGTCGAAGTCTGGCGGATCGCCGTATGCCAGCGCCAATACTCCCTGCTGCACGCCCCTCGCAACCGTCTCCTTCAGTGCCTGGTCACTGACGAGCATCGGCAAGTACGGATACTGTGGGAACCATTCGGCGAGTTGCTTCAGGTTAAGGGGAGCGTCCCGGTCTGACCAGATGCCGTACTTGTCCGTCACAAGGAGCTGTGGGTCGACTCTCTCCACCAGCTTCTCTACTCCCGGCTCCTTGAGCTTCTCCTGGACGCGTGCCTGTAAGTTTTCCGTTCCGGTGTACGCTCGCGCACCGAAGTCTACCGCCTTCAACCCCTCCTTGGCGGGATAGGTGATGTGGCGATAGGCGGATGCGACGGCTCTCGGCAGCCCGTCCCGCGCCTCCCGGATCATCTCGTTGAGCTGCTCCTTCTGATTGTCGGTCAGCTGGTTATAGGTGCTGCTGTCGGCTCGCACGGCCTGGCAGGCTAGGTAGCGTCGGGCCGCGGCGCGCATGTTGTCGCGCTCCATCTCGTCTGCCAACAGGAACACGAGTGCGTTCTGATACTTGCGCGGCCCGTTCCCATGCCGCTTCCACCACTCCTCGACTTCTGAGCGGCCCTTCTCGTCCCACTCCACCCCGCCTACGCAAACGAGGTCGTCGCGCATCACGGCCAGCGAGAGAGTCGGCGAGTCGTCGACATCCCGGTGGGCCTTGGGCCAGGTGTACGCTCGGAAGATTCCGCGGCCCACGACCTGCTGGAGCGTGCCCTCGATGAGTTGATCGACGCGCCCCTCCCGATCCGCCGCCAGCGCTTCCTCCTGGCCGTCGATGATGCGGATGAGATTGGGGTTAGAGTCGAAGCGGTAGTAGTCGGCCTCAGCGTGGAAGTACCAGAGGCGCTTTGACAGCTTCGGCAGGACTGCCCCGACGACCGCCGGTGACAGTCCTGGCAGCAGGGTCGCCAATTGAAGCTCAGGCTCGGTTGCGCCGCGCCGCTCGCCACCAGCGCCACCGAACGAGTGCATGAAGACCGCAGTCGCCGTCCCAGTGGCGGGACCCAGGCCGCCGAGCACCTCTTCGCTGCCGACATCCATCGCCGGCGCCTTGGCATTGGGCCCAGCGATGTCGGAGGCGATGACAGGCTCGAAGTTACCTTGACGCAACAGGCGTACGATCTCCGGTCGGATACGGTCGTTGCCGAGGTTGACATGCGACGGGTGGATCAGCGGGGCCTCCACCTTGCGCCGCCAGCAGTCCGCTACTGCCATGCCGAGGAAGCGGAGCACGCCGCGGGTTCGCTGAAAGCCGTCCAGCGAACTCCACTTGTGGTAGAGGATCTTCACGAGCTCGGGGTGCAGGGGGTACGACTTCTCCAGCAGGCGCTTGTAGTCCAGATCGTGCGCGTCGCTGGAGACCGTGTCGCGGTGCCGCTCGTACGTCTGCCAGTAGGCCTCGGCGACCCGTGCGTGCTTCGCTGGGTCACCGAGGTCGGCGAACAGACGTCGCCGGACGACCTCGAAGATCTCTTCGCCTTCCAGCGGCTGCCACACGGACTCGACCCGGTGCATGCGGTGCTCCAGCTCAGCGTGGAGCTCCTGCTCCTTGAACGCGTCGAGGCTAAGCGCGGCCTGGACCTGCCGCATCTCGCGCATAGGGCCTTCGCGCTCGCTCTTCGGGAGAGTGAAGACCATCGCTACGCCCGGATGATTTGCCACAGCCGTCGATAGCTCCTGGAAGAACTGGATTGTCTGGATGGCCAGCGTGCCGCGCTTCAGCGTAGTGTCGGCGGCCTTGGTGAGGTAGCCCAACACCTCGTCGAACAGGAGTACGCAGGGGCGGGCCGCGTCCAGCACCTTGTCGATGGCGTCCTTGCCGGGCGCGGTCCGCGACGAGTCGGCGTCCGCCATGGCCTTCATGAGGAGCGGGCCACCGCCGACCTGCCAGGCCAGCTCGCCCCACATCGTGGAGACGGTGGCGCCGTCCTCTCTCTCGGCCGGCCCGACTCCCATGCGAGCGCCGTCGATCACGATGACTCTGGCCTTGGGGACCGCGTCGAGCTTGCTCTCCTCCAGGACCTCCTTCACCCAGTCGACTGCGGTGGCCTTCTTCGAGCTGTTGAAGAGGTGGAAGAGGGCGACCAAGACATGCGTCTTGCCACCGCCGAACGGCGTCTGCACCTGGACGACCGGGTCGCCGGCGCGGCCCTGCACGCGCTCAAGGGTGTTCTTGATCAGCTCTCGGATGCCACGGGTCGGATACGTGCGGGCGAAGAACACGTCGGGGTCGGCGTACTCCTTGGCGCCGACGCCCTGAGCAACATAGCCGAGGTCAGCGGCGAAGAGCGACTCGTCGAAGTTGGCCTGCTGGAAGTCCTTGTGCGGCTTGGCGACCTCCCACCAGTAGGGCAGCCGCGCCTCGCGCTTCTCGGGCTCCCTGGAGTCGCGTAGCTCTTCGAGCTGGCGGCTCGCGGCCTCATCGTACCTGGCGGCCAACTGAGCGCAGGTGTGCAGGACGGCATTCGCGTCCGCGGCCTTGATGTCGCCGGAGGGCGGGTGGGCCCAGGTGTTGCGGGCGTCGGCGATGTCCTGGAGCCAGGTGATCGCCTTCTTGTCCTTCAGCGTGTGAACGAAGACGTCCTTCCAGTTGCCCTCGATGATGGGGCGGAAGTGGTTGATGTCCAGCATCTCGTGGAGCTCGGCGGCCCGGACGGGCAGGACGCTCAGCTTCTCGCCGCGCTTCTCGAACAGCTCCTGGAGGTGCCCCAGGTCCTCCTTCTTGAAGTGCTTGGCGACGCCCTGCTCCCACCAGTTGAGTTCGCCGTGGGCCCGCTTCAGCTCGGCGACGATGAAGCCCAGGGTTGCGTCGCGGAAGAGCTTGAGGCCCTCCGATACCCTAGCGTAGTTCGTCGCTGCCATCGCTCTAACCCCCTAGAGCATTCTCCGCATCGACGGCTCCAGCCCGCCGGAAAGCATGGCGTGGATGTCGCGGCGCTCCGGGTCGTCTTCTCGTAGTACCTCCGACAGCGCCTGGGCGCAGCGCTTCAGCAGGTCGACCCGCGCCTCGCCCAGGGTCGAGAGGTAGTCGGCCATCTCCGGTCGCTTGTTGAGCCGCCAGAGGTTGAGGCAGCGGTGGATGCCGTCGATGATGGGCGCCTGGATGCCGGCGCGGGGCAGGCCCAAGTCCTCGTCGTCGTCGCGGTCAGTCGCGGACTTGAGAGTGATCTTGCTCCCCTTCTTGGAGACGATGCCATCTCGGATGATCTCGTCGAGCTCCACGCCCATGGGCTTCACGAAGGTGATGACCTCTCCGGCCTCCAGGGGCAGCGCGCCGTAGGCCCAGCGCCAGAGGACGTAGAAGCGGGTCTCATTGTCCACGGCACCGAGCGAGCCGTTGCCCAGCACCTGGGAGAGGGCGTAGTCGATGACCTCGCTGCGGACCAGCTCCAGGAACTGCTTGACGGTGACAGGGTCGCCGGCCGTGGTGCGCACCTCCGTGTGGCGGGAGTAGACCTCAAGGGCGGGTCCGATGGCGGAGACGAAGAAGTCCGCGCCGCGGATGCCCTGCGCCCAGAAGTAGTTCAGCCGCTCCCGGATGCGCGACCGCAGCTCCTCCGATACCTCCTGCAGGTAGGCGACACTGGCATCAGGAAGCCGTGGTCGGCACACGAGGAAGACTGACGAGGCGAGAGAGGCCGTGTCAATGGCTCGAACGCGCGCGGCCCGCTCCGTATGAACAGGCCATGAAGCCGTAACGGTGAAGCCCGGCTCAACGTCAACCAGCGCGGACACCAGTGTCTCCCACGCCTCTGTCTCTGTGTGGGCGAAGACGACCCAGGCGATTCCGGTGGGCTGGAGGACGCGTCGCATCTCAGCGAAAGCCGAAGCCATGCCATCTCTATAGAATGCCGTGGCCTTCTCGGGCCCACCCTGACGGTATTTGTTTTCGATAATCTCATCGGCTTTGGGGGTCAGTGGCGTCGGGAAAAGCTCAGGATGCAGGTCGCCCAAGCTGCGCTTCAGCCAAACGTAGAAGAAGTCTGAGAGCTCAGCATAGGACACTGAGTCGTAATAGGGCGGGTCGGTCAATACCGCCGAGACAGATCCCTGCTCTTGTGACAATCGCCTCGCGTCTTGGATGTCGCATCGGGATTCCGCCTGTGGAAGCGGATTCTGACTCAGCACACGCGAGATCCAG
Organism: Dehalococcoidia bacterium; assembly: GCA_034411955.1. Lineage (GTDB taxonomy): Bacteria > Chloroflexota > Dehalococcoidia > SM23-28-2 > RBG-16-64-32 > DAOUMF01. The sequence continues at coordinate 27,405 of DAOUMF010000146.1, forward strand.
TTCAGATGGCTTGGGAATCCTCCCGTCGCCTCAGATAGTGGCATTACCTCGCAATAGTCCCACACCATTGGGAGCGCTTGGCGAACGTACGTGTGGGCGACGAACTCGCCAATCCACGTGCAGAGTGTGCTGGAGAAGTCCGAAAGCCTGTCTGCCGCCAGTGCCAGATAAGCTGTCACAGCCTTCGCGTACTCCCTGTGAAGGCTCTGGCCGAGCATGACGTCGTAGGCCTCGCGGACTAGCCGCACAAAGGTGCTCAGAGCCAGCAGTTGCCGGTCGTTGAACAATTTGCCGAACGTACTGAAACCGTAAACAGCGATGCTACCGCCTGTGATTCGATGAGGGGGCGTAGGTTCACCGGGGATCCAAGACAGGCCATCTTCGCGCGGGGGGAGTTGAGCCAGAACCTGGGAGGCCCGGCTGAAGGCGTTCCCATCTTCGGGGCGTTCTTCCCGGTAGGCCTTGCCGTTCTTGCCCTGGAGCACGACGGCAGTCATCCTCGCGCCAATGCGGCCCGCTTTCCCCTCTGAGCGTATGTACTCGCCGGGTGCGGCCGCGTCGCAGAAGAGACAACGCACGCCCGTCGTCTCTGTCGTTGCGGACCCCGGGTCGCCCTGTATCTCGTCTCCTTGCACAACGCGGAAGTGGACAGTTTTCGCCTCACGGTCCACGATGGGTTCAAGGGCAACGCTCTTGCTGTCCTTGCGCGCCAACCAGTATTGACGGAGTAAGGGCATCTCCACGCCGCACGAGGGGTTGGGGCACTTCACTGTGCGGGCCCACAGGTAGGCTAGGGGCACCTTGCCATCCGGGTCCGGCGGGTAGTACGGGGCCAGCTCCTCGCGGGCGCGCTCCAGTACCCACTGGCCCCAGTACCGCACGTCGGTGGCCAGGGGGTTACGGCGGTAGGCGGCCGCCCAAGACCCGTCGCCGTCGGTTAGCCTTTGCTGGCCCTTGCCTTCGGCTTCCCGTCGGTCCATCTCCTGGATGTAGTCGGGTACCGGTCGGGAGTCCGGCTGGCCATACTTCTGGGGGTACTCCACGGTGCACTTGAGGATGAGGACGGCCACGGGGTTCAGCTCGGAGGCGTGCGCCTCGCAGCCCAGGCGCAGCGCCTCCAGGGGGATGGAACCTCCCCCGGCGAAGGGGTCCAGCACCCGCGGCGGCGTACCGCCGTTGGCCTCGCGGATCAGCCGGCGGGCAATCTCCAGCAGGCTCTGGTTGTTGGAGTTCTCCCACTTACACAGGTCGGCGACGAAGCCGAGGAGCCGGCGGCGCAGCGGCGGATGGGGGCCCTCGCGGTCGTAGGCGTCGTAGGCGGAGGGTACCAGATCCTCCACCAGCGATCGGAACACCGGAGGGCAGTGTTCGTCGTCCGGGTCCGGCACCACCGCCTCGAAGATAGCTGCACGGCACGCGGCAAGCGGACGCCGAGCCCACCAGATGTGCAGCGTCGAGATGTGCCCGTGACGGATGGACTTCTCGCGGGCGGACTCGGCGCTGACCTCTCGCAGCGGGAAGGCCACCTCGATGAGGCGCTTGGGTTGGGGGACTTTGGCTGGCTGGCTCATGACGGAAGAATGTCGGTGAGATACGGAGCAAGCCGCTCACGTGCCGTCTCCAGACTCGAGAACTGCCTCTCGGCCACATCCGAGAAACGTGCTAGGACGACCCTATTGATCTCCGTTTGGTCTCGGAATACGGCAACAGGGTGGAATCTCTCGTCCCACGACTCCCATCTGTACAGGGTAATGGTCGCGTCCCGGCATTGGTCATCGTTACTGATGGCAAACACGAGAATCTGTCGGCCTATCGTGCCGTTGATGCGAGCGTCCACTAGGTAGCGCTGTTCGGGGTCGTGAACCGGATGGGCGTAGCCAAACTGTACTTCCCGATTCGCCGCTGCCTCCCGGACGAGTTCCTGAAAGTCTTCGACAAAGGTAGTCCGGACCCGCTCACGCGCGAGGAATGACACATCGGTGATGCGAGTTATCGCCTGAAGATAGGAGAACAGTGCATCTCCGTACCGTCCTTCGGGTATTCGCAGTCGCAGCTCACCCGCGCTCTCTTCAATGCCCAGTCCCGCCAGCACCCGATCAATTATTGCGCGACGAGTGCCTCGGTCGAACTCAGGGACCTCATAGGACACATGCATGAAGGTGTGTCCCTCGTCCGAGAGCATCCACTGGCCGTCATCGCGCTTGAGCAGGACCACATAGTGATCTCCGTCTGCAAACGTGAAAGGTACATGAACGAGGTATCGGTCCATTCCCTCGGCTGCCAATTCAACCTCATCGCAGACTGATTCTTTGAAGGCTCGCTCGATGTCGGAGTGGTTCATGTCGCACCCTCCCTAGAGAAGCCTTTGCTGAGGCGAGTCGCCACGCTGAAAGCCGCAACCGTCCAGGAACTTGTCCAGGGCAGAACCGAAGTCGCCGTACGAGTCAGCAATCTGGGCGTATCCATCGATCTCGTATCCGTCCCTCTGATACCGCTCCGTCGCGCGATGAATGTGGAAGTCGGGGTCGAAACGAGCACCCGGCAGTCCCCTGTCCTTCTCCCACCGGTTCGTGTGCCGCGACGGGTGCTTACCATTGTATCGGATGAGGTTGTATTCGCTCCCATCGGCATCCTCGAACAACAGAATGATCGAGAAGTCGAGCTGGTTCTGCCGGTTCCGCCGGGCGATAACCCTGAATTGTCGACCCGCCTGAGACGCGACATCGAGCTGTCGTTCGTCATACTGGTAGCGCGCCTTGGGCCTTGTTCGGAGGCGCGTCTGCCAGTTGGGTGGGAGTGGTTTGGGCTCGTGGATCAAGTCTTCGATCTCCTGGTCAGTAAGAACGCGCGACACGTCTTCTGGTCCTATCCGCTAGCTGCGTGCTTCCAGTCGTCTTGCTTCACCCAGTACCGCACGATCTGCTGCTGAGGCTGCGGTCGGAGCTTCGACGCCGGGTCCTGGATCGTGTGGATCTGGGCTGTGTCAGGGTCGCGGGCGCCGGTGACCACGTAGAGCCAGCAGTCGGCACCCAAACGACGAGCCATCGTCCACTCGTTCTCGGTAAGGACCACGTCCCCCTCGTCGGCCCGGCCCTTGACCTCGATGTAGCGGAAGCCAGGGCCCTCGCGACTGCGGATATCATACCCCAACTTCTGGGCGCCTACATCTTCGGGCTGTCGGCCGGCCGACCGCTCGAACCACATGGAAGCCTCCATCGCGACGCGCTCCACCTCATCGTCCCGCCGCATCGCCGATGAATCGACGCCGGCGGGCACCTCGCCGGCCACGACGGCGACCACCCCGACAACGGATGGCGTCACGAGTGCAACCGCCTCCTCCTGCTCGAGCCGCTGCAGGCGGCCGTCCCGCCTCTCGATGAGGGAACGCTTCCGCGCCTGCTCCTGCTGGATGGCGATTGCCATGTCCTCGCCCCGGTCCGAGCGCTCGTAGTACTTCGCCAGCTTGTCCTCTGACTCCAGGATCAGGTGGTTCAGCGACCGCTCCACGTACTTCCGGACGACTTCCACCTCGTGGCGGCGGCGCTCTGATATCTCGCCCAGGTACGGGAGCATGAGCCGCTCCGTCGCCCAAGCGACAACGGTGTCCTCGCGGACAGCGTCGCGCAGTTCCTGCGGCGCTGACAGCGCGTCGTCTGACGGCGGCAGGTCGACGATGGCGCCCGGCGGCAGCTCCTGAAAGCCACTGCCGGCCTGCCGCACGGCGAACAGCCGTCGGCCCGCGTCATCGCCGGTCCCGTCCCGGATAGCCCCTTCGAGGAACCACAGCAGGTACGGCTCAGTGGCGTCCGGGTCGGCGAAGACGGCGCCACGGAACAGGTCGGCTTCCGAGCGCGCGAGCACGGACCCCAAGACGGCCTCGAACAGCGCGTGGGCTGGCCCAATGAACTCCGACTGCGTGTCCTTCTTGGCCAGCTCCTTGTAGAACGTCAGCCGACGGTATTGCTTCTGCACGACGCCGTATCGCTTGGCTGCGGGGACGGCGCGCAGCTCCGCCGGCACGTGCTCGACTCGGCAGTATCCCTTGTCTGTCTCTCGCATGCGGCCGCCCAGGTACTCGAAGGCTTCCTTGAAGAACCGCTCGACGAACTCCGGCATGAGCCGTCGCTCACGAGACTCCCTCGTCTCCTCCAGAATGCGGGACATGTCGATGTGCCGGGTGCACAGGGCTTCGAGGCTGATATCCTGG
>DAOUMF010000147.1:0-5487 GCA_034411955.1 Dehalococcoidia bacterium
ACCTATTTAATCGCTTATACAAATTTGGGCGCGAGGTCGCACAGTAGTATACCCCCTGTCCCGAGAACTGACAACATCCCTCGCGCGGCCTAACGGATGCTGGCCAGAGATTCCCGCGCCGCCTCGATGGTCTGCCGTATCTCCTCATCGCTGTGGGCCAGCGAGAGAAACATCGCCTCGAACTGAGAGGGGGGCAGGAAGATGCCGCGGGCGAGCATCTGGCGGAAGAAGGCGGCGTAGCGCTCCGTGTCGGAGCGACGGGCGGAGGCGAAGTCGGTCACCGGCTCGGCGGTGAAGAACACGGTGAGCATGGAGCCGGCGCGGTTGACGCGGACCGGCGTTTTGGTCTCCTCGGCGGCGCGGCGGAGGCCGTCCTCCAGGAAGCTAGCGCTCGCCTCCAGGCGCTGGTAGGCGACGCCATCGGCGAGGAGGCGCAGGGTGGCGATGCCGGCGGTCATGGCCAGGGGATTGCCGGCCAGGGTGCCCGCCTGGTAGACGGGGCCCTGGGGCGCCACCATCTCCATGATGTCGCGCCGGCCGCCGTAGGCGCCCACCGGCAGGCCGCCGCCGATGACCTTGCCCAGGCAGGTCAGGTCCGGCTCGACGCCGAACGCCGTCTGGACACCGCCGTAGCCGAGCCGGAAGCCGGTGATAACCTCATCGAAGATGAGGAGTGAGCCGTGCTCCTGCGTCTGCTCCCGCAGCCGCTGGAGGAACCCCGGCGCAGGCGGCACCACCCCCATGTTGCCGGCGATGGGCTCCACGATGACGGCAGCGATCTCCTGCGCGCGCTCGTCGAACAGGGAGCGGAGGGCCTCTTCGTCGTTGAAGGGGACGACCAGGGTGTGGGCCGCATAGGAGGTCGGCACGCCGGGGCTATCGGGCAGGCCCAGGGTGGCCTGGCCTGAGCCAGCCTTGGCCAGCAGCCCGTCGGCGTGGCCGTGATAGCAGCCCTCGAACTTGACGATCTTGTCGCGGCCGGTAAAGGCGCGGGCCAGGCGGAGGGCGGACATGGTGGCCTCCGTGCCGGAGTTGACGAACCGCACCATCTCTATGGAGGGGATGGCCTCGCAGATGGTGCGGGCCAGCTCGACCTCCAGCTCGGTGGTGGCCCCGTAGGCGGTGCCGCGCTGGGCGGCCTGGGCGAGAGCGTCGGTGACGACGGGGTGGGCGTGGCCGAGGATGAGGGGGCCGAAGGCGGCGACGTAGTCGATGTATGCGTCGCCATCCACGTCGAAGACGCGGGGGCCCTGGCCGTAGGCGATGAGGGGAGGGTCACCGCCGACGGCCTTGAAGGCGCGGACGGGGCTGGAGACGCCGCCGGGCATGTATCGGCGGGCGAGGTCCCGCAGCTCGCGGGAGCGGGGGGTGGGCGCGTCGCGGCTAGCCATCAGCGATGCGAACTTTCTTCTCGTAGGTCACGGCCCCAGCCGTGACCGCCTCTGGAGGATCGAGGCGGAGCAGCCCAGCACCCTCCTCCCAGAAGCGGTAGGACGAGAACCCATAGTCTCTCGCTGACCGGACGAGTCCTCCTCTTACAGGGTTCTGATGGATGTAGTCCAGGGCAGCGTGGAACTGCCCTTCGCCCCGAATCACGCGGTCATAGAACCGACGCTGCCATATCGGCCCGCGCATGCCAAGGGCCTTCTGCACCTCTTTGCTGCTGTAACTCTTGAAATTGCGAATGATGTCGGAGATAGTCGCTGGTTGTCGAGGGGTAACGAGGATGTGGACGTGATCAGGCATGATGACATAGCCATGAAGCCCGAACTTCATCCGGTCACGATAGAACTGCAAGTTCTCGACGAGTATCTGGCAAAGACGCGTGTCCCGAAATAGGCAACGCCGATCTTGGGTGCCTGCCGTGACGAAGTAGCAGTACTCGCCCTCGGTGAAGCGACGAAAGCGCGGCATCTGTCACGACCCCCGGTCAGGGCTGGGGCCCTGACCTACGGGGAAAATGGTAGCAGGAATTTCGGCTCTCATCAGCGCCCCGCAGGCTCCATATCGGGTATCAGCACGGGAAGCAGCTCGGTGAGGTTGAGGACGTGGATGTCCGGCGGCGGCACGCGGCGAGGGCGCCTCACGCCCTGGCGGTTGACCCAGGCGACTTTGAGCCCGGCCTGGCGCGGCCCGAGGACATCGGGGATCGGGCTGTCACCCGCGTAGAGGACCTGCTCCGGGTCGAGACCTAGCCGGTCGGTCAGGTGGTGGAAGATCGCCGGGTTCGGCTTGATGGCGCCGGCCTGCTCCGAGGTGACGATAGTATCGAACTGGAGGTTGTTGTGCTGGAGAGCGGCCGTCAGGAAATCGTCGTCGGCGTTGGAGAGGAGGGACAGGCGGTAGCGAGGGCGCAGCGCCTCCAGCACCGGGTACACCTCCGGGAAGGCGACCGCGGAGGAGAGCTTGTCGCGCAGGTAGGCGGCGGCGGCCGAGGGGTCGCCGCGCAGCTTCAGCCGCTGGAACACGTGCTGGAACTGAACCTCCCACGCCTCGTCGTAGCGGCGGTAGACGGGCTTGTGGTGCTCCTCTGAGGGGAAATGGCGCGCGGCCCGGAGGAAGCGCCGCCAGAGGTCGCCGGCGTCGGCGTCCAGCCCCTGGAGAGCGCATATCTCGGCGAAGGTGACGATGAACTCCGGCTCCTGGAAGTCGAACAGCGTGCCGTAGGCGTCAAAGGCGACCGCTTTGACGTCAGTCACAGATGGGCACAGATCTTTCACAGATGCGTGCATCTACGAACTAGTCCCCTCCCCAGATTCTTCGTCGCTCGCGCTCCTCAGAATGACAGTACACTGGTGTCCTGCCCATCCGGCATTCTGATCCGCCTGAGGCGGAGAACAATCTCAACGATCCCCTTGACGTTCGTCGTGTTCATCTGTGGCTAAATGATGCCTCGCTATTCCCGCAGCCAGCGGGCGGCCTCCTTGGCGTGGTAGGTGATGATGATGTCCGCGCCGGCCCGCCTGATGGCGGTGAGCACCTCCAGCGTCACCAGCCGCTCGTCCAGGTAGCCGGCGGCGGCCGCGGCCTTCACCATGGCGTACTCGCCGCTGACGTTGTAGGCGGCCAGGGGCAGGTCGAACCGCTGCCGCGCCCGCGCGATTATGTCGAGGTTCGGCAGCGCCGGCTTTACCATTACTATATCGGCGCCCTCCTCGATGTCGGCCTCGATCTCCCGCATCGCCTCGCGGGCGTTGGCGGGGTCCATCTGGTAGCCGCGGCGGTCGCCGAACTGGGGGGCGGACTCGGCGGCGACCCGGAAGGGCCCGTAGAAGGCGGATGCCTGCTTAGCGGCGTAGGCCATGATGGGCGTGGAGGCGAGCCCGGCCTCGTCCAGCGCCTGGCGGACGGCGGCCACCCGGCCGTCCATCATGTCCGAGGGGGCGACGATGTCGGTGCCGGCCTGGGCGTGCGACACGGCCGTCCGCGCCAGCAGGGGCAGCGTCTGGTCGTTGTCCACCTGCCGTTCGGCAGGCAGGCTCTCTCCGTCCACGACTACTCCGCAGTGGCCGTGCGACGTGTACTCGCAGAGGCAGACGTCGGTGATGACGACGAGGTCGGGCGCGGCCTCCTTGAGGGCGCGCACGGCCCGCTGGACGATGCCGTCGGGGTCGTAGGCCTCGGAGCCGACGTCGTCCTTGGTCGCGGGCAGGCCGAAGAGGAGGACGGCAGGGATGCCCAGAGAGCGCAGCTCCTCGGCCTCGGCGGCGAGCTGATCGACGGAGAGCTGGTGCTGGCCGGGCATCGACTCGATCTCCCGCCGGACGTTCTCGCCGTGGGTCACGAACAGGGGATAGACGAAGTCCTGGGGCGAGAGGCGGGTCTCGCGCACGAGGCCGCGCAGGGCCTCCGAGCGGCGGAGCCGTCGGAAGCGGTGGTAGGCGGCGGGAAGGGTTCGGGTGGTGGTCATGGGGCAACGCCCCCTTTCACCGAATTGAGGCCAACGGTGGGGCGGCCTGAGCCGCTGGCCTTCGTGCCGCTCGCGATGTACACAATCCCGCCCAGGTACTCACTCCGGGAAACCTCTTCCAGCAGTCCAGGCAGTTCCTCCCAGGGTCTGCGATCTAGGCTCACAGCGCCGAAGCGACCTGCGAAGGCCACTAGAGGGTTCACTGCTCTCGCCCACAGGGTGGAGCCGCGCTTGCCCTCAAGCAGAACCAGCCGGCCGCCCGGCTTGAGGACGCGCACTGCCTCCGCTATCGCCCGCCGATAGTCCGGGATGATCACCATGGCGTAGGAGCAGAGGACCGCATCGCAGCACTCGCTGGCCAGGGGCAGGCCGGCGGCGTCCCCCTCCACCAGGGCCACGCCGTCCCAGCGATGGCGAGCGACCTTCCGCCGCGCCCGCTCCAGCATGGCGCGCGTGCAGTCGACCCCAACGATCCTGCCCCCGAGGCCGACCCGCTCGATGATGTGGGGGAGGTTCAGGCCCGTGCCGCAGGCGAGGTCGAGGGCCGTGTCGCCGGGGCGCAGTCGCAGGGCCTCCACGGCGGGCCTGCGCCAGCGGAGGAACAGCCTGACGCGAAGCTCGTAGATGCCGGCCAGGCGCGTCCAGACGCGCCGAATCCTGCGCAGTTCCGTCATCGTTCCCTGCTCCACCTGCGCGAGAGAACATGTTCCCGTATCGCCCGCACCAGGCCCGGCATCGTGTGCTCCGAAGCCTCCACGTCCACCCGCAGGCCCAGCTCGCGGGCCGTCTGCGCCGTTATGGGGCCGATGCAGGCCACCAGCGGCTTGGGCTGAGGGGTCGCGCCGGGCTCAGGCGTCGTGGCACCCCCCACCACTGCTAGATTCCTTCGCGATGGTACCATTTCCCCCGCGCTGGCGTCCTCGCCGCTCAGAATGACACGAAAGTCGCCGCCGAGCAGCGCCGCCAGGTTGCGCACCGTCGACGACGAGGTGAAGGTGACGATGTCGATCCCGCCCTCCCGCAGCAGCGATAGCGCCTCCGCAGGCGCCTCCTTCGGCACGGCGGCGCGGTAGAGCGTGACCTCGTCGACCTTTGCACCCAGGGCGCGCAGCCCTTCGACAAGCTCCGGCCGGGCGCCCTCGGCGCGGGGCACGAGCACGCGGTCGCCGGGGCGCAGGTGCGGCCGCAGCGCCTCCACGATGCCCTCGGCGACGTACTCCTCGGGGACGGCGTCGGCGACGATGCCGCGCTCCGCCAGGGCGTCCGCCGTCGCCGGGCCGATGGCGGCGGCCTTCGCACCGGCGAAGGCGCGGGCGTCCAGGCCGCGCTCCCGCATGAAGCCGAAGAACAGCTCCACGGCGTTGGCGCTGGTGAACACTGCCCAGCCGTAGGCGCCCGCGCGGAGGCCGTCCAGTGCTGCCTCCGCCGCCGCCTCGTCGATCGCGGGCTCGATCTCGATGACGGGCAGCTCGATGGGCACAGCGCCCTCCTCGGCGAGCAGCCGCGCCAGGGCGCTGGCCTGACGACGGGTGCGGGTGATGAGCACCCGCTTTCCGAACAGCGGCCGGTCCTCGAAC
>DAOUMF010000148.1:0-2981 GCA_034411955.1 Dehalococcoidia bacterium
GGCCAGCATGGTGGCCTGGCGGCAGATGCCCTCGATATCCGCCCCGGTCTGGTCCTCGGTCAGGTTCGCCAGTGCCTCCAAGTCGACGTCAGGCGCCAGTGGCTTGCCCCGAGTATGAACCCGTAGGATCGCCAGACGGGCATCCCGGTCCGGCAGAGACAGTTCGACCATGATATCAAAACGACCAGGGCGCAGGAGCGCCGGGTCGATGATGTCCAGACGGTTGGTAGCGGCCAGCACGACGACTCCCTTGAGCTCTTCGATACCGTCCATTTCAGACAGGAACTGGCTTACGACGCGTGCGATGACCCCTGTATCGGCTTCGGCCCCCCGGCGCGGGGTCAGCGCATCCAGTTCATCGAAGAACACGATACAGGGCGAGGCCTGGCGGGCTTTCCTGAAAACCTCATGCACGCCCTTTTCCGATTCTCCCACCCATTTCGAGAGCAGAGCGGAGCCTTTTACGGCGATGAAGTTGACCCCGCTTTCTTTTGCTACGGCTTTGGCCAGCAGGGTCTTGCCCGTGCCCGGCGAGCCGTGAAGCAGGATGCCCTTGGGCGGGTTGCTTTGGATATGGGCGAACAGGTCCCCATGCTGGAGAGGCCACTGGATGGTCTCGACAAGCAGCCGCTTGATATCGTCCAGCCCGCCGACATCGTCCCAGCCAACGTCGGGCACTTCGGTGAAGACCTCTCGGATGGCCGAGGGCTCGATCTCGGCCAGGGCGGTCAGGAAATCGGACTCCATCACCTGCAGGGCGGCGAGTTTGTCGTAGGGGATTTCGGACTGGGACAGGTCAATGTCGGGCATCAGGCGGCGCAGCGCGCTCATCGCGGACTCCCGGCACAACGCCTGCAGGTCAGCGCCGACGAACCCGTGGGTAATAGCGGCCAATTTGTCGACGGCCACATCCTCTGACAGCGGCATGCCCCGACTGTGAATCTCCAGTATCTCCTGGCGGCCCGGCCTGTCGGGAATGGCGATGCTGATCTCCCGATCGAAGCGTCCGGGACGGCGCAGGGCCGGGTCCAGCGTGTTGGGAATGTTGGTGGCCGCGATGACGATGACGTGTCCTCGTGACTCCAGGCCGTCCATCAAGGCCAGAAGCTGGGCCACGACCCGGCGCTCCACCTGGCGGTCGCCGCTCATTTCCTCGCGCTTGGGGGCAAGGGCATCGATCTCGTCGATGAAGATTATGGCGGGCGCGTTGCGGCTGGCGTCCTGGAAGATCTCCCGCAGGTGGGCTTCGCTGGCGCCGTACCACTTGTCGATGATCTCCGGGCCATTGACATGGACGAAATGGGCGCTGGTCTCGTGGGCAACGGCACGGGCGATCAGGGTCTTGCCACAGCCGGGCGCTCCGTGGAGCAGGACACCTTTTGGCGCGTCGATGCCGAGATGCTCGAAAATCTCCGGGTGTTTCAGGGGCAGTTCGATCATCTCCCGGATGCGGCGGATTTCCCGGCGCAGGCCGCCGATATCTTCGTAAGTCACCTCCGTCCGCCCACGCGCCCGGCCAGGGGCCTCACCCTCGGTGCGGATGTTGGTGGACGGGCTGATGAGCACTGGGCCGGAGGGGGTGGTTTTGCTGACCGTGAAGTTTTGGGCTCGGGTGCCAAGCAGATTGACCCTCACCCGGTCTCCGGTGACGATCGGGATTCCGTCTAACTGGCGCGATAGGTAGCGGGCCTGGGAACTGCCCGTTCGGGCCCGTGGGCCATCCAGGGGCGACAGCACCACGCTGCGGGCCGGCTGCGCTTCGGACAAACGTATGGTTGCCTGTTCGTCCAGGCCCGTGCCGGCATTGGCTCGCAAGATACCGTCCATCTGGATGAGTCCCTGGCCCCGCTGCGCGGCATAGGCGGGCATGATGCGGCCTACCGTCGCGCTCTGGCCGGTGATCTCCACGATATCGCCAATGGCCGCACCTAGCTTCTCCATGTCTTGCGGGTCCAGGCGGACGAGCCCGCGCCCAACGTCCTTGGGCAAGGCTTCCGCAACCTTCAATACCAGATCTTGTCCGTGTCCGCTCATGTCCTGCTCCTTCAAGTCTGCGAGACGCGTGGAAGAGCGTCGCAGGGCCTGTCAATCTTTCCTACGATTCCGCCCGCACCACGCCCGCTCCGTGACAGCGAATGCAATAGAATGGGCTATCGGGTCGATCCAGCGTCCGCCCTGTCCCGTGGCAATGGGAACAGATCGTGACTTTCTCCGGTACGCCCACCGAGCCGACGCCGCTGCAGGCTGTGCAGGTCATGCGGGTATGGGGATACACCCCTGTGCCGTCGCAAAAGGCACACGATGCCACTGGTTCATGAAGCCGGCATGTCCCCTTCCCGCCACACACAACACAGGTGGACAAAGGAGACATTACATCGAACTGATCTTTGCCTGTGCCCTCGCAGAAAGCACAGGCAACCTTTTTTTCCCCCCTCATAGAGCCTGTCATAGCGCCACACCCAGTTTTTCCTCCAGGCGCTCCAAACGCTCGCGCAGGAGATGATTTTCCTCTTGCAGTGCCTGGGCCTGCTGGGCCTGAGTGGACAGAGCAGGATCGGCCTGCCACCAGTTGATGCCCATTTCCATGGCTTTGTCCACCGAGGCGACCAGCAAGCGAACTTTGATCGTCAACAGCTCGACATCCACCAACAAGATGCTGATGTCACCGGCGATGACGACGCCTTTATCGAGTACCCGTTCTAGGATGTCGGCGAGGCTGGTGCTTTGCACGGAATGCTGTAATCGTTGTTCCACCATATTACGCTCCTTACGGGCACAAGGCCCTATACTACCGAAGAACTACAGACCGCCGGCTTTGGCGACCAACGCCGCCGTCTTGCGACGCAGCTTGGAGAAGTTGCGGCACAGCGGCCGCACAAAGTGCAAGATGAGGTGACTACAGAAAACTCATGGACATCGTCGTGGACGCTTCAGCCATTATCGCAGTCATCGCCAACGAACCAGAGAGGGGAGTGTTAGTC
>DAOUMF010000149.1:0-39839 GCA_034411955.1 Dehalococcoidia bacterium
CCTGGTGCCCGGGATAGCTCCCTCACCGGACAAGATGCTACAGGGGCGCCTCTTCAGCTATCACGACACCCATCGCCACCGCCTCGGGCCCAACTATCATCTCCTGCCCGTGAACTCGGCCAAGGCCGCGCCGGAGAGAAGCTACCAGCGCGATGGCTTCATGCGCTTCGATGCCAACGGCGGCGGCAGCCCTAACTACTACCCCAACAGCTTTGGAGGCCCCGAGCCTGACCCCGCGGCGGCTGATCCACCATTCGACGTCTCCGGGAAGGCCGCGCGCCAGTCGTACACGCACCCCAACGACGATTTCGTTCAGGCCGGCGATCTCTACCGAAAGGTGATGTCCGACGAGGACCGAGACCACCTGATCGGCAACATCGTCGCTCACCTGGGCAACGCCCAGAAGCGCATCCAGTTGCGCCAGGCAGCCCTCTTCTACAAGGCCGACGCCGACTATGGCACACGCGTGGCCCAGGGCCTCGGTCTGGACGCGAAGGAGGTCGAGCGGTTGGCGGGGATGTCCCACGAGGAACGGGCCAGGGCCACCGCGATACGAGCCTAGTCGCGAGTAGTGGAGGAGGGGCGCCGGACGCCGCGGGCTTTGGCCCCTAGACGAAGTTGTTCTGGGTCAGGAACTCAAGCAGCCGCTCGGCCACGCTATCTGGCGGCCCCTGGATGACGTCACCGTGCCGCTCCTCCACGCCGCCGGAGATGACCTGTTGCCAGCGATCCTCCGGCGACAGGCTGCTGTCGGGAATGAACAACCCTCTGGTGATAGGCTTGGGCGGCGACAGGTTCACTACCTGAGCGCAGGAGCCCGCCTCGCCTGTCTCCTCAGGACGGAGACCCAGGTCGGCGAGGCCGTGCCGGGGGACTTCCGCCCCCAGCGACGCGAGAACAGCCCGTAGCCGCGGATAGCGGGGGCGATTGATCCGCTCCTCGACGGCGAACAGGGCCGGCAAGGGACAGCGGAGCACCTCTCGCCGCCCTCGTTCCAGTCGGCGATGAACCAGGGCCTCGCTGTCCCTCATCTCCAGCCGCACAACGCCGGTGACCGCCGGTAGGCCGAGAAGCTCGGCCAGTTGAGCGCCCACCTGCCCCGTATCGCCGTCGCTGGCCCGCTTCCCGCAAAGCACAACATCGGCCCCCACCCGGCGGATGGCGGCGGCCAGAATGCGAGCGGTGGCCAGACTGTCGGAACCGCGGAAGGCTTCATCCCACAGGAGCAGAGCCTCGTCCGCTCCGTGGGCCAGGCAGCGGCGGAGAACCGACTCGCTTTCGGGCGGGCCCATGCTGATGGCCGTCACGCTGCTATCGGCGAAACGATCCTTCAGGCGCAGGCCCTCCTCCAGGGCATGCTGGTCGGCTGGATTGAGGACGCGCCTCACGCCCTCTTCCTCGAGGTCGGCCTTTCCCAACCTCACCGGCAGCGGCTCGCTCGTATCCACCACCCTGGCGACGCAAACAACGATCTTCATCGAGCTTCTCACCTCACGAGACCTGCCCGGTGACAGGCACGTTGGCCAGCGTTCGCAGGACCTCCTGGTCCTCGGCCGTCCCCCGCTCCTGCCGCAAACGCCGCAGCCGCTCGATCAGCGCGGGCAGCACGTGGCGCAGGTCGCCCACTATCTTCACGTCGGCGATCTGGAAGATGGGGGCATGGGCATCCAGGTCTATGGCCACTACGGCCCTGGAATCCCTCATCCCCACGACATGATGATTGGCGCCGGAAATGCCACAAGCGATGTACAGCCTGGGGGCGACGGTCTTGCCGCTGAGCCCCACCTGTCGCTCGTAGGAAGCCCAGCCGGCGTCCACCACCGGCCTGGAGGCCGCCACGGCGGCGCCCACGAGGTGAGCCAGTTGCTCGATCAGGTGGAACCCCTCCTCGCTGCCAGCGCCCCGCCCACCAGCGACGATGATATCCGCCTCCGTCACGTCCAGGGCCGAGGGAGGAATCTTGATCACCTCCTCCAGGCGGAGACGCAGGCTTTTGGGGGATATGGTCACGTCCACTGCGATCAACTGCGCCTCGCGGCCGGGGTCCGGCTGCTTGGTCGGCGCCGCCCCCGGCTGGATGACGGCCATCTGGGGCCTCGCCTCAGGGCAGACCACATCACAGGAGGCCTTGCCGCCGTAGGCCGGGCGAGTCATCACCAGCAGCCCATCCTCGTTCAGGTCGACGCGGCTGCAATTGGAGGCGAGGCCTGTGCCCAGGCGGGCGGCCACCCGCGGAGCCAGGTCGCACCCCTGATCGGTACCGCCCCAGAGCACGATAGAAGGTCGCCCGCGACCGATGAGATCAGCGAGAACGGGAGCGTAGGCGTCGGGATTGTAGGCCCCCAGGAGCGGGCTTTCGGCCATATACACCGTATCGGCGCCGTACTGGCCGACGAGAGGCCCTAGGCCACGAACATCATCGCCCAGGAGCACCGCCATCGCGGACAGGCCCAGCCGATCGGCCAGCTCGCGGGCCTGCCCCAGGAGCTCCAGGGCGACATCATCTACGTCGTGGGCGCTATGGTCGACGACAACCCATACGCCGCCCGTCTGTCCTGCTCGCATATCCCCACGCGGTCGCGCCCGCTAGCGGGTCAGCGTCAGTCTGCGCCCTCTCAACCCTCTTGTGGCCTACCTTCCGCCGAGGCTCCAGAAGGGACCCGTCTTCCCCAGCTTCGCCAACGTCATCATCAACTCGGGCATAAACTGGGGCAGCCGCAGCAGGTAGTCGGGCTGGAGACGCTCGCGGAACAGGTCGGCGCTGAAAAGCGTGGCGTAGTCGGCGAGGGGCATGATGCCGTCGGCGCTCTCGGGGTCATACAGAGACCAGTTCTGGACGTGCTCTTCCGACCGGAAGAGGTTCATGAGGCTTCAAGCTCTCGCGATGTCTTCACGCCAGCGTGAGAAGGGAACATTGACGTGGCCGACGATGCCGGGTGGCGAGGCCTCCAGTATCTCACCATCGCGGATCCGCACCCGTATCGGTTCGTTGCAGTCCAGGCACGGGCAGTCGATCTGAACATGCTTGCCGGGGAAGAGCCAGCTGACTGCCAGCGATTCGAATCCTCACTGACCGTACCATTTCTGTTCGCCCTCCACCGAGATCAGGTAGTGAGTGGGGATGTTGGAGAACGGCGCGGGGGATGCAACGACGTCGGTGCCTGGGCTGAGCCAGAAGCCCGGGACCCTGCCATCACCGAGTTCGTGGAGCGCTTCCCGGGCGTCATCTAGGGAGATGCCTAGCTCGGTAGCGAGCTCTGTATAGTGCGGCGCTCGGCCGTCGCGCACGATGCCGCTCATGGTGGCATGGTACATCCTTGCCAGGACCTGCGGGTCAGCCATGGCGCACCTCCTTTGCCTGTGATGACATACCGACTGCGCCATTCTACCAGAGGCCGAGCCGATTGACACCTCGATCCGTCGTGCGCAATGATTGGCGCGCCAAGACCGCCCGGAGAGTCGGGCGAGGGCGTTTGGGCCCGCCATGTGGGTTCGGCGGAGATCGAGAATGGAGGGTGGCAACATGAGGCAGCCGCTTCTCAATGATCTGGTGACCGAAGAGGAGAGGTTGATGCAGCAGGCGGTGAGGGGCTTTGTGGATGGCGAGATCATGCCTGTCCGCCAACAACTGGACGATGACAGGGACCATATTCTCATCGATGGGATATCGGAGAAGCTGAAGAACCTCGGTTTTCAGAAAAGCATAGTGCCGGAGAGATACGGCGGCCTGCCACAGAGATCGGTGGTTGGTACCAGCATCCTCATGGAGGAGATCGCCCGAGGAGATGTCGGACTGGCCGTGTCACTAGGGTGCACCGGCTGGTTCATCATGCCGGCGACCCTGGCCAACAATGAAGCGGTACTGCGCAAGGTTGCGGCGGTCTTCTGTGGCGACGAACTGCGCAGAGGATGCTTCGCCATGACAGAACCCGATGCGGGATGCGATGTTGAAAACCCTGCCCTGTACGGGAAGAAGATCTCTACCAGAGCCATCTTGGATGGAGATGAATGGGTTCTGAACGGAAGCAAGAGGTTCCCCAGCAACGCGGGCATCTCCGCCTACTACTGTGTTGTCTCCACCACCGACCCCAATCTGGGAGACGAGGGCATCGCATTGATCTACGTGCCTCATCCCAGCGAAGGGCTCTCATTCGGCAAGTTCGAGAACAAGGCGGGCCTGCAGGCGGACAGAAACTGCGATATCTATCTGGACAACGTGAGGGTGCCAAAGGAGAACCGCGCCGCAGGCCCCGGAGAGGACGCCAGGCTACTCCACATTAACCTGACCATCGGCAGAATCGCGAGCGGTGCTCTGGCTGTGGGCGCGGCTCAGGGCGCTTTTGAGACGGTTCTCGAGTACACCGGGAACAGAGTCGTGGCTGGGAAGCCCATCCGGGAGCATTCCATCTGTGCAGGGATGCTGGCCGATATGGCTGTTGGCATCGAGACCGCCAGGACGTACTACTTGACCGCGGCCTACATGTTCGACCGCCCCGAGGCCTATGGGCCTCCGGAGTCATCCGGCCACTTGTCCCGGGGCAGCATTGCCAAGGTCTACGGGACCGAAGTTGCCATCATGGTCACCAACAAGGCCATGGAGTTGATGGGCTCCTACGGCTACATGCGCGAGTACGACGTGGAGAAGTACTGGCGGGACTGCAAGGAGATCCAGCTCTGGGAAGGAGGAGCTCAACTGGGTAGATTCGATGTCGTTCGCGGATACTACGACTTCCAGATGGGCGACCGGTGAACCGGGGGCAACGGTTGCTGGCGGGCCGCTCTATCGATCGGAAGCGGAGGGGAGAGGCTCCGTAGCTGCACCGCCTGCGATCCGGATCCGCCCTGGCAGTCATCAGTGAAGGAGTACTGCTCATGACCACCCGACTAGAAAGAACCGAGGCGGAGTTCAAGCACCTGTTCACTCCTTTGAAGATCGGCGCATTCACCGTCCGCAACCGCATCGTCAGCACCGCCCACCTCACCGGTTTCGCCGAGGGCGGCCTTCCAACCGAACGGCACCTGAACTACTGGGCGTCAAAGGCTAAAGGGGGCATCGGCCTCATCGTCACCGAGGATCAGGCCGTCCACCCCACTGCTGCCACCGATCCATTCGTTATCCACGCCTACAGGGACGCATGCATCGAGCCCTTCAGGCGCATCGTCTCCGCCGTGCATGAGCACGGCGCCAAGCTAGTCGCCCCGCTATGGCACCCCGGCAGCGTTTTATACGGGGCGCGAGAGGGTAGCCTGCCCCTGTGGTCCAGCGGGGCCAACCCCGGCTCCTTCCACAGCGAGACCGCCCACGCCATGGAGCCCGAAGAGGTGAAGGAGGTGGTTCAGGCCTTTGGCGACTCCGCGCGGCGAATGCGAGAGGCCGGCCTGGACGGCGTAGAGCTCATGGGCACTCATGGCTTCCTGATCGAGCAGTTCATGTCCCCTCGCACCAACGAGCGCAGCGATGAATACGGGGAGACCGAGGAGAACCGCCTTCGCTTCATCCTGGAGGTGATCGACGCGGTGCGGGCTGATGTGGGTTCCGACTTCACCGTGGGCCTGCGGATTAGCGGTGACCAGTTCCAGGGAGGCGGCCTGGGCCTCCAGGACATGCTGAAGATCATGCCCAAGGTAACGGCTTCCGGCAAGCTGGACTACGTCAGCGTTACCGTCGGCGGCGGCGGCGCCCCCATCCCGCCCATGTACATGCCCGGCAGCCCCTTCGTCTACCTCGCTGCCGGGATCAAGGGCGTGGTGGACGTGCCCGTGTTCTGCGTCGGCCGCATCACCGACCCCGTAGTGGCCGAGGACATCCTGGCCAAGAACCAGGCGGACATGGTGGGCATGACCCGGGCCAACCTCTGCGACCCCGAGCTTCCCAACAAGGCGCGGGAAGGAAGGTTGGATGAGATCCGCCGCTGTATCGGCTGCAACGAGGGCTGCTGGGGCCGTATCTACCACACCCTGCCCATCACCTGCGCCATTA
Organism: Dehalococcoidia bacterium; assembly: GCA_034411955.1. Taxonomy (GTDB): domain Bacteria; phylum Chloroflexota; class Dehalococcoidia; order SM23-28-2; family RBG-16-64-32; genus DAOUMF01. The sequence continues at coordinate 5,981 of DAOUMF010000149.1, forward strand.
ATCCCAGCGCGGGGCGGGAAAAGGAGATGGAGATCACCCCCGCTCCCGTGAAGAAGAGGGTGATGGTTATCGGCGCGGGCATCGCCGGCATGGAAGCGGCGCGAGTGGCGGCGCTGCGGGGCCACTCCGTGTCTCTGTACGATAAGGACGACCAGTTGGGGGGCCAGCTCCAGATCGCGGCCAAGGCTCCCGGCCGGCAGGACATGGCCGAGCCCGTCCGCTACTACGAATATCAGTTCAAGCTATTGGGAGTCGATCTCCACCTGGGCTCGGCAGTGGACGAAAGGACCGTGGCGGAGGCTAACCCCGATGTCGTCATCGTGGCCACGGGAGGGCTCCCCGCCCCGGCCACGGTTCCTGGGGCGACCCAGCCCAACGTTGTGCAGGCCCGAGACGTGCTGGCGGGCAAGGCCGAGGCCGGCAAGAGAGTCGTCCTGTGGGCCCTGGACCGCGGAATGGAGGCCCTTACGACTGCCGATTTCCTGTCCGATCGCGGCTCTGAGGTGGAGGTTCTCGTGCCTTGGGGGGCGATAGCGGGCTTCCAGGTAGAGCCCCTGACCCTCGCCTTTGTGCTATCGCGGCTCTATACCAAGGGGGTTGCCCTGACCAACAGCATGCAGATAAAGGTCATTCAGGAGAACACAGTGATAGCCGCCAACGTCCTCACCCGCCAGGAGCGCACCATCGAAGAAGTGGACACCGTTGTCGTCGCCCTGGGGAGTGTGGCCAATGATAGCCTGTACAGGGCCCTCAAGGGCAAAGTGCCAGAACTCCACGTTATTGGACAGGCCCTTGCCCCACGCAAGATGCTGGAGTCCACCCTGGACGGACTTCGCGTCGGCAGGATGGTGTAGGACTTGCGCCGGCCCCCTACGCGCCCACGATGTCGTTCACGTGCATCTGCACGTGCAGCACCGCGACGGAGTAGAAAACGCTGACCAGCGGGCCCGTCACCCCTCCGGCAGAGCGGATGGGCGTGGCGAAAAGCTCCTCGGGGGCGCTCTCCACGGCCGCTATGGTGGTGGCGCGGTTCTGGCGGAACTCCGCCAGGAGCTCCTCGACCGACGCGTCGGCCCGCTTATCCACCTGCCGCTGGTTGTAGTCGCTGTAGCCGCCGCGAAAGGAGCGCGTGGGCGGCTCAGGCGATCGCTGCGCGCTGCCCCCCGCCTCCCGCGCGACGTCGATGAGTCGAGGGTAGGTCCACTCTATAGAAGCGATGTGGGCGAGGATCTGGCGACCGTTCCAGCCACCCTCGTAGCGCCCCCGCTCGAACTCTTCCGCCGGGAGCGCGCCCAGCTTGGCGACGACCTCCCCTTCGCTCGATCGCAGGGCGTCCAGTAGCTGCGCCTTCGATGGGGTCGTCTGTTGTGCCACGGCGACGCTCCTTTCGGTTGGGCAGGCGCCTTCCCTCCGGCGCATCGAGTGTGAGGAGCAGGCATCCTGTGCCGCGATTATACACCGCGACTTGTTGACCCCGACTCGCGCGTCCCTGTACCCTCATCCGAGCCGTCAAACGGTACAATATCGCTGGCCATGCGTTCCTTCCGTCTTGGACACAGCAAGCGTCTTCGCTCGACGTGCCATAAGGCCGTGTCGGTGCCGGTTGCGTAGTGTCAGATGGTGATTGACTTCGGAGTCGCCCAGGGGATCGAGGCCCGTTCGGCCGGTACGCCGGGCCAGCGCACGTTTCACCTGTGCATACTCGGTGAAGCCGGGCAGTCGGCGTCGCTGAAGCTGGAGAAGCAGCACCTGGTGGGACTGCAAACCGGACTGCGCGCGCTTCTGGCCCAGATCCGCCATCAAGAGGCCCCCGAAGTTAGGGGAGCCGTGCGGCTGCCGCCGACGGTCGACTACGACTTCCCCGTGGGCCAGCTCGGCATTGGATTCTCGAGTGCAGATAGGACGATCGTCCTCGAAGCGCGAGAGCTTGAGGTGGAGGACAGTCGGGACGCTGTCACGATTCGCGCCCGGTTCACCCCATCGCAGGGCGCATCGCTCGCGGCCCAGTTGGAGGAGATCATCGCCGCCGGAAGGCCGATCTGCCCCCTCTGCTGGGCCCCCATCGATCCTGAGGGGCACGTGTGCGTCAAGTCCAACGGCCACTCCCAGCAACCCATCCCGCGCGAACCCTCCGATCAGGAGTAGTGGCGCGGCGCATACGTTGAGTCACCGCGGCGTGTCGGTACTCTCGTCGATGCCAGGAAGCGTCGGACGATCCGTGGTATCCTCACACCGTGAATCTCGCTGAACGCCTCGGCTTCGCCGCCGCCGACCGCGTGCTCATCCTCCACGCCGACGATGTTGCCAGCTCCCACGCTGCCAACGCCGCCGCCTTCCAGTGCTTGGAGGAGGGCAGTCTCACTTCCGGCTCCGTCATCGTGCCCGCCGCCTGGTTCCCGGAGGCCGCCGCATTCGCCCGCGAGCACCCCCAGGCGGACCTCGGCGTCCACCTGACCCTGACCTGTGAGTACGATTCGTGTCGCTGGCGCGCGCTCACCGACCGCTCGGCCGGCCCCGGCCTCTACGACGAAGAGGGCTACCTGTGGCGCACCGTCGAGGAGGCGGTCGAGCACGTCTCTGTCGAGGAGGCCGAGAGAGAGCTGCGCGCCCAGGTCGAGACGGCCCTCGCGGCCGGCATCGATCTGACACACCTGGACACGCACATGGGCACGGTCGTTCACCCCAAGTTCATCGAGACGTACGTATCGCTTGGTTTAGAGTACGCTATCCCCATCTTCGCCTTCCGCCCGAACCCGGAACGGTTGCGTCGCTCCGGCCTGCTCGAATTCTGGGACGCCCTTGAGCCGCAGCTCAAGCGGCTGGACGACGCGGCCTTCCCCATCCTCGATCACATCCTGGTCAGCACCTTGGAGCACCCGCCGGAGCGGAAAGAGGCGTACTTCAAGGGCCTCTTCGCCGAGCTCAGGCCGGGCCTGACCCACTTCCTCATCCACCCGGCCGTGCTCTCTGACGAGGTGAGCGCGATGACCGAGAGCGCGCCCCTGCGCGCCAGGGATTACGAGCTGTTCCGCGACCGCTCGATGGCCGAGGAGCTGGCGCGGCTTGGCGTGAACACCATCGGCTACCGCCCCATCCGCGACGCCTACCGCTCGGCCGCACTTAGGGGCTAACGATGCGGGCATAGTTGTCCTCAAATCCCGCGTCAGGCCAGCGCAACGAAAGCTGTTGCGCTGCGTCTGGTCTATCGAAGACAATCAAGGCAACCCTTGGCGCGGGTTCTGATGAGCAGCGACATTACTTGTAGCTATCCGGGGAGGTCTAGATGTCCCTGAGAGTTACCGTCGTCGGCGTAGGCATGGTCGGCGAGGAGATCGTTTCTATCCTGCGAGAACGCGGCTTCCCGATGGAATGGCCCCCGCGGATCTGCGCCACGAGGGCGCGCAGCGAGACGCTTGCCGGTGAAGGCTTTCAGGTTGAGGAAACCAGCGATCAGTCTTTCGACGATGCGGACGTTGTCTTCTTCGCGGGAAAGGAAGGAGCCAAGGGGGCAAGCGTCCAGTGGGGCAAAAAGGCGGTCGATGCTGGTGCCGTCTGCGTTGACAACGGGGGCGACTTCCGTCTCGACCCCGCGGTGCCGCTAATCGTCCCCGAAGTGAACCTCGACGCGGCGACGCCCGAGACGCGCTTCATCGCCAGCCCCAACTGCTCAACGATCCAGATGGTGTTGGTCCTTCATCCCCTCCACCAAGCCGCGAGAATCCGCAGGGTCGTCGTATCCACCTATCAGAGCGTATCGGGATGGGGTGTGAAGGCGCAGCAGGAGCTACTGGATCAAACCCCGCATGCCCTCAACTCCCTGGATAGTGTTCCCTTCGATCCGAGGGTGCTGGCCCGGCCGATAGCGTTCAACCTCTTCCCGCACATCGACAAGTTCACTGAGGACGGCTACACCAAGGAAGAGATCAAGATGGTGCTGGAGACCCAGAAGATCATGGGGGATGACACCATCAGGATAAGTCCTACCACCGTGCGGGTGCCGGTCTTGGTGGGGCATGGCGAGAGCGTCAATATCGAGACGGAAAAACACCTGAGCCCTGATGAGGCCCGGCAGATCCTATCGGCGACGCCGGGGATCGTCGTCATCGATGACCCCAACGACGGCAACCCCCGAAATGACCCGCACGAGCGCACCTACCCCGTGCCCCTCGACGTGCGAAAACCCGAGTATCGGGACATGGTGCTGGTGGGGCGAATCCGGCAAGACCAGACCATCGAAAACGGGCTCAACCTGTGGTGCGTGGCAGACAACCTGCGAAAGGGCGCTGCCCTCAACGTGATTCAGATTGCCGAGGGGCTCGTCGAGCGAGGGAGCCTGAATCCGTAGGACCGTCCAACGGCGAGACGGGGCGCTCGCCTGCCTCCAGGCGGCGAACCGGAGGGACTGGGGCGCAGTTGAGCACAGCGGCCGACGCCTGGAAGAGCGAAGAGCTGGTTCGCACCTTCCTCGACGGTATTCGGGGTGGTATTCCCCTTGCCGGAGAGCAGATCGACGTCATGATCCGGCTCGTCGAGGCAAGCGGGTCGCCCGTCCAGAGCTTCGCCGACCTGGGCTGCGGCAACGGCGTCCTCTCGCTCGCGATTCTGGAGCGGTACCCCAGCGCCGCCGCAACCCTGGTCGACCTCTCTGACCCCATGATCGAAGCTGCTCGCGATCACCTGAAACGCTACGCCTCGAACTGCCGATTCGTGACAGCGGACCTCTCCCACGCTGAGTGGATGAGCATGGTGGCGGACCGAGCCCCTTTCGATCTCGTCCTCTCTGGCTATGCCATCCACCACCTGCCAGACCAGCGGAAGCGCGAGCTGTATGCGGAGGTATTTGGGCTCCTAAGACCGGGCGCGCTGTTCCTCAACACGGACCACGTGAAGTCCGTCACGCCCTGGATCGAGGGCATCTTCGATGACCTCCTGATCGACTCCGTGCACGGCCACCATTCGCGGCTTGGGTCAGGCAAGACCCGCGAGGAAGTGGCGAAGGAATACGTCCACAGGCCGGACAGAGCGGCCGACATGCTGGCTCCTGTCGAAGTTCAGTGTGAGTGGCTTCGTCGCTGTGGCTTCGAAGACGTCGACTGCTACTTCAAGATACTCGAGCTGGCCATGTTCGGGGGACGCCGACCCAGGTGAACGAAATCCTCGAGGACTTGTCCGATGCGGCGCTGCTCGTCGCGATTGAGGACAACCTCTCCGATCAGTTCGCGATATTGGCCCGCCACATCCCGCAGGCGACGTGGCGCGACGACGGGGAGGCGAAGATTCTTATCACTGGCATCCCTTCTCCGGTGTTCAACGGAGTATTCCGAGCGCAACTGGATGCCGAGCGGCTAGATGCACGGATAGAGGATGTGATGGCCGTCTTCCGCGCGATCGCAGCGCCGATGTACTGGTGGACCGGCCCGGCCTCGCGGCCCCCCGACCTCGGGAAGCACCTGCAAGCACACGGGCTCCAGCACGAGTACGACTTTCCGGGAATGGCCATAGATCTGCTCACCCTCGGCGATCCCGAACCGCCCGCTGGCCTCACCATCGAGCGCCTCGGCAGCGCCCGATCGCTCACGACATGGTGTGATGTGCTGACCACGGGCTTCGCGATGCCCAGCTTGGTCGGCGACGCTTTCCTGGATGCCTTTGTCCGAAGCGGCCTGGGTGAGGACCTGCCGTGGCGGTGGTACCTGGGGCTCCTGGAAGGTGAGCCGGTGGCGACATCGTCCCTGGTGCTCGGCGCGGGGGTTGCGGGCGTCTACTACGTGGCGACGCTGCCGGAGGCGCGGCGACGAGGGATCGGTACGGCCATGTCACTGAGGCCCCTGCTCGACGCGCGGCAAATGGGGTACCGGGCCGGTGTCCTCCGCTCGTCAGAGATGGGAGTGAGCGTCTACCGCGCTCTCGGCTTCCGGGAGTACTGCAAGATCGGCCGCTACGTGTGGACCGGCGAGGGACGGTCTCAGGCGCTCGCCGCGCAGGGCCACACGTAGATGTGGCGGGCGATATCGAAGTCCAGTGCAACTTCGGTCTCGCCCACGCGCACCACCGCCGCCAGCCTGTTCTGGAGTATGTGCAGAGCGACGCCGGGGACGATCCCCAGGCTGCTGAGCTGCTCCAGGCGACGCCTGTCGTCGGTGCTGACGTAGGCTACATGCCCCTCTTGCCCCGTTCGCAGGCTACTGAGGGGCAGAGCCTTCTTCCGGTCAGACATCGGCGTCCACCTCGCGCGGCCGCGAGTGCCCTCCCACCATATCGCGCGCCTTCCGCGCCAGGCGAAGGAGCGTGCTGCGCGACTCGTCCGGTGCGCCGTAGCCGCAGCGGGGGCAGCAGACAACGGAGCAACTGGCACCAAGGGGGCAGGCCGGGTTGCAGTTGGCGTCCTGCTCGCTGAACTCGTGGCCGCACAGTCCGCACTTCATTTCGCTACAGTCCAATGTCCAGCGCCCGCACCGTCACGTTCACGGCGCCGCCGACGAGAAACGCCACCGGCAGGATAAAGGCGCTGACCGCCACCGCCGTGCGCGAGCCGAACTCCTTGACGATCATCAGGAAATTCGCGAAGCAGGGCATGAACAGCGTGATCACCACCAGGCTCACCAGGGCCTGCAGGGCATTGAGCTGGCCGTCTCGCGTCATGTCAAACAGGCCCGCGGCGCCGTAGTCGCGCCGCAGGAACCCCATGATGAACACCCGGGCGGATTCGCCGGGCAGGCCCAGTAGGCCCTCCACCAGTGGCGACATCGCGACCTCGATGTCGCCCAGCGCTCCCACCCGGTCCAGCACGAACAGGAAGGCGGTGCCGATGATGAACAGGGGCAGCACCTCCTTGACGTACCACTCCATGCGGGTCACCGTCTTCACCAGCACGTTCGACAGTCGCGGCAGGCGGAGAGGGGGCAACTCCTGGATGAAGTCGGAGCCCCGGCCGGGCAGTACCCGCGATGCCAGATAGCCGACAACGAACAGCGTCGCGACCACGACCCCGCCCCAGATCAGCACCGCCGTGGCGCTCAGGCCGCCCATGATCCCGGCGATCACCCCGAGCTGCGCCGAGCAGGGTACGGCCAGCGCCAGCAGGAGCGTCACCTGGAGCCGCTCCTGTCGGGTGTCCAGGCTGCGCGTCGTCATCGTCGCCATCGTGTCGCAGCCGAGCCCCAACACCATCGGCACCACGGCCTTGCCGTTGAGGCCCATGAGTTTGAAGGGCCGGTTAATCATCACCGCCAGGCGCGGCAGGTACCCGGAGTCCTCCAGCAGGCTGAAGGCCAGGAAAAAGGTGCCCACGATGGGCAGGATGATGGCCAGGCCGTAGGAGAGGGCCATTGTGACCAGGCCGAACTCCCCAACGAAGAAATCCCTGATGATGCTGGCCGGAATCCAGGCGACAGCGTCTGTCACCCAGCCATTGATGTACTCCCCGAAGACCACTCCCTCCAGGAAATCGACCAGCGTGCCCGCGCCGAACTGCCCCACGAACCGGTACATGAGGTACAGCACGGCCAGGACCACGGGCAGCCCCCATACCGGGTGGATGGTGAGGCGGCCAAGCAGGGCGGCCAGCGGCTCTCGCGTGACCGCCCGACCCGAGGAGACCTGGCCGGTGACCCGGCGCACCGCCTCCTGCCGCTGGCGCATGATCACGTACCCCAGGGGCTCCCTGTAGCGCGCCTCCAGCCTCTCCCGGATAGTAGCCACCCGCACAGCCAGCGTCGGCGACGCGGCCTCGACAGCAGCCTCGTGGCCCGCCAGGAGCATCAGCGCCAGCCAGCGGGGGGCGTTCGCGCCTGGGGGAAGGAGGGCCGTCACCTGCCCGATCGCCTCCTCGACCTCATCCTCAAGGGTGGCGACGAACCGCGATGGAGGGGAGGGCCGTTCCACGACGTTGCGCAGCTCATCGATGCCTACGGAGCGCGTAGCGACAGTGCGTACTACCTCCGCCCCCAGGGTCTCCGAGAGGCGTTCGGCGTCGATGCGGATGCCGAGGGCCTGGGCCTCATCGTCCATGTTCAGAGTGAGCACGAACGGGACCTCCATCTCGGCCAACTGCGTCGCCAGGATGAGCGCCCGCTGAAGGTTCTTCGCGTCGGCTACCAGGACGACGGTCGCGGCTTCTTCGTGCAGGAGGATGCTGCGGGTGACCCGCTCACACTCGCCGGGGTTCAGCAGGTTGTTCACACCGGGCGTGTCGACGACGGGGCGCTGGTGGCCGTTGATACTGGCCACCCCGCGGGCAACCTCGACGGTGGTGCCCGGGTAGTTCGAGACGGTTACGTAGCGGCGGGTTAGGAGGCCGAAAAGGACGGACTTGCCGACGTTCGGGTTCCCCACAAGGACGACAGGATCCCCATCGTGCGATGCCGGGGCGGCCTCCTTCTTATCGTGGCAGTGCATCTATTAGGGTCAACGACGTGATTGTGTCTGCCTTCACATATTATTATGCTTAGCACCGACTGTCAACACCCTGGCGGTGGGAAAGGTGAAATGTGGCACAATTGTGGACACGGCGACGGCCAGTTCCGGCCTCTGCGGCGGCGGTCTCGCCCACCATCGCCCCCACGTCACACGTTGGCCGTTCCCGTGCCCTGGATGGTACAATCCTGCCACTGAGCCCTAGTCTGCCTCGCCCAGGAGGTTCCTCCATGGACATCGAAGCTGCCACTGAACTGCTGCGTCGCCATGACGTGCGGACCGTCCGCATCGGCGGCGCCGACCTGGACGGCGTCTACCGCGGCAAGCGGGTCAGCGCCGACCACTTCCTGGCCGCCGCCGAGGAGGGCTTCCCCCAGTGCGACGTCCTCTTCGGCTGGGACATCCAGGACGAGGTCATCGGCTCCCTCCCCTTCTCCAACTGGGAGATCGGCTTCGCTGACGTCGTCATGCGCCCCGACCTCTCTACCCTGGCCGTCGTCCCCTGGGAGGAGGACAGCGCCGCCGTCGTCTGCGACTTCTGCACCGAGGCCGGCGACCCGCTCGCCTTCTCCCCCCGCTTTGTCCTCCAGCGCGCCGTCCAGCGCGCCCTGGACGCCGGTTTTCGCTCCATCATGGCCGCCGAGCTCGAGGTGCGCTTCTTCCACGAGGACCAGGAGAGCCTGCGCGCCAAGGACTTCTCCGGCCTGCGACCCCTCAACCCTGGCCTCAACTGCTACAGCATCCACCACGCCTCCATCGATGAGCCCGTGATCGGCCGCGTCCGCCAGTGCATGAACGACTACGGCATCCCCGTCGACGCCTACAACCGCGAGCACGGCGCCGGCATGTACGAGATCAACCTCCGCCACGCGGACGCCGTACGCGCCGCCGACCAGACGATGCTCTACAAGAGCGGTTGTAAGGAGATCGCCGCCCAGATGGGCGCCCTGCCCACCTTCATGGCCAAGCTCGCCGACGATGTTGACGGCTGCGGCGGCCACATCCACCAGAGCCTCTGGAGCGCCGATGGCTCCCAGAGCGTCTTCTGGGACGAAGGCGGCGATCACCACCTCTCAAACACGCTGAAGCACTACCTGGCGGGGCTGCTGGCGACCATCCCAGAGTTCATGCTCATGTACGCCCCCAACGTCAACTCCTACAAGCGCTTCGTCCCCTGGACGTGGGTTCCCGTCAACCTCACCTGGGCTCTGGACAACCGGACGACCGCCGTGCGCGTCATCGCCTCCAGCCCCACCGCCATCCGTATGGAGAACCGCGTGCCGGGGGCCGACCTCAACCCCTACCTCGCCTTCGCCGCCTCCCTGGCCGGAGGGCTGCACGGCATCGAGAAGGGACTGGAGCCGCCCCCGCCCACGAAGGGCAACGCCTACGAGTTCGCCGACGCGGAAGCGCCGCCGCTGTCCCTCCCCGAGGCCCTGGAGCGATTCCGCGCCAGTACGCTGGCACGCCAGTGGTTCGGCGAGGAGTTCGTCCAGCAGTACGCCGCCTTCCGCCAGTGGGAGGTCGACAAGCACCGCCTCGCCGTCACCGACTGGGAGCGCCGCCGCTACTTCGAGATGGTGTAGGGGGTAGGCAATGGGCAGGAGGGAATGGACCGACGTTCTGTCATTCTGAGGAGCGAGGTCCGCCAGAGGCGGACGGAGCGACGAAGAATCTCGCTGTATGGGCGAGCGCCACGTCCGCTGGTACCGCGAGATTCCTCTCCGCTCGACCGCCCCGGTAGGACCTCCCGAAGTTGCCCGACACAGGAGATCAGGAGATGGACAAGATAGACGAGATCGTCGAGGGGAGGAAGGTCGCGCACGACAGGCTAACGAAGGCTGGGTCGAAGGTGTACAAAGCCTTCCTCGCCATGGAGGAGGCCGCCTTCTCCGACGGGGCGCTGCCGAAGAAAGCCAAAGAACTGATCGCGGTTGGCATATCCGTGGTCATCAACTGCGAATCGTGCATGCAGTGGCACATCGAGCAGGCCGGCAAGGCCGATGCCACGAAGGCCGAGATCCTGGAAGCGGTGGAGGTGGGAATCGAGATGGGAGGCGGCCCGGCAACAGTGTCCGCAAGATTCGCTCTAGAGGTGCTGGAGCGGGTGTTTCCTGAGTAGACGAAGCCGCAACTCACAGATGGTGTAGGAGGTCCCGATGCGCCTAGCCGACAAGACCGTACTCATCACCGGCGCCGGCAGCGGCATGGGCCGGCTCGCCTGCCAGGTCTTCGCCCGCGAGGGCGCCCGCATCGTGGCGCTCGACATAACTGAGCCCGCCCTGCGGGAGACCGCCGCCTCCGTGGAGTCGGAGGGCGGGAGCATCATCGCCGTCCCCGCCGACGTCAGCGTCGGCGCCGACGTGGAGCGCGCCGTCGCGGAGGGCGTGCGCGCCTTCGGCGGCCTCAACGTCCTTTACAACAACGCCGGCATCTTCCCCGACGACGACACCTCCGTCGTGGACACGGACGAGAGCGTGGTTCAGAGGGTGCTGGACGTGAACTTCAAGGGGGTCTTCCTGTGCTGCAAGTACGGCATCCCCCGCCTCATCGAGGCCGGCGGTGGCTCCGTCATCAACGTCGCCTCCTTCGTGGCCCTCATGGGCTGCACCGTCCCCCAGGACGCCTACACCGCCAGCAAGGGCGCCGTACTCTCCCTCACCCGCTCTCTAGCCGTCCAGTACGGCCGCCAGGGCGTCCGCGCCAACGCCATCTGCCCCGGGCCGATCATGACGCCCCTGCTTGAAGGGCTGTTTCCCAGCGAGGAGGAGCGCCTGAAGCGCCTTAACCGCATCCCTCTTGGCCGATTCGGCCGCGCTGAGGACGTGGTCTACGCGGCCCTCTACCTCGCCTCCGACGAGTCCTCCTGGACGACCGGCACCACCTTCGTCGTGGACGGCGGCATCAACGTCAACTACTTCTGAGTGCAGACCCGCTCACCCTGCGTGCCCGCCTCTGGCGGGAGCCCGAGCCGAAGGCGAGTCCGCCTCAGGCGTATGTCGAAGGGCGAGCGGCACAGCCTATATTCCCCTTCTCCTCAGTTGACGCGTCGGGCCGTGCCTAGGCTACCAGAACCAGTCGGCCTCGTTTTGCCGCTTTCCAGATTCTGTGATCCGTTGGTGACTCTTCGGCCGTTCGGGAATAGGGAGAAGAACTCATCTCGGCTGGCTACCTTCTGCAAGTACCCACAGAACAGGCACCTGGCGACGTGAGCTGCGCTGAAGTATTCCAGGCTGTACCGGTCGCACTTCGGACACTTGTTCATGGCTCCCTCCTCATACTTGCATGCCGTACTGCTTTTCCATTTCCGTTTGGATAGGCGCGAAGAGCCGGTGGAAAGCCCTTGCCTTCACGCCCTCGAACAGTAGAACATCCCGTCCGGCCTTTTCCAGCAGGTCCGCGCCGTCGCCATCAGGGTAGGGCTCCACGTAGACCACCCGCTTGATTCCCGCGTACGTGATGGCTTTCGCGCAATTAAAGCACGGAAATGTCGTGGTGTACAGGGTGCAGTCGCGAAGATCCTTCCTGGGAGCTTGACGAATAGCGGCGTCCTCAGCATGTATCGCGGGGCACCACTGCATTCCCCGGTCTGGAAAGAGGACCTCCTTGAAACTGATCCTGCAGCCAGCGCAAATGTACGGTGCGGAGATCGAGTCCACTTTCTTGCCACACCGAGGGCAATCGGTTCCCTCTAGCGATTCCAGCTTGCCCAGCATCTTAGAGTCTTTCTCGCAGACTTCCCTTGGCTGACAGGGGTCTATCGGCGGGGGGTTCTCGTTGTACGCCACGGAAACGATGTTGTCGTCATCGTCAACGATAACTGCCCCCACTTGCCTCTTGATGCATCGTGACTGGGTCGCGTGTATGTATGCGACGCTCATCATGATCTCATCCACGCTCGGATAGCGCAGCCGCTCTTTGGTGATCAGACCCAAGTACGGTTCTGCACGTGACCTGATGACGCGAATGGCCTCTTGCCTTGAATGACAAAATTGCTGATTGCTGATCACAATGTCGGCATCATCGACGCAGAGCTGCACTTGCTGGCCGTGCGGCAGGTCGGACTCGATCTGGTCTCTAATGTCATCCATCCGGAACTCTTCGTCCCCTAGCCCCCGCGCCTTGTAGTGCCGTTCCACGCGTTTCCATCGCTGATCAGAGGAGCATTGAACTGCCACCAAGAAGAAGCGCGGAAATGATTGCCGGAAGAAATCCACCTCCCCCAAATTCCTAATGCTGTCAAACACCACGCGGTTGCCGCTATTCTCTCGGTTAGCCAGGTCAACCGCCGCCCGTGCCAGAACGTCTCGGCCTTGCGAGGCTCTAAGCTCGTTGCCGAAATCTTGGAGTTCTCGCCGAGTGGGTTCCCTTTCAGCTTGCGCCGTGCTACCAATACTGCGCTTCCACTCATTCTTGAGCGCGGTGGACAGAGAGATCACCGCGAAGCCGTCGTTGGGCTTCCTCGATCTCAGCGCCTCGCCAAGAGTGCTGCATCCGCTGCCGAAAGACCCCGTGAGACCAATAACCAATGCATCATTGTTCACCGTGACTCCCCCTCGTCAACGACTCTAACGTCAGTTGTTTAGCACATTTGTACGATCACGTCAAGTGCTGGCTCCGTACAATCTAATCGGCGGGGCTTTCGCATGCTTTGCAGATATCCTAACTCATACCTCGTTCCCAAGTGAAACACTTCTTCCATGAGTGCGACGTCAGGATCTTTGTCGGACGCAGAGCCCCGCCATCCTCGCCTTCTGAACCAACCACTCCTTGGCTACGGCGAACCCTGCCGCCCCGTCCCCCTAGCGCACCTCCACGCCCGCCAGCTTCTCCAGCGCCTTAATCAGCGCCTGCGTCCCCTCCTCGCCCAGCCCCTCCGCCTCCAGCGCCGAGAAGAGCTGCTGCACCAGGCTCGTCCCCGGCAGGGGCAGCCCCAGCTTCTCCGCCGCCTCCAGGGCTAGCCGTAGGTCCTTCCGCTGGTGCGCCACCTTGAACCCCGGCCGGAAGTCCCGCTGCACCATGCGCGGGGCCAGGTTCTGGAGCTGCCAAGACGTCCCCGCCCCCGCGCTCACCGCCTCGATCATCACCCGCGGGTCGATGCCGGAGCGGGCGGCCAGCACCAGCGCCTCGCACACGCCCAGGTTCGTCAGCACCACCGCCACCTGGTTGCACAGCTTCACCGTCTGTCCGGCGCCGCTGGGCCCGCAGTGCACGATCTTCCGGCCCATCGCCTCGAGCACCGCCCGGTAGCGCTCCAGCGTCTTCTTCTTGCCGCCCACCATGATGGAGAGCGTGCCGTCGATGGCTCCCTGCTGGCCCCCGCTCACCGGCGCGTCCAGCATCTCGACACCCGCCTCGGCCAGCCGCTCCGCAATCCGACGCGTCACCTGCGGCGACATCGTCGTCATGTCCACATGCACCAGCCCGGCGTGCGCCCCCTCGATGATCCCCGCCGGGCCCAGCGCCACCGCCTCCACGTCCGGCGAGTCGCCCACGATCGTGATCACTACGTCGGAGCGCGCGGCGACGTCGGCGGGGCTGCTCCCCTCGGCCGCGCCCTCCCTCGCCAGCTCGTCGATGCCCGGCCGGCTACGGTTCCAGACGGTGAGGGGGAAGCCCGTCTTCATCAGGTTGCGGGCCATCGGCCGCCCCATTATCCCCAGCCCGATGAAGCCCACGCGGTCAGTCACGGCGTTGCTCCAGCGGCACCTGTGGCTTCACGCTCGGGTTCGCCACGTACTTGGGCCAGCGCCCGCGCAGCACGTCCGCCGCCGCCCGGCCCACCTCCTGTCGGAGCTGTCGCATCGCCTCCGGCGAGACCGACCCCACGTGTGGCGTCAGCACCACATTGTCCAGGCGGCACAGAGGGCTATCCGGCGGCAGCGGCTCCTCCTCGAACACGTCCAGCCCGGCCGCGGCGATCTCGCCGTTGGACAGCGCCTCCACCAGGGCCGGCTCGTCCACCACCGGCCCTCGCGCGGTGTTGATGAGCACCGCCGTCGGCTTCATCGCCTTCAGCTCGGCCGCCCCGATGAGGTGTCGCGTCTCCGGCGTGAGGGGCGTGTTCAGGGAGACGTAGTCGGCCTCCGCCAGCAGTTCGTCCAGCGGCACCAGCTTCACACTCATCTCCTCGGCCGCCTTGGGGTCGCAGTAGGGGGCGTGGGCCAGCACCCGCAGGCCGAAGGCCAGCGCCTTGCGGCCCACCGCCCGGCCGATGTTCCCGAACCCGATGATACCGAGCGTCTGCCCGTGCACGGGCGCCATACCCGAGGCGTGCGCGCTCCGCCAGCGCCCCGCGGCGATGTCCTGGTGCAGCGGCAGCAGCCTGCGGGCCATGGCCAGCAGCAGCGCGATGGCGTGGTTGGACACCTCCTCCGAGCAGAAGTCCAGCACGTGCGCCACCACTATGCCCTGGTCCGTGGCCGCCTCCAGGTCCACGTTGTCCAGGCCGATCCCGTAGCGAACCACGCAGCGGCACTGGGGGAGGTTCTCCAGAACCCGACGCGTGATCTGGGCCCCGGCCACCAAGACTACGTCCGCGTCCCTGACGTTGGCGATAAGCTCGTCCTCGCTGCTGGCCCTGGTGGCCACCAGTTTGCAGTCCAAGTCGCCCAGGGCCCGGCGCTCCTCGCCCAACTGCGAGCCGGGCCGGGCGTCGGCGTGGACTATCAGCGGGCGCCTGTCAACGGTCATCGACGAGCGCCGTGGCTGCTTATTTCACGGTGGCGGCGGCGTTGCTAATCACCACGTCGCCGCGCTGCGTCTTGGCTTGGAGGACGATGCGACCCCCGCCCTCGTCCCACATCTCCGTGATGACGTTGTCGCCCGGGAAGACGACGCCGGAAAACCGGACCTCCAGCCCCGTCATCCGAGCGGGGTCGTTGTCGCAGTACTCTCTGAGCACGGCGCGGCCGACGTGGCCGTATGTGCACAGCCCGTGCAGGATCGGCGTATCGTAGCCCGCCATCTTCGCGAACCCCGGGTCTATGTGCAGCGGGTTGCGGTCTCCGGACAGGCGGTAGATCATCGCCTGGATGGGCAGCGTCTGCATCTCCACGGTCTTGTCGGGTGCCCTTTCCGGCGCCTTGTTCCCGGCCTCCGGGCCGCGCTCCCCGCCGAAGCCGCCCGCCCCTCGCACGAACACCCCGGCCTCATTGGTGAACAGCACTTCGCCCTGCTCGTCCTTCGTTTCCGCCTCGACCACCAGCAGGGCGCCTTTGCCCTTGTCGTAGACGCCGGTCACCTTACCGGCCGTGGTCAGGTTCCCCTTCGGGGGAATCGGCTTGTGGAGCTTGATGCGCTGCTCGCCGTGGAGCAGCATCACGGGGTTTATCTCCACACTGGCGGCAAGCCCCATCATCGCTGGGAAACCCGGGATCACCGCGAACGTGGGGAGCACCTTCAGGTTGCGCTCGAAGACGAAGTCGAGCTCCGTGGCGCCCACGCCCACGGCGTACAGCATCACGTCGCGGTCGTCGTACTCGAAACTCGTCGGCGACAGCTCGATACCTAAGGCTTCGGGAATAGCGACTCGTGTCGTCATTGCGCCTACCCTCCTCCCAGGTGGGGGAAGATGCGGCCCATGCCCTCGGCGTTGGCGTTGGCGAACTCCTCGGCGCCGCTCATGTCCTTGATCTTCCCCAGGTTGTCGCGCACCTGCTCGATGTTGACCCCGCCGCTGGGGTCGAGGAAGACGCCTTTCCCCTCCACCACCGCCACCCGGCCGAAGTAGCCGCCGCCGGCCGACCATACGCTCCCTGTCTCCGTGCACTCCTCCGAGCAGAGGTAGGCCACCATCGGCGACACCAGCTCTGGCACCAGCTTCTCCAGTGCGGTGGGCGGCATGATGTCCTCGGTCAGGCGTGAGGCCGCCAGGGGGGCGATGGTGTTGGCGAGGATGCTGTACTTCTGCCCCTCTATCTTGATCACGTTCATCAGGCCCACCAAACCCATCTTCGCCGACCCGTAGTTGGTCTGGCCGAAGTTGCCAAACAGCCCTGCCGCCGACGTCGTGAACACAATGCGCCCGTAGCTGTTCTGCCGCATCACGCGAAGGGCTGGCTGGGTGACGCAGAAGGCGCCCCGCAGGTGCACCGCCTGCACCTTGTCCCAGTCTTCCGCTGTCAGGTTGTGGAAGGCGCGGTCGCGCAGGATACCGGCGTTGTTGACGAGGATGTCCACCTTGCCGTAGGCGTCCAGCGCCGTTTTGACGAGCGACTCTCCACCTTCCACCGTGTCCACGCCGTCGTAGTTCGCCGTTGCCTCCCCTCCGGCGGCCCGGATCTCCTCCACCACCTGGTCGGCCATGGCGGTGCCGGCGCCGGTGCCGTCGCGGGCGCCGCCCAGGTCGTTCACCACCACCTTTGCGCCGCGCGAGGCGAGGAGCAGGGCGTGAGCCCGGCCCAATCCACCTCCGGCCCCCGTCACGATCGCCACTCGGTCGTCAAACCGAACTTCACTCATCTGCGACCTCCATTCGTCTGTGGGCGGAATTCCTCGTTATTAATTTCACATTTCCCCGCCCCTGTCAATTCATGTCTCCGCGAGCGTCCGATGTGGACCTGACCGTACCCGATTCCTTGACCACCACATTCCTTGACCACGTTCTGCGCCACGTGCTAGACTTCGCTTGCTGCCCCGTATGGCTCGGGGCTTTTCTATCGCTAGAGTGGTGGGCGTCGCCTAGCGGTCTAAGGCGCCAGGTTGTGGCCCTGGAGATCGAGGGTTCGAATCCCTCCGTCCACCCCACCCCCTCCCTTCTTCACTCGGCGCTGCCCCTTCCTACGTGAGCTTGTCGATCAGGAGCGCTCCCAGGCCTAGCAGGAACAGGAAGACGAGCACGTCCGTGAAGGTGGTGAGGAAGATACCAGACGCGATTGCCGGGTCCAGCTTCAGGGCCCGCAGGCCCAGCGGGATGACCGCTCCCAGGAGGCCTGCCACCAGCATGTTCAGCATCAGCGCCAGCCCCACCACCAGCCCCCACCACGGCTCCCCCTGCCAGACCCAGGCGCTGACCCCGATGAGGGTGCCGAAGATCAGGCCCTTCACCAGTCCGATCGCTAGTTCCTTGGCCAGCACCCACCTGGCGTCTTCCAGTTCGATCTCGCCTACCGCCAGCCCCCTGACCACTATCGTGATGCTCTGGATGCCGGAGTTGCCTCCCTGACCGGCCACCACCGGCATGAAGACCGCCAGAGCGGCCGCCTTTTCTATCGTGCCCTCGAAAGCGGCCACCATCGCCGCCGCCAGGAAGGCCGCCACCAGGTTTATGCCCAGCCACGGTATCCGCCGCCGCGCTGATACCATCACCGGGGCGGACACGCTGTCGTCCGAGAGGAGCCCCACCATGCGGTACATGTCCTCGGTGGCCTCCTCGCTCGCCACCTCCATAGCGTCGTCGGCCGTCACGATGCCGCTCAACACCCCATGCTCGTCCACCACCGGCAGGGCCCGTAGCCGGTAGTGCTGGATCAGGCGGGCCACCTCCTCCTGGTCCGTGTTTGGCTGGACCGCTATCGAGTCCTTGGTCATCACGTCCACGATCGGGGTATCGAGCTCCGAGATGAGCAACTCGCGCAGGTTCACCACCCCCAGCAGCCGGTTGGCAGCGTCGAGGACGTACAGGTAGTACGCCTCATCCACCACAGGCTTCCGCAGGCGCAGGAAGGTGATCGCCTGCTGGGCCGTCATCTCTGGGTGCAGGGCCACATAGCCCCGCGTCATCAGCCCGCCCGCGCTCTCATCGGCGTGCTCCAGAAGCGGCGTTATCTCCGAGGCGCTCGTCATGGTGGACAGCACGCGCGCCATCTCGGCCGGGCCCAGCGTTCGCAGCACGTCCACCGCTGTGTCATGGCTGGTCTTGTCTAGGACACGGGCCAGGCTGGCCCGGGGCATGCGACCCACCACCTTCTCGCGCACCTCCTCCTCCAGGTACTCCAGCAACTCCCCTATCTGCTCGCTGGAGAGGATCGAGAGAAACGCCTCGCGCAGCTCCGGTTCCAGACGCTCGTACAGGTCGGCCCGGTCAGCCGGGTGTGTGGACGCGATCGCCTCCGCCGCCTTCTCGATGTCAGGGCCGCGGAGGATCTCCTCAATCCTGTCTGTCAGTTCGGATGTATCCTGCTCGGTAGTCATCTCTTACCTGCGTGCGGTCTCGTCCATTAGAGCACAGCGTTCCCCCTGTCACAACGCGCCACGGCCGTTCCTGTTTGCCGCCCCGTCGGCGCCGGTGCTACACTGAACCTGCCCGCCGGCAGGCAGGCCTGCCCGCCCGGCGGCGGGTCTGCAGTGCCCCCGTAGCTCAATTGGATAGAGCGCCTGGCTTCGGACCAGTAGGTTGTGGGTTCGAGTCCTACCGGGGGCGCCAGCCTTATTCCTACCTCAGATTTGGCACCTCCGCTCAGCTAGCCATGCCCCGCTACGCGTATGGCATCGGTTTGAGCGCATGGTTTCGGTCACAAGAGGAGGTGTCCGATGACAGGCGAAACCATCCACTCGACCGTTGAGGCGTGGCTGACCACCATCGGGGCTGAGGGCGTCAGAGGCTTGTCGGCTCTCGGTCTCTGACCTCAGCGAGGGAATGGCGGTGGTCAGGCAAACCAAGACGGGCCGCATCCGCAGCGTGCCCCAGGGCCAGAAAGCGCAGAGGGCCAGCTACACTCACTTGGCAACGGGAAGGCCCAGGTGTGAGAACCTGCCGGTCAGTCGTGATGGCCTCCCCCTGCGCCGGAACACTGTTCGCCTGGCGCCCGACCGTCCGTCCCAGAAGCTGGGGTTTAGGTTGAGCGCCCACGGGTTCCGCCGCAGCTTCACTACGATGATGCTACGGCGGGGCTGCGACCTTGAGACGCTGAGACAGATGGGAGGGTGGTCTAGCTACGCGATGTTGATGACCTACGCCCACCTGGCGGCAGATGACCTGAAACGGCCGCACGCCACAAGGAGTCCGCTGGACAACCTATATTACGGATTGAGCCGTAACACGCTCGCGGGTCGCTCGTCTCCATGTAATAGGAAGGCAGCTGACAGCCGATTAGGAGTTTTGCCAACCGGTGGGCTTCGTCAAAGGAGCGCAATCGGGCTCGTCCCGTTCCAGAGAACCGCGCCGCGTGCTCCTGGTAGAGGAGGATGGGGAGACCCTGCGCCTAGCGCGCCAGGCGCTTGAGGCGTTCAAAAGGGCCGAGTTCGTTATCGAGACGGTCACTTCCTCGCGGGAGCTACGAGATGCACTCGCAGCGCGTGCCTTCGAGGACGAGCTGACCGGCCTCTACAGCAAGCCATTCTTCGTTGAAGCGCTCCGGAACGAGACTCGCAGGCTCCTGCGGTATGAACGTGACCTCTCGTGTATGATGCTTGCCCTAGATGGCTTGGCGTTGGTCCGCGAGGCTCACGGCCAAGAAACTGCGGACACAGCACTGAAGCAGGTTGCCGCGTTCGTCCTGAATTCGATTCGCGAGGGGGACGTCGTTGCCCGCTGGGGGCCGGATGAGTTGGGTGTCTTGCTCGTCGAGACGCCGGCGAGCTTGGGGCGTCGAGTAGCCGAACGCCTCAGATTTGGCATCGCTGGCAGCGCCGTGATCGTAGAGGACCAGCCGCGGTCCATGACCGTCAGCGTCGGCATCTGCGCAATCAATCGCCATCATCATCTCCAACCGGACGCGATCCTCGATCGTGCCGTCGCCGCTCTTCGAGAGGCAATGGCCACCGGCGGGAACCGCGTCTGTTTGGATGCGAATGCCGTAGAAAGCGATCAAGAAGGGCCGGAACGCCGGACGGTCGATCTCGGGCAGCAGTCCGATGTTCAGTCAGCCTGACGCCGAGCGTCTAACGCACTTCGCTCCAAACTGGCGTAATGGGCGTACGCGAGCCACGCCGGTCACGCCGTTGGGGGCTCACTGACCAACCTGCAATACGCACCCTCCCGTATTGACAATCCGCCCGCACACAGGTGTAGTGTGAGGCGCCCACTCCCTTTGGGTCTGGTGCGAGGGCTCTCGCCGCACCCCGCTCTCGCACCAGCTTCTGCTTTACGGGCATCCGCAACGACATTCCCCCAGAAGGGAAGGAGAGATGGCTGGTCAGACATCCCTCCGGCTCGTCTGCTCCCACGGTGCTGCACTGTTCTACATCGCTCAGCACCCCGACTGCACCATAAGCGACCTGGCCGAAGCATTGGTGGTCACGCGGCGGACGGACAGTTGGGCGCGTACCATAGGCGCACTGATAACCAGCCGCGTTTTCGCGCGGCGGATCGCTGCCCGCCCCGTTGACACCGGCCCGCCCCGGGGCACAATCGCGGCTCCCTGAGCAGCACCCCGCATAATAGCCACGCGAAAGTCAGCATCAGTTGAGAGGGGTGCTCTGATGGACGACAGTCTTACCCTTGAGCAGAAGAAGTCTCGCCGTGGCCTGCTGGCCCAGGTGGGGGCGGGAGGAGCAGCCGCAGTGGCCGCACTGTTGGGTCGCAGCAACGGGGCCGAGGCAGTGGCCCCCCTTTTTGGCTACAGCGCCGATGTAGGGGTGGCAGGCGTACAGGGCGACAACGCCGCTGGCGGTGTAGGCGTTAGGGGTGAGAGCATCGGCGGTCAGTCCTCAATGTCCACCGTCGACGCTCCCTGTGGGGACGTTGGAGTCTATCGAGCCTCCCCACGTTACCGCCGGTCTCCATCACTCATGCGTTGGCGTTGGGTGAAGCTGATCAGCCCAGGGTCTTCACTCCGCTGAGTAGTGCCCCACAAAGTACAAGAAAATGATCACAATCCCCGCCAACGATGACCCAGCAGCAGCCAGCACCCAGCGCCGGACCGCCACGTCGTTGTCCTGCTGGCGTGCCAGAGGCACGGCGCTGATCAGCCAGGCCGCCACGAAAGCGCCGAAGGCGATAAGCCCCTTCGCCACCCAGTGGTGGCCAGCCATGTCCGTCAGGCTGTCCTTGAACCCCGGGCTCACCTCCGACAGGATGGTCATGATCACGATGGCGATCACGGTCACGATCAGCGCGAATGACAGCGAGGGTACGCCTATCAAGCGCTCCGTGTCCACATCCTGCCTGGCCATTGCGGGAGTCGCGTCGCGATTCTCTGTCGTTTGCATCTGTCTCCCTCCTGCGGTTCTTGCGCCTCCGGCCTTACGCCGAGACGGCCTCCCTGAAGCCAGCGGATACCAGGTAGCCCATGACTGTCATCAGAAGCCCAATGAGGACGACCACGCCACCGAGAGTGTAAACTGCAAACCTCATCAGGCGGTCTTCCTTGAGTCTGTCCGCGTACTGCCACACCAGAGCGGCGGTCACGATGGCAAGGAACGGCAGGAACAGGAAGAGGTGCTCCTTGGTCTCCATGAACACACCGTGGGCCCACGGCCAAGGGCCTTCGTTGATCACGGGCTTGACCTCATCCCCGTAGTGGATGACGTAGTACATCCCACCCACCAGCCAGGCTCCGAAGAACATGGCAGTCCCCGCCAGGGCCGCCGCCCGTGCCCTGACGACCGCAGCTCCGCTGGGGCCCTGCACCACCTCCATCAATACCCAGATGAAGGCCAGGATGCCCAGTTCGCCCAGGCCTATGTGCGCCGCCTTGATGATCTCCATCCTACCCTCCTTTCGGCAGACCGCTCGCCCTAGGTTAATTGTGATACAGTATACTACCAGGCAGTACACGTCGCAACATCATGCACCTCTGGCCATGCAGCTGTTCGTCGACAATGCAGCTCCGCGCCGCGGGACGGGTTGGCGAGCTTGGGACTGTATGGACATGACTCGTGATCCGATCGGGAGGCGGGATACCCGTGCCGCGGGAGCCAACGAATGGTTGCGTTGGGGGCAAGATGATATACTACTACTGGGTATCGACGGAGGTTCTTATCATGGCTCAGGCAGCTCACCACACGCATCAATACCTCTACAGCAAGGACAAAGATGTTCTTCTGGCCCGCATGGGCCGCATCGAGGGGCAGGCCCGCGGCATCCGCAAGATGATCGAAGATAACCGCTACTGTCCCGAGATCATCCAGCAGCTCACGGCCCTCTCCAGGGCTGCCGGAGAAGTATCACTGCTACTGCTCCAGGACCACATCGAGGGGTGCGTCACGGACGCCATCCAGCACGGCCACGGCGAGGAGATGGTCAAGGAGCTCATCTCGGTGGTCCGGCGCGGGCTGCGGACCTAGGTAGGAAACGGCGCCGGCTCGGCCCCCTTGCAGCGCCTTCTCCGGGGCGCTCAGGGACCTTCCAGGTCTCTGCTGATCTGCTCGAACTCCTCGCGGCTGATCTCGCCCAGGGCATAGCGCTCCTTGGTGATGTCCAGAGGGGTCCGAGCCGAGGGGTTGGGCTGCGGGACGTGTGCCTGCCCGGACTCCCGTCGCGTCACGCTCTGGATCGCCCAGACTATTAGCGCGATGATCGCACCCCAGAACAGGATCATCATCAGCCCGCCCCACAGCATCCACCAACCCATGCCGTCACCGGTGTGCCACATCACTCGTCACCTCCTGTGTTGGCGGGTCGTGCTCCCCCTGGTCGGACGGTCGCTGCCCGGCCGACCCTCGAATTAGCTTGATGATCCCGAACCCCCGGGACTCGACGGCATCGAGGGATATGCCTGCCTTGGCCACGTTGGACACCGTGTCCCGATTGACATTGGCCCCGGTCAGGCGAACCGCTATCGGGTTCGCCAGATCCATCAGCCGCCCGACGACGGGGTTGCGGGCCCGCACGTGCTCTAGGAGGTGGACGCGCCCGCCGTCACGGACGACGCGGCGCACCTCCTGAAGGCCGGCGATGGGGTCCGGGACGGAGCAGAACACGAAGGTATCGGCTGCCGCGTCGAAGGCGTCGTCGCGGAAGGGCAGGTGCTCGGCGTCGGCCAGCACGAGGTCCGCGCCACGTCTCAGCCGCTGGGCCCGGCGGGCGGCCCGCCGCAGCATGCGGGGGCTGATGTCAACGGCCACGGTCCGTGCGCTGTCCGAGTGGTGCGGCATGTTCTTGCCGGTGCCCACACCAATCTCTAGGACGACCGCCCCGTCCACCTCGCGCCAGAGCCTCCGGCGCAGCTTCCCGAACGCCAGGAGTTCAACGGGGACCTCCATCAGATCGTAGAGGGTCGCCTGTCGGTCGTAGCGGCGCTGAGTTGCCAGGCTGTCTTCGGTTTGGATCGGCGGGGAAACGGGCATGTCAGGGCTCCTTGATTGCGCTCGAAGGGTGCTCCGTACTACCACGGAGTATATCATGACGAGACTGTATATGACTACACCCAGGCTGTCAAAGTCCTACGCCGCCGACAAGGCTTCCCTCATCGGGCGGCTGAACAGGATGGAGGGCCAGGTGGGAGGCCTCCGGCGCGTGGCGGAGGAGGACCGGTACTGCGTGGACGTCCTCCAGCAGATATCGTCCGCGCGCTCCGCGGCCGATGCCGTTGCGGGAATCCTTCTGGAGGACCACATCCGTGGCTGCGTGGCCGACGGCATCCACAGCAGGGAGGGTGACGGTGATGGCCGAGGAGATCCTTGGCGAACTGATGTCGGTGGTCCGGCGCGGCGAGAGCTTAGGTAGGCCCATCGTTCAAGACCGGGTCCCCTAGGCCGACTTGCTGAGCATTCAATCGCACGGGTCGGCAACCAGCCTGCGTGGGCTTCCCAGAGAGCTTGTCGGTAGCAGGCTCGCGCTCCGTCCTGTTCCAGCTCTGGCTTGCTGAGCGCGGTGTCGCAGGCCTGCAGAAGAGAACCCCCCGGCGTGGCAGGGGATGGGTCGGCGTCAACCGGCCACGTCGAGGGGCTACCGGGGAGGGTCAGCGCGACTGCTGTCCCAAATGCAACAACGCGACTGCGCAGCTTTTGGTTAGCGAGGAAGCGTTCGGCGTACGAATCCTCTCGCGGTTTCTTCAGGCCACCCGGCCCGAATTAGCTCCTCCACGATCTCCTGTTTGCTCTTGCCTTTCGCGAGAGCAGCGGCCATCACTCTCGCCATCTCGCGAATGGCCTGTCGCTCGTCATGCTCCTGTTGTGATGACAGTTCTGTCATAGCCGGATGCCCCCTCGTAAGTATGCCCTACCAACGGGATTCTGCCCCGACCCTGTCGCGTTGTCAACCAGCCGTCTCTTCAATTGTCCGCTATTTCAGCCAGCACCTCCTCGCCAGCCTTGAGACGCCATCGGCGGCGGACGGCCACGTGACATGTTCTGGTAGCGGACTATAATGCCGCTTCCCGCATGGGGAATCGCAGCGAGAGCGTCTCCTCGGCTCGCTGCATTCTGCCTGGTTCGCCGATGCAGCAGTGCAGGAGTACCGCAATCGAGGGGCCTGATGCCTGCCGTTGCACTCACCTGCCAAGCCGGGGGGCTACTCCGCCGTCGCCAACGCGGCAATCCCTGGACACGATCGAAGCGAATGTCGCATCGCCACAGTCTTGCGAGCAACCGTTGGCATTCCCCGTGCCCCGTCCTCTATACTAGAGTCGCTTTGCTGGGGCCCGCGAAAGAACCGTCCGAGCGTGATGATATGCAAGACTCGGCTCCCATACTTGAAGCCCAGGGCGTCACCAAGTCCTTTGATGGCGTCCGCGCCGTCAACAACTGCACGCTATCTGTCAAGCGGGGCACCATCACCGGCCTCATCGGACCCAACGGCGCTGGCAAGACCACCCTCTTCAACCTAGTCACCGGTTTTCTCAGGCCCTCTGCCGGCCGCATCCTGTTCCGGGACGAACGCATCGATGGACTGCCCCCGCACCGCATATTCCATCGCGGCATCGTCCGCACCTTCCAGATTCCGCGCGAGCTCAAGACGATGACCGTCTTGGAGAACCTCATGCTCGTGCCGGCCCATCAGGTCGGCGAGCGCATCTGGAACCCTTGGCTGTTCAGCTTCCGCGTCTCCCGCCAGGAGCGGCGCATATACGAGAAAGCCCTGGAAGTCCTGGAGTTCGTCAATCTCCTCCATCTCCGCGACGAGTACGCTGCAAACCTTTCGGGGGGCCAGAAGAAGCTGCTGGAACTGGCCCGCACTCTCATGTGCGACCCCCAGATGATACTCTTGGACGAGCCCGGCGCCGGCGTCAACCGGGTCCTCATGCGCAGGCTGGTGGAGAACATCGAGACGCTGTGCCGTGACCGCGGCATCACCTTCTTCGTCATCGAGCACGATATGGACCTGATCACCCGCCTCTGCAACCCCGTTATCGTCATGAGTCAGGGGGAGTGGCTTGCCGAAGGATCCCCTGAGGAGATCAAGCGGGACGAGCGGGTGCTGGAGGCCTACCTGGGCGGGCAGTACCGATGACGTCCGTGCTCCAAGCTGAAGGCGTGGTCGCCGGCTACGGAGAAGTGGAGATCCTCCACGGCGTCTCCATTGCCCTCAACGAGGGTGAGATCGTGGCCGTCATCGGCCCCAACGGTGCAGGCAAGTCCACCCTCCTCAAGGCCGTCTTTGGCCTGCTCTCCGTCCGCAGCGGGAGCGTCCAACTGCTGGGCCGGGAGGTAACAAACCTCTCTCCGGATCGCATAGTCCAGGGCGGCATGTCCTACGTCCCCCAGGTTGACAACGTCTTCCCCAGCCTCACCATCAACGAAAACCTGGAGATGGGTGCCTTCGTCCGCCGCGATGGCCTGCGAGAGCGTCTGGAGCGCGTCTACGGCCTCTTCCCTGACCTCACCGACCGCCGCGGCGAGCGCGCCGGTGGGCTCTCCGGCGGCCAGCGCCAGATGCTGGCCCTCGCTCGCGCCCTCATGCTCGACCCCAAGGTCCTCCTCCTCGACGAGCCCTCCGCCAGCCTCTCACCCATCATGGTCGAGTCCATCTTTGAGAAGATCGGCGAAATCAACCGCTCCGGCACCGCTATCCTCCTTGTGGAACAGAACGCCAAGGAAGCCCTCAGCTTCAGCAGTCGCGCCTACGTCCTGGCTATGGGCGAGAACCGGATCGAAGGCGAAGCCGCCAGCCTTCTGGACAACGAAGAGGTGGGTAAGCTCTACCTGGGCGCGTAAGGCATGGCCACGATCGAACTCACCTACGACCGGCTCCTAGACCGACTCCGTGGCCTCGGCGACGTCATTATTGGCACAATCGTCTGGGTTGTCGCCCTCTCCTTCGCGGCCTGGGCTGTCGTAGCCGAAACGGACGGACCCGTGGCCGTCGGCTGGGCTGCGGTGATTGTCCTGCTCCTGGGAGCCGGGGGCCTCATGTTCAGATACGCCGATACCCTCCGGGCGCGGGGCGACGACCTCATCATCACCGGCTTGTGGGCCAACATCGTTGTCTTCGGTATCTGGGCCATCCTTACCAGGACCGACGCCTTCGCCGTTGGCGTGGTCACCGGTAGCGTCCTCGCTCTTGGAGCCATCGGCCTCACCCTCATCTACGGCATCCTCAAGTTTGCCCATTTCGCCCACGGCGACTCAATGATGCTCGCCGCCTACATCGCCTTCTTCGCCCTCACCGGCATCGTTGTCGGAGACAGGGCGGACACTCGGCCCCTGCCCTGGAGCCTCAACGATCTGCCAGGAGCCACCGACAGCATCCCCTGGCCCGACCAGCTCGGCGGCGGCGATTTCTCATTCGGCTACGGCCTCATTATCGCCATGGCTGTGGCCGCCGTTGCCATGGCGCTGGTGTTTGTTCTCCTGGATTTCCTTGTCTATCGGCCTCTGCGCCGCCGCGGCAGTGGCATCGTCATCTTCGCCATCGCCTCCCTCGGCATCGCCATCGCCATGCGCAGCCTCATGCTCATGCTCTGGGCCTCTTTTCGCCGCTTGTACGTTCCCGGAATCCGTCCCACGACAGACCTCCCCTTTGGCGTCCGCATCGTCACAGATCAGATATTCATTTTCATCACTGCCATGATTCTTGCTGCTCTCGTCTATGTTCTGCTTTTCCGCACCAAGCTCGGCAAGGCGATGCGCGCTGTGTCCGACAATCCGGACCTGGCCGAAGTTAGCGGCATAAACCCGGAACAGATCATCAGGTGGACCTGGCTCATCGGCGGTGTCCTGGTGGCGGTTGCCGGCGTCATGCTGGCCTTGCAGGCCCAGCTCAAGCCCGAACTGGGGTTCGTCCTCCTCCTGCCCCTGTTCGCGGCAACTATCCTAGGGGGCATCGGCAGCCCCCAGGGCGCCTTTGCAGGCGGCATGATCGTGGGCATCACCCAGGAGGTCGCCGTCACCCTGGGCTTTCTCAGTCCCGGCTACAAGTTCTCTATCGCTTTCATCATCCTGATCCTGATCCTGCTGCTACGGCCCCGCGGCCTGCTCGGAGCGAAGACGTGATGAAGCTGCCGGCGGTGCTCAGCGCGCACGGCCTGCGCGCGCGCCTAGACTGGGGCCGGCTCCTCACGCCGCTCACATTCCTGATTATCACTCTGGCCATCGTCGTGATACCTGCCGAGCGCTCCGGCTGGGACTTTCACGTCGACCTACAGTTCGGCGTGATCCCGACATTCGGCGGCGGCGCCATCAACTTCCTGACTTTCTTCGCCACCTTTGTCGCCATCTACGGCCTTCTGACCCTGGGCCTCAACGTCCAGTGGGGCTATACTGGCGTCTTCAACTTTGGCGTCATGGCCTTCTTCCTGGTCGGCGCCAACACCGCTGCTATCATCACCAAACCCCCCGCCAGCGGCGAGTACGTTGAGTACGTGGGAGGTTTCGGCGACGCGCTGAACATAATCCCGGCCCTGGACAGCGGACAGTGGTTCCCTTTCCTGGTCGGCATCATTGGCGCCGCCGTGGCTTGCGGTATCCTGGCCTTCTTCCTCTCGATCCCCGCCCTGCGACTGCGCGAAGACTACCTGGCCATCACCACCATCGGCATCGCGGAATTCCTGCGTCGGATCACCATCGAGGAGCGGTGGCTCGTCAACGGCACCCGCGGCCTCCCGGGCATCCCCCGCCCCCTAAGCGGCTGGATCGGACTGGACGAGTACCGGTTCGTCATCTTCGGCATCGCCGTCGCTGTCCTCATCCTCGTCTTCTTGGCCGTCGAGCGGGGAATCCGCTCACCCTGGGGCCGTGTCCTGCGTGCCCTACGCGAGGATGAGCTGACCACCGCCGCCAGCGGTAAGAACGTCTTCGCTTTTAAGTCCCAGGGCTTCGTAGTGGGAGCGATGATCATGGGCATCGGCGGCGCCATGTACGGCTACGCCAACAGCTCCATCTCCCCCGACACCTTCACCCACTTCTTCGCCACCTTCATCTTCTGGGCCATGCTCATGGTCGGCGGCAGCGGCAACAACAAGGGCGCCATCCTCGGCGCCTATATCGTCTGGGGACTCTGGAACATCACCCTCCAGCTCCAGGGATACGATCTCCCCACCGCCATCGGCAGCCGCATCTTCTTCATCCGCGACTTCGTGCTGGGCGCCCTAATCGTCATTGTCCTTCTTCTGCGCCCGCAGGGCCTCATCCCGGAGGAGCGGCGGGTCTCCATCTGGGTGGAGCGCCATGCGAGGCGCCTACGTAGACCGGAGCAGCCATCGCCGGGAGAGGCAGACCTGCCCGCCGAGTAGACTGTTTGCCGTATACAAACTGGGAGGCCTCTCTTGAAGAGGCCCCCCAGCGCTTGCCAACAGGGCAATTTGGCCTAGACGCGCTTACTCGATCTTGGTGACCTCCCCGGTGTTCAGGTCGACCTTGAACACTTCGTCCGTTATCAGATCCTCAGCCGCGGCGTCCACATGCCAGGTCTCGATGGCGCCGATCAGTACGTCCCCGTTCTCGTCCAGATCCACGGGTCCGGCCGCGCCCTCGTAGTTGATGTCATTGCCGGCGGCGATGGCGGCCAGGGCGGTCGTGAAGCCTTCGGTGCCCGGGTTGACTGTATCTCCCGGCGGGTTCGCGATATCCCGCAGGGCGTCTCGGATGGCTGTGGAGTCGGTCGAGCCGGCCTTCTCTGCTGCCAGAGCCACTAGGTACACCGCGTCGTACATCTCCCGCATGAACGGCAGCGGCGGGGTAGAGCCGTACTCAGCCTCATAGGCGGTCTCGAAGGCCGCGCCGGTGGGCAGGTCCAGCGCGCTCGGCGCTGTGCCGTGCATCCCGTCGAAGTTCGCCCAGCCCAGATCGGCAAACTGGTCTGAGGACTTCGTGCCGTCCACGAACAGGTACGTGTCCACGTTCCCTGCCTCCACCGATTCCCTCAGGAACACGCCTGCGCTCTCAGGGTAGGCAATGGCTGCCAGCGCCTCCGGATTATCGGCGGTGCAGGTGCTCAGCTCCGACGCGTACGTGGCCTGCTCCGACTCATGCGGCACGGCAGCGGTTATCGTGCCGCCCGCAGCCTCGAAGTTCGTCTTGAAGGAGTCGGACAGACCTTCACCGTACGCGTTGTTGATGTACATGTTGCAGACGGTGGTTAGGTCTAGGTCGCCGGCCAACTGAGCCAGAATGACGCCCTGAGCCGCGTCGGAGATGGTCGTTCGGAACAGGAAGTCGTTGTCGATCGCCTCGGTCAGACCCGGCGACGTAGACGCTGGCGATATCTGTAGAATGTTGCCGGGCCCTGTCACTGACTCTGCTATCTGCAGCGTCACGCCGCTGGACAGCGCCCCCAGGATCGCGTCTACGTTCTCCACCTCAACTAAGCGGGTGGCTTCCGTGGCCCCCTGCGAAGGGTCCGTGCCCGTGTCGCCCGTCACGATCTCGATGTCCTGGCCCAGGACGCCGCCCGCGGCGTTGATCTCCTTCGCCGCCAGCCGTGCTGCGTTCTCGTGCGCAGGGCCGAAGTCCGATAGGTCGCCGGTGAACGCCACCAGCACCCCGATCTTCAGCGGCCCGGCCGCTGTCGGCGTCTCGCCGGCCGCGGGCGTCTCGCCCTCCTTCTCCTCCTCCCCGCAGGCGGCAAAGGCGAGGAGGACTACCAGGGCTGCCGCTGCTATCAAGAGCCACTTGTGGCGTGTCAACCACTGTGGCATAATTTCCCTCCTTTCGCGATATAGGAAACTGCCCCGTGCAAATCTGTCCGATAGCTTAACTAGTTGTCTTCTCTTCGTCAAGAGAATTGCGGTACATAAGCAGATGATTGTGTCTGGAGATAAGCCCGCCGATTCTCCCTGATTTGCTCCTAGCCCCGCCCTGTCCTAACCTAGCCGTCGGCAGGCCACCCCGCTGGAGGCCTACATGCAGAGCGACTGTTCACCCTTGCGGTTGGGATGCCCCGTCCGGTTCCGCGACCGCTGGCAGGGCCGTCTTGCCGCCCTGGAGACCGATGCCCAATGGCTGATCCTCAACCTTGTGCTCTCCCGCGGCATCTTTCGCCCCCTGGAAGTCAAACTTCCCTTCTCCACCGCCAACCAGTGGGACGATGATTCCCTCTCCCTCGACTGCACCAGCCACGAGGCGTTCGGCCGCCAGGTTCCCCCTGTGGCTGTTCCGCCCAGGCCTCTTTCGGCCAGGACGCCTCTCTCCGCCAGCGACGCCAGGCTGGCCGGCGCCCTGGTTCACAGGGCCTCCCGGCAGGCCAGCCACCTCCTCCTGAGATGGGGCCTGTTCGCCTCAGAACTGCTCATCATCCCGGTCCAGGATGTCACCCTGGAGGGTGGCGCGATCAGGCTCGCGGTTCAGACGGACGCTCTAGCCGTCTACCGTCCCGACTCCGAACTCGCGGAGGCCGTGCGCGGCGCCCTCGCCGCCCATCGCTACCTGACCGCGGACGACCGCCGCACCCTCAACGTCGCGGTCGTGGACGAGGTCGCCCATCTATCGGGAAACGTCCGCACGCCCCAGGCTAAGGCCTACGTCCACGCCACGGCGGCCTCCGTGCCCGGCGTCACTGCCCTCATCGACACCGTTGTCGATGATCACCAACTGGAGATCGATGTCGGCCGCGCCCTCGACGCCGCCGGCCTCTTCCGCTACGGACGTATCTACGTGCGGTCTGCCCTCGGCGACCTCACTCTCTGCGGCTCCGTCAGGGCCGAGGCCGCAGTCGCCGACATCGTGAAGACCGCGTCGGCGGTCCCCGGCGTGCGCTCCGTGGCCAGCCGCATGGACGTGGCGGGGAGTCCTCCGCCTGCGACCGCGCCGTCGCACCCTGCGACCACCGGTCGGGACTCCCGCAAGAGCTAGCCCCCGCACGCCCTGTCCGGTCCCCGTCAACCGCTGACCGCGTGCTATCATTGATTCGAGCCGAATGCTTCTCTTTCGCTACTTGGACCGACTGGAAAACGACCCACTAGTCGCCCTTGTCGTCTTCGGAGCCCTCGTAACGGCCCTCGTTGTCGGCATCTCCGTTCACGAGTTCTCCCACGCCTACGTAGCCGACAGAATGGGCGACCGTTTGCCCCGCAGCCTCGGCCGCGTCACCCTCAACCCCCTGGCGCACCTTGACCCCGCCGGCACCATCCTCCTCTTCCTGGTCGGCTTCGGCTGGGGGAAGCCGGTGCCGGTGAACCCCAACGTCGCCCGCGACCCCAAGGCGGCGATGGCCATCATCGCCGGTGCCGGGCCATTCTCCAACTTCCTCGTCGCCGCCGTCGCCGGCCTGCCCCTCCGGCTGGGACTGGTGCATTGGCTGTCGCCCTTCAACTTGGCTGACATCGATCTCCATATCTTCTTCGGCTTCGACGCCGTCGACTACCTGGGCCTTTATCTGAGCGCTATCGTCCTCATCAGCATCATCCTCGGCGTCTTCAACCTCCTTCCCATCTTCCCCCTGGACGGCCACCGCCTCGTCCCCGCCTTCCTCACCGACGACGCTGCCCGCTCCTACATGCAGTTCCAGGCCCGCTACGGCCTCATTATCCTCATCGTCCTCATCGCCCTGCCCTTCCTCACCGGCGGCCAGTTCGGCATACTGTTCGAGGTCATGAGCCCCATCATCAACGTCCTCGCCCGCCTCTTCGCCGGTATAGACCAGAACGTCTTCGGCTAGCGGTGCTTTCCCTGCCCCAGCCGCTCGTGCTAAGCTCATGACGCCATCATGAAGGAAGCCCAGGAACGCAAACGTATCACCATAATTGGCCTCGGCCTCATCGGCGGCTCGCTCGGCCTCGCCATAAAGGCTGCCCGCCTCCCGGAGGTGGAGGTCGTCGGCCACTCCCGCCGCCGCGAGTCCGCCAACAAGGCCCGCAAGATCGGCGCCATCGATCGGGCGGAGCACAACCTGCCGCGGGCTGTGGAGCGGGCCGGTATCGTCATCATCGCCACCCCCATCCTCGCCATACGCGAGGTCATGGAGCAGATTGCTCCCCACCTGCCGGAGGGCTGCGTCGTTACCGATACCGGCAGCACCAAAGAGCGGATCATGGAGTGGGCGGCGCAGCTCCTGCCCCCCTCCGTGAGCTTCGTTGGAGGGCACCCCATGGCCGGCAAGGAGACGCAGGGGATCGACAATGCGGAGGAGGGCCTCTTCCGCCAGCGCCCCTACTGCATATGCCCCGCCGTGGACGCTCATGAGGGCGCCGTGCGCGCCGTCATCGGCATAGTGCGCCTCGTGGGCGCCGAGCCCATGTTCCTGCACCCCAAGGAGCACGACCAATACGCCGCCGCCGTCAGCCACCTTCCATTGCTGCTCTCCACCGCCCTGTTCACCCTCCTCCGTGCCAGCCCTGCCTGGAGCGACCTCTCTCCCATGGCCTCTTCCGGCTTCCGCGACGTCACCCGCCTCACCTCCGGCGACCCCC
The DNA here is from genome assembly GCA_034411955.1 of Dehalococcoidia bacterium. Lineage (GTDB taxonomy): Bacteria > Chloroflexota > Dehalococcoidia > SM23-28-2 > RBG-16-64-32 > DAOUMF01. The sequence goes on from DAOUMF010000149.1 coordinate 39,004, forward strand.
GGATGAGCCACGATATCTTCCTCACCAATCGTGACGCCGCCATCCACTGGCTGGACCGAATGGGTGACGAACTGCGGCGCTACCGCGACCTCCTGGAGGGCGACGAAGAGGAACTGCTGGAGACCTTCGCCAGGGCCCAGATGGATCGCGATACCTTCATCGCCGAGCCCCGCCCCCGGCGCCTCGAAGTCGATCAGCCCGACGTTCGCCGGGAGCTCATGAACTCCCTCATCGGCGGCTGGATTTCCGACCGCATCAAGAAGGCCCAAGAGTTGCCCGGCCTCTTGCGGGAGGCGGACGAGGCCCGCGCCAAGGACAAGCGCAGCCGATCCCAGCGCATCGCTGAGGACATCCGGCGCGACCTGGAAAAGCTCGAGCGTAAAGACCGCGGGTGACCTCCCGTGCAGCGCCAGGTTCGCCCCGCTCGCACCCTCCGCGGCACCATCGTGCCCCCCGGCGACAAGTCCATCTCCCACCGCGCCGCCATCCTGAACGCCATCGCCGATGGCCACGCCCTCGTCCACGGCTTCCAGCGCGCCGCTGACTGCCTCGCCACCCTCCGCTGCCTGCGTATCCTCGGCGTCCCATGGTCGTGGCACGACGAAGCGACCCTGGCCATACACGGCCGCGGTCGCCACGGCCTCTCGGAGAGCGACCGCGTCCTCGACTGCCGCAACTCCGGCACCACCATGCGTCTCCTGGCTGGCCTCCTGGCCCCGCAGCCCTTCTTCTCCGTCCTCAGCGGTGACCGTTCCCTCCGCTCGCGCCCCATGGCCCGCGTCGTCCAGCCCCTCCGGCGAATGGGGGCCAACATCTCCGGCCGCGCGGGGGGCACC
>DAOUMF010000150.1:0-14873 GCA_034411955.1 Dehalococcoidia bacterium
GCGAACGCCCTAGCAGGGTGCTGAAAAAGGCTCGGGGGCCGCTCGTGGTGAGCCTGTCGAACCACGAGCGGAATCTGAAACCGCTCGCCCTGAGCTTGTCGAAGGGTGAACGGCCAAGTTCTTCGGCACCCTCCTAGGCGGGCTTGACCTCGATGTCTTCTATGGTGAGCGCCGGCGGCAACTCTTCTTCCGTCTGGCAGGACTCGCTGGACTGCGAGCCGAAGCAGGGTGCGCGTTCCGGCTGCTTCTCCAGGATATCCTGGCCCTCTACCACCTGGCCGATTACGCTGCCTTCGAACTCCAGCTTGTCCCTCAGAGCGATCACGAACTGGCTGCCATGCACCCGGTCGCTGCCGGGAGAGATGACGGGGGCGATCACCGTCCACTTGTCGGCCTGGGTGGAGTCCCCCCCCTCTTTCGGCAGGTCGTAGCCGGGGCCGCCCGTGCCGGTGCAGGAGAGCTTGCCGGAGGACTCGCAGGTCGGGTCGCCCGTCTGGATATCGAACTTCGGCAGCACCCAGAAGAACTGCAGCCCGTGGTAGAAGTCCTTGCTGGCCAGGAAGGCCAGGCTGTTGGCCGCTTCGGGCGCGTCGGCGCTCAGGTCTATGACGATCTTCCCCTGGTCGGTGGTGATGACGGCCTTATAGTCCTTGGAGGCCTTCAACTTGGCATCGCCCGGCGCGTCGAAGGTGGCCAACCCCGTGGGCGTCTCCTCGGCGCCGACGGTGGAGTTGTCCTCGGGGGCAGTGGTCTGTCGCTGGGTGGTGCCGCCGAGCCCGGTCGCCAGTCCGGTGGCGGCCAGGCTGGCGATCATCGCTATGATGAAAGTGACGTAGAAGGCTTTAACGTTCCAGATCAGGTTGATGGGGAAGGGCGGTCTGGCCCGGCGGGCCATCGGCGCTCCCGAAAGTCGTCTTCTTCGTCTCTGTCTTCTAGCCAGCGGTATTCACCTCTCGAATAGAGTCGGCTTCAGTATAGCAGACGGATCTGTTTAGTCCGAGGTTGCATGTAACAGGAGGGCGGCCAGCGCATCCTATATTGATGAGCCGAGAGAAAAGCGATGGGGTTACCAATTATGGCAACGGCGCAACAGGTACGGACGCACAGCACCGAAGCGTGGGCTGACCTGAACGGCCGCTGGTTCTTCGCTTGGCGGATGGCTGCCGCCTGCGAGAGCGCCTTGAGGGAGGTCCACTCCGCCATGGGTCAGCAGCGGGACCCCAGCCGTATGCAGGCTCTGGAGAAGGCCAGCCGCCTGCTGCGCAAGGAGCTCGTGCGCTGGGTGCGCCGCGGCGAGGCGCTGGACATGATCGTGGAGCGGTTGCCGCAACTGCCCGCGTAGCCCCGGGCCGAAGATGACACAGGCCCAGCCGAGAGGCTGGGCCTCTTTGCTTCTTCCGCTGGCTGCCTACGCTTGGACCGCGCTGGCGCTGCCCACCACCACCCTGGTGCCATCGGGCTTCTCGCACCACACTTGGAGGTGCGCCCGCTGGGCCGCCCCCTCCGCAGCGAGGCCGGTGACGTGGCCGCGACAGGTGACCTCGTCCTTCCCCCACACGACGTTCACCAGGCTCGCGCTCATCCGGCCGCCCACGTACCAGCCAGCGCCGAAGCGCTCCGTCATCATCTGGGACAGGAAGCAGAGGGACATCATCCCCTGGACCACGATGTCCGGGAAGCCCATCTTGTGCGCCTCTTCGACGTCGTTGTGATAGTTCTTGCTCGGCCCGGAGAACTTCTGGCACATCTCCAGGGTGATCGCCTTGGTGATGCTCGGGACCTCCTCCAGCGGCTCCTCGACGCCCATGTCGAAGCGGCGGTCGCCCCTCTTCTCCCGCTCCTTGTCAACGACGGTTTTCTGGCCCGTGTCGAGAACGAAACTCTGGTGGGTGCGGCCGCGATGCAGGAAGCGCCCGTCCGGCCCGAAGCAGGTCACTTCCTTGACCACGTACTCCCGGTCCCGCTTGATGTGGCGGTCCACGATGAGGGAGTGGGTGGTGACGGTGTCCCCCACCATGATCGGGTGGAACAGCTCCCACTCCTGCTTGGCGTGAAGGTTGCCGTACAAGTTCGGGAGATACCAGGCCAGGCTCTGGTAGACCTCGCTGTGCAGGATTAGGGCCGGGGCGACGGGCCCGCCGAAGGGCGAGTCGCCGAAGTACCAGGGGTTGTGGTCGCCCACCGACTCGGCGTAGTGGCGGACAAGATCCGGCGTGATCTCGACCTGGCGACCGCCGTAGTCCCGCCCGACGTAGATATCGTCCGTCTTCGTCGCCATCGTCGTCTCCTTCTCTCAGTTCACGGCGCGCGAAAGCGGCCGGGCTAGACGGTGGCCGGTACCTCCCTCGGCCAGGCATCGTTCCAGGGACGCTCCTGCTCGTAGGCGTATGAGGCTTGCAGGACGAGGTCCTCACGCTGGTAGGGCCCCACGATCTGGAGGCCGCAGGGCAGGCCGGAGTCGGTGAGCCCCGCCCGCACGGTGGCCGCCGGGTGTCGCGACAGGTTGAACGGGTAGGTGAAGGCGATGACGTTCAGCGGGTTGGTGATGGGCTCTCCGTCTATCGCAGCCGGCCACTTGCCGCGGGCGTCGAACGCCTCCGTAGGCAGTGTGGGGGTCATCATCAGGTCGTAGCGCTCGAACAGGTGCCAGAGGTAGTTGACCAGCTCCGCCCGGGCGCGCTGGGCGGCGCCGTACTTCTCAGGAGTGAGACCGCGCACGGCCTCCACGCCTCGCAGGAAGGCTCGCCCGAACTCCTCCCGGTGGCCGTCGATCTTGTCGTAGATCTCAGCGTAGGTCTCGGCGTCGGCGACGCGGACCCACTCCAGGCCCGGGTCCGGGAACCCGCCCTCCAGCTCCTCGATGTTGTGTCCCAGCTTCTCGAACACCCGCACCGCCTCCTCCACCTCGCGCCGGACGTCCGATTGAAGATGGGCGTAGCCCAGGGTGTCGCTCCAGGCGATGCGGAGCTTGCGGGGAAGCTGCTCCAGCGTCTCCACGTAGGAGATGCCGGGATGGGGGAGAGAGTCGGGGTCGGCCGGGTGATGGCCGACGACCGCGTCCATGAACATGGCGCCGTCGCGCACGGTGCGGGTGATGGGCCCGTAGCAACTGGTGTCGCTCCACTTGAGCATGTGGAAGGGCCCTTTCGCCACGCGGCCGAAGGTGGGCTTCAGCCCGAAGCAGCCGGTATAGCAGGCGGGGATGCGTATGGAGCCGCCGCCGTCGGAGCCGGTGGCCAGAGGAACCATGCCGGACGCGATCGCTGCCGAAGTGCCGCCGCTGGAGCCGCCCGGCGTGCGCTCCGGGTTCCAGGGGTTGCGGGTGATGCCGAACAGGAGGTTCTTGGTGAAGGCCGTGTATCCGAACTCGGGGGAGTTCGTCTTGCCCAGAAGGATGCCGCCCGCTTTCTTCAGCCGTTCCACCTGCACCGAGTCGCGCTGCGGCCGGTTGTCCTTGTATGGCACTGAGGCATGGGTTGAGGGGAACCCCTCGGCGTCCTCCAACTCCTTGACGCCGAAGGGGAGCCCGGCCAGGGCGCCCACCTCCTCGCCGCCCGCGATGCGCTCGGCGGCGGCGCGCGCCTCGCCGAGCGCCTCCTCGGGCCGCATGGCGATGAAGGCGTTGAGGACGGGGTTGACCTGCTCGATCCGCTGCAGGCAGGCTTCCATCAGCTCCACCGGCGATAGGTCGCGGGCGCGTATCGCCTGCGCCAGTTCATAAGCCGATTTGAACCAAAGCTCGGACATGCGCATCCCTCCGTATCCAGAGGCTCCCGCTGAAGCGCGCAGTGGCATCATACACCACGGGTTACAGATGCGGGAAGTTCAGCCCGCTGGGGGTGTGCGACCCAAGCGCGAGTCTGCGGCTGCCGTCACCCTTGTGCTGAGCGGACAGTCGTCCGGGCCAGACCCGCTGGCTCGGGGTCCGGACCGCGCCCGTTCCGCCTCTGGCCCTGCGCTTGCTCGACTTCCTTCTTTCGCCGGCGGTACGCTCGCTGCCGACAGGCGGGTCCGTGAGCTTTCGCCTGCGGTCTCTTGCCCTCCAGCGGCCCGCCGCAGCCAACGCAAAGTCGCGTTATGGTTTGGGGAGGTGAGTCGAGTGCCGTGAGCGTTATGGTTTCTTCGCCGCGTCTGCCTGCGTGGAGGGGTGTGGTGCGGGCAGTCAAAGCGACACCGCCGGCCCAATGCCTCTCGAGGAGGGGCACGGCAGAGTTGTCAGGTTGAGCAGGGGCCCAGCGGTCCCGCGGCGGAGCCGACGGCGTGGAAGCGGCAGCAGTCCAGCGCCTGCCCAGGACGGCCGGGCGAGAGCGCGTGGCCGGGAGCGGCATCCAATAATCAGGGCCAAGAAAAGACGCCACGTCGGCCCCCACCGCTACGGAAACCGTAACGCTGCGCCGAGTTTCCGCCCGGCCGCGGCATTTGTCAACCCCCCGCGGCGCTGGGGGAGATGAAATATGTGTAGGTGTTGTGAGGCCGGTACCGGGAAGGGCGAAAGGCCCTCGCGCTAGGAGGTGTCCCGCCGACTCAACCCGGCGTGCCTGGCTCCGCAGGTGGGCTGGCGAGGGGTCTCCTGGCAGCGATGTCAGCGGCCTCCACCGGGGCCGGCAGCGCATCAGACTCCCGGTTGCGACGGCGCAGCCAAAGCTCCATTGCGGCGTATAGGGTGACTGTCAGGAGGGCTCCCACCAGTATGTCGAGGACGTAGTGCTCTCCCAGGTACACGAGAGAGAACGCCATGGCTGCGTTGTATACCACCGCTAGGGCTCCCAACATCCAGTTCACGCGGAAGGCCATCAGCAGCACGATGACGCTAGTCGCCATGTGGACTGAGGGCATGGCAGCTACCGGGTTCGATGACCGAATCTGGCTGTCGAAGTACCGGTAGAGGTTTACATGCAACTCGCCGCCGACCTCAGTTACGACCTTGTACGTGGGATCGAGATGCCCTGTCAGAGAGGCTGCCCACGGGGGAGCCGCTGGATAAATGAAGCAGATGGCAAGACCGGCGGCCAACACACCAACAAATAGAAAGACGTACCGCTCGAAGAGGTGACGCCTCTCAAAGAAAAGATAAGCAGCGAAAATATGGGGCAGGACGAAGTACGACCAGTGGACGTAGGTGGTGGCTCGGTCCAGCCAGCTGATATGCCTCGGATCGAAAAGGTGTGCCTGGAGCCACACCGTTGGGACAGAGCCGAAAGCGAGGGTCTTCTCCGCGAGCACGAGGTCGTTTATGTGTGTCGCCACCCCCGTCTCGTCGGCGAAGGAACGGACTACGCTGAAAAGGGCAAACCCCCCTGTGTAAAGGGCCCAGAGCCTGTAGTCGCCCCTGCTGCGTGCCGAGATCCATGTGAGTATGAGGAGCCCGCCTACGAGGATGCCGTAAATCAGAGGCTCCCGTCGTGGCGTTCGCTCCAATATGAGCACTGCTGTGATCAAGACCACGATGAGAGGGGCGGATATCCCAAGAAGCCGGGACAGGCCCGGCCCCAGCTGTTGAATGCCGCCTACGCTTCGCTCAGTCTGCATCCACGGTGCTCGAGGACGAGGCCGACACGATGGGTGTGGATAGGTGCGTCCTGTGCACGTTCAGTAGGTGCCTGACGCAGGAGTTGACTGGGTTCGCTAAATGCATACTGCTCCCGAAGGTAGCATCCGGTTATGGCCAACGTCAACGCGGGTTAGCCGCTTGGGTGTCCTTGGACGTCACGGGCTTTCGTATTTCGACGATACAAGCTGGCGCTCCGGCGGGACTCTAACCTGCGCACCCGGCTCCGCAGACGCCGGGTATCTGTGCGGCCTAGCGTCATGTCTGTGGAGTCCAGCCGCTCACGCGGCCTAGGATTGCACACGCTACGAGACCTGTCACCCCATCCCTGCCCAGTGCCCTGGGCCCTCCCCAACGCGCTGACCTAGGCAACATAGTATCGTCACGGCCTTCTGTCAAGAGTGAGGGTCTGCACTACCAGGCTCGACGAGAACGTGGACTTGGAATGCCGCCCAGCCGCAACACTCAGATGGGGCTGCTTCAGGACCTGTTCGACGGGCTGTAAGGGGGTGTCGCTACTCGTCCGCGGAGCGCCGCGATGCGGAATCGATCACGTCGGGGGGATCATAGATGCAGGAGGGATCCGCGGCCAGGTAGTCGCCCGTCACAGCGTGGGCGCGGGCGCGGGAGCCGCCGCACACCTGGCGGAACTCGCACCGGCCGCACCTGTCCTTGAGCCTCTCCGGATCTCGCAGGTCCCTGAACAGTGGAGAGCGGCGGTAGATGTCCACGACCGATTGCTTCCGAACGTTGCCGGCTGCCAGGGGCAGGAAGCCGGAGGGGCAGACGTCGCCGGTGTGAGAGATGAAGCAGAAGCCCTTGCCGTCGTTCACTCCCTGGGCGGGGCGGTGTAGTCCGTCCTGGTAGCGGTAGCCCGCCCCGGCCAGCGTAGGCGGCGCCTTGCTGGACACACCGGCAAGGAGCGCCTTCTCTCGCTCCTGCTGGATGACCACCCGTCGGTAGGCGGGAGCGGCTGTGCTCTTGATGTCGAAGGGCGCCTCGCGGGAAAGATCGTACAGCCAGTGGAAGACCTGCTCGTGCTCCTCGGGGGAGATCATATCGGTGGCCTTGCCTCGGCCGGTGGGCACCAAGAAGAAAAGGCTCCACTGTACGGCGCCCACGCCAGACACCATCTGCGTCATCTCTTCCAGCAGGTGCAAGTTGTAGCGGCTGATGGTGGTGTTGATCTGGAGGGATAGGCCGGTGGCGACGATGTCCCGGGCGATGCCCTGCGCAATCTGGAAGGAGCCGCGGAAACCACGGAACGCGTCGTGTGCCTCGGCGCTGGGGCCATCGATGCTGATGGCCACGCGACTGACGCCCGCTTCCTTGACGCGGGCGAGGGCCTTGGCGGTCACCAGGCGGGTGGTGGTGGGGGTGAGTGCGGTACGCACTCCCTTCTGGACAGCGTAGGCGATGATGTCATAGAGGTCGCGGCGCATCATGGGATCGCCGCCGGTGATCACCAGGATAGGGTTGCCGAACTCCTTGATCTGGTCGATGAGGTGGAAGGCCTCCGGGGTAGTCAGCTCCTGCGGGTCTCGTCGGGGCTGGGCCTCCGCCCGACAGTGGCGGCAGGCGAAGGCGCAGGCTCGTGTCAGCTCCCAGGCGATGGTGAAGGGTGCGAGGTCGAAGTTGGCCTCCGCCAGGCGGGCGTCGTGGGCCCGCCGCTCCAGCGCGGCCTGTGGTAGCTTCTCCGTCATGCCGTCGCTCCCAGTCGCTGCACCGGTACCTGCCAGCGGGCCGCCTCCTCGGCCGCGGCGCCGTCAGGCGCGATACCGATCTCTTCATCGGTCAGGTAGCAGGCGGGGTCGGGAGCGAGGAAGTCGTCGAAATAGCTCTCCGCTCGCACCCGCAGGTTGCCGTTGCAGATGTCCAGGTAGCGACAGAAGCGACATCGTCCCTTGAGGTGAGCCTTCCTGTCCTTCAGGATCGCCATTCTCGGCTCGCTGGTATCCGTCCACATGGCGCTGAAGGGGCGCTCTCGCACGTTGCCGAAGGCGTAGTGCCAGGAGAACTGGTCAGCGTGCACGAACCCATTGGGGTCAACCGAGGACACGGCGATGCCCGATTGGTTTCCGCCGTTCCACTGAAGCATCCGGTACACTTCTTCGGCACGCTGCGGCTGCTCTTGCTGGACCGTCAGGTGCAGGAGGACGTTGTCGGCGTGGTTGTCCACCGTCAGGACCTCTTTGTCCAAGCCCCTCCGGTGGAAGTCCTGGGCCCGCTCGAAGATGTAGCCGACCGCCCTTCGCGTCTCCTCGGGCCCCAGGTCGGAGGCGCGGATGCGGTCGCCGCGGCCCGCGTAGGCCAGGTGGTAGACGCAGCAGCGGGGGATGTCCTCCGTCTCCAGCAGATCGAAGACGGCCGGGAGCTGGTCCAGGTTTCGCTTGTGGACGGTGAAGCGCAGCCCTACCCGGGTACCCAGGTCGCGGCAGAGCCGCAGCCCTGCCAGCGCGACATCGTACGCTCCCTTCTTGCCCCGCACCTTGTCGTGGGCGGGGCCGATGCCGTCCAGACTGACCCCGACGTAGGAAAAACCGCAGCGCTCGATGTTGCGGGCCGCGTCAGGGGTGATGAGGGTGCCGTTCGTGGAGAGGACGCAGCGCAGGCCCTTGCCCCGGGCGTAGGCCGCCAGCTCGAACAGGTCGGGCCGGGTCAGAGGCTCGCCACCCGAGAAGAGGACGGTGGGCACGCCGAACTCGGCCAGGTCGTCCAGGAGGGTCTTCCCTTCCCTGGTCGTCAGCTCCCCTTCGTAGGCCTCGTCGTGCGAGTCGGCGTAGCAGTGCATGCAGCACAGGTTGCAGCGACGCGTGAGGTTCCACACCACTATCGGCTTCTTGTCCGCCGAGAAGTGGAGGAGATGAGCGGGCATGTCGCTCGTGAGGCGGCCGTAGCGAAGGGCATCCGCTGGGCTGGCCGTCCCGGTCAGTAACCTTGTAACCGATAGCATTTCCGTGTTCCGTCCTGCCAGAATACCTACAGCGCCAAAGTGCCTCACTTCCAGCCTAGGACATTATGACGATTCTGACAATTGCACCCGCGCCCCATGCGGCCGTAGGTCATCAGCTTCTTCTGGATCACTCGGGCATTCTCTAGTGAACAGTGGGTGGCTGCTCCTGCCCATGGTTGGGGGGCTTGCAGTGTCTGCGTCGTTCAGGGGTTCTCCGCTTGCCTCCTTTTCCGTGGCGGTAGCATCACTCTCCTGAAGCGAGGGCACAGCCATCCACGTGTTCATCGGGAACTGCCTGTACGCTGGTTCATTAACGCTGACTGCGAATAGGTACCGCTATCCAACTCAATTAGGTACTTGCTGTCATTGCGATGATTTTCACAACTCTTTAGCCTAGAAGGTGAAAAAGGTGAAGCGGCTGGGGCCCATGAAGGTCACAATTGTAAAAGCAGCCATGATGCTCGCCGACATCCTCAGCGGGCTATGGCTGAGGCGCCTGGTGGCCGTGGTCGGCGTGAGGCAGTGTCAGGCGACCGCGGAAGGCGTGCCTCCGCCAACCAGGATGGCCGCCTTCGTGGTGAGGACGAGGTACGAGCAGCGATGACCCGCATGGATGACGAGGGGCGGGCCCAGGCGAAGCCAGCGAAGCATCGGGGGGGATGGTTGCGCCGAAAGCGCTTTCTCATCGTCGGTCTGGTGGTGGCCATCGCCCTTGGGTATCTGGGCTTCACGGCCTTTCAGGGAGCCTCCATGTACTACCTGACTGTGGACGAGCTCCTGGCCCGCAACGACGCCGCCTACGGCGAGAAGGTGCGCCTCATGGGGAAGGTGGAGGAAGGTTCCGTGGTGACGAACTCCGAAGCGAATACCCTTCGTTTCGCTGTGACCAGTGAGGACGGCGCGTCGCTGCCGGTGGTCTATTCAGGCATCGTGCCGGACGCCTTCAAGCAGGGGGCCGATGTGGTGGTGGAAGGGAGCCTGGCGCCGGCCGGAACGTTCGAAGCGGACTCTCTGCTGGTGAAGTGCCCGAGCAAGTACGAGGCGGCGGCGGATCAGGTTAGGGAGGACGGCGACTGAAATGGCTGACGTGGGCAACGCGGCGCTAATCACCGCCTTCGTCGTCGCCGTCTACGCGGCGATCGCCGCCTTCGTGGGCTCGCGGGCCCGCATCCACGAGCTGTGGCTGAGCGCCCGCAACGCCGTGTTCGTTGTCTTCGGCCTGACCAGCGTCGCCTCGGCAGCCCTTGTCTATTCGTTCTTTGCCCGCGACTTCAGCATCCGCTACGTGGCGGAGCACTCCAGTTCCGACCTCCCGCTGACGTACACCTTTGCCGGCTGGTGGGCGGGCCAGGCCGGCTCCCTCCTGTTCTGGGCATGGGTCCTGTCTGTGCTGGCCGTGGTCGTCGTTGTGCAGGGAGAGAAGCGGCAGCGGGAGCAGATACCCTACGTCGCGGCGGTGATGATGGGCATCCTGGCCTTCTTCCTGGGCGTTATCGCTTTCTATGCCAACCCCCTGGAGAAGCTGCCTCTGGCTGTGTCGGAGGGCGCCGGCCTCAACCCGTTGCTCCGCACCTCCGACATGATCTCCCACCCGACCACTCTGCTCCTCGGTTACGCGACCTTCACTGTCCCCTTCGCCTTCGCCATGGCCGCCCTTATCTCCGGGCGTCTGGACGATTGGTGGATCCGCTCCACCCGTCGCTGGACGCTGGTGGCCTGGCTGTTCCTGAGCCTGGGCAACCTGTTCGGCATGCTGTGGGCGTACCGGGTGCTGGGCTGGGGCGGCTACTGGGCCTGGGACCCGGTGGAGAACGCCGCCTTCATGCCCTGGCTCACGGGCACCGCCTTCCTGCATTCAATGATGATCCAGCAGCGGCGGGGGATGCTCAAGGTCTGGAACATGGCCCTCATCATCATCACCTTCTCCCTGTGTCTGTTCGGCACCATGGTGACGCGGAGCGGCATCCTCAGCTCTGTTCACTCCTTTGCCGCTGGCGCTGTGGGGCCGCTACTCCTGGCGCTTCTGGCGGCGGTGCTGGTCGGCTCCCTGGGTCTCCTGTGGATCCGCCTTCCCGGCCTGCGCAGCGAGCACCGACTGGACTCCATGATCTCGAGGGAGGCCAGCTTCCTCGCCAACAACCTGCTGCTCGTGGGGGCAGCGTTCGCCGTATTCTGGGGCACCATCTTCCCCCTCGTCTCCGAAGCGGTGCGGGGCGTGAAGGTGGCGGTAGGCCCACCTTTCTACCAGCAAGTCGCGGGCCCCATCTTCCTGGCCCTCATCGTCCTCGTTGGCGTCTGCTCCCTGATCGGCTGGCGGAAGGCGTCCGCGGAGAACCTGCTGCGCAACTTCGTGTTCCCTTCGATAGCGGCGCTGGTGGTGGCCGCGGCTCTCTACCTGCTGGGCCTTAGACCCGTCTTGGCCGTCGTGGCCTTCGCCGCCCTCAGCTTCGCGGCGGCCACGATCCTGCTGGAGTTCTACCGCGGCGTCCGAGTCCGCCACCGCCACGGCGACAGCTATCCTGTTGCCCTCCCCCGGCTCGTCTGGCGACACAGGCCGCGCTACGGCGGCTACATCGTTCACCTGGGGGTCATCCTGCTGGCCATGGGCGTCATCGGTTCTCAGATGTTCTCCGCCAGCGTGGATGCCACACTGGCGCCCGGCGAGAGCATGCAGATCCGCGACTATACCCTCACCTTCAACGGACTGGAGGAAACCGTCAGTTCCGATTCGGCGAAAGTGACGGGAACGCTGGACGTTGCCCGCGGCGATAACCATATCGGCACCGTCAAGAGCGGCAAGCGCTTCGAAAGCTCTGGACGGGAGACGGTGACCGAGGCCGGCATCTGGACGAGGCCGCGAGAGGACCTATACGTCATCCTCGGCGGCTGGACGGAAGACGGGGAGGCCACCTTCAAGGTGTTTGTCCATCCCCTGATCATGTGGATCTGGGTGGGCGGCGGCGTCCTTGTGGCGGGAACGCTGATCGCGTTCTGGCCGGACGCGCGAGAGGAGCGTCGCGTGCCCGTTCGGCGGTGGCTGCCAGTAGGTGAGGTGGAGGCGAGCCGTGCCTAGGTGGGTGCTGCCCGCGGTCTTCCTTCTGGTCCTCGTGCTGGTGGCCTGGCCTCAGGCCATCGCTGCCGATCAGCCACCTACCGTCGATGAGGTGGCCAGGGAGCTGATCAGCCAGTGCGGCTCCGGCCAGATTCTCGCCGACCACGATTGCGCCGTCGCTCGATCGATGAAGGCCTCCATCCAGCGCCAGATAGACGCTGGCAAGACCAAAGAGGAGATCCTTGACCACTTCGTTTCCATCTACGGTGAGCAGGTTTTGGCCGCGCCTCGGAAGAGCGGCTTCGGCCTGACGGTATGGGTGGCACCCTTCCTCGCGGTGGGTCTCGGGGCAGCATTTGTGTCCGCCCTTGCCTGGGCCTGGGTCAGACGTCGGCCTGCTCCGGTTGGAGCGGGCATGGCAGGTGGGCCGTCGCACGATCTCGATCCATACGAAGAGCGGGTGGACGAGGAGCTGCGTCTCCTGGAATGAGGAAGCGTTCATGACATATCTGGTGATCCTCCTGGTGATGCTGGTGGCCTTCACGGCGGTTGGCTGGCCTCTGGTCACCAACGCGAGCGGTGGCCGGCGGGAATCGCGTGGGGTCTTGCCCTTGGAGCAGCTGATCGGCCGGCGGGACGCCGCGTACCGGGGGATCAAGGAGCTGGAGTTCGAATACGAGCTGGGGAACCTCTCGGAGTCGGACTATCGGCGCCTGCGGGAGCGCTACCGCAGTGAGGCCGCGGCCACCCTGCGAGAACTGGACGCCGCCGTGGGAGGCGAGGGCGCAGATGAGGCTTCGCCGAGCGGCCCTGCGAGCCAGGCGGCGGTCGCCTCTGCGGTTTCGCCCCGGGCAGAGATGTCGTGCCCGTCCTGTGGCAGGCCGACGGAGGCAGGCGACCGCTACTGCTCGATGTGCGGTGCCCGTCTGGAGGCGGTGAGGGATAGCGATGGCTGAGACGGCAGGCGTCACGCGAGCGGCGGGCCCCGGCGTGGAGGGTGTTCCCAGGGCGTGGGATATCGACGTGCGGGGCGTGTGGAAGAACTTCGGCTCCCTGGCGGCGCTGCGGGGCGTGGACCTCGCCGTGGCGCGCGGCGAGCGGCTGGCGATCGTGGGTCCTAACGGCTCTGGGAAGTCCACCCTGGTGAAGGTGATCGGGACGTTGCTGCGGCCGTCGGCGGGGACGGTGCGGCTGGCCGGGCTGGAGGTGCAGAGCCGGGCGCTGGAGGTTCGCCGGCTGGTCGGCGTGGTCTGCCACCAGACGTTCCTCTACGGAGAGTTGACGGCGCTCGAGAACCTGGAGTTCTACGGGCGGCTGTACGGGCTGCCCCATCCCGGCGATCGAGCGCGGGAGCAGTTGCGTCTGGTGGGCTTGGAGGGGCAGGCCGACGTCCCGGGGCGTGACCTGTCGCGGGGGATGCAGCAACGATTGGCCCTGGCCCGCGCCCTCCTGCACGAGCCTCCCATCCTCCTGCTGGACGAGCCAGACACCGGCCTCGACCAGCGCTGGAGGGCCTTTCTGGTTGACCTGCTGGGCGAGGTGGCCCGAGAAGGACGCACCGTCCTCCTGACCACCCACGACCTGGAGCGCACCCTGGAGCTGGCCGACCGATTGGCTGTGCTGAATGGAGGCAAGATCGCCTTTACCGCCAAGCGAGATGAGTTGGATGTTGGAAGTCTCAAGGAAGCCTACCTTCGCCATACCGACGCCGCCCGTTGAGGGGGGGTTCACGGTCTTTCTGGCGCAGGCCTTGGCCGTAGCGGTCAAGGACCTGCGGGCGGAGCTGCGCAGCCGCGACGCGGTCAGCGGCAGTCTGGTGTTTGCCCTCCTGGTGGTGGTGATCTTCAACTTCGCCTTCGATCTGGAGGGGGAGATGTCGGAGGTGGCGGGGCCGGGGGTCCTGTGGGTGGCGATCGCCCTGGCCGGGATGATGGGGTTGGGGCACGTCTTCGCCAAGGAGCGGGAGCAGGGAGGCCTGCAGGGGCTGCTCCTGACGCCCACGGACCGCAGCGCTATCTTCCTGGGAAAGGTGGCGGCTGCGCTCCTGCTGACATTCGCCCTGGAGCTGTTCCTCCTCCCCCTGTTCGCCGTCTTCGCCGACGTGTCCGTGCTGTCACTGGGGCTGATGGTCGTAGTCGTTCTGGGGACCGTCGGCTTCGTGACGGTAGGGACGCTCTTCTCGGCGATGGCCGTGACCACGCGCTCGCGGGAGCTGTTGCTGCCGCTGCTGCTCTTGCCGGTGGCCGCTCCCCTCCTCATCGCGGCGGTAGAGGGCACGCGCGTCGTCCTCGACGGTGAGCCCTGGGGCGAGCTCCTGCCCGCCCTGGGGGTGCTGGCCGCGTTCGACGCCGTGTTCGTGGCGCTGTGTCCCTTCCTCTTCGAGTACGTCATGGAGGAGATGGCGTCGTGAGCGCGTATGGGCTGACGGCTCTTGGTCGAGGTAGGGCGAAGGGCGGCCTGGCCGTCCTGGCGGCAGTGCTGCTGCTGGCGGCGCTGCTGGCGGCCTTCGTCATCGCCCCCACCGAGGCCGAGATGGGGGACGTCCAGCGCATCTTCTACTTCCACGTAGCCACGGCCTGGGCGGCCTTCCTGGCCTTCTTCCTGGTGTTCCTGGGGAGCATCGCCTACCTGCGCACCAGGGCCATGGGGTGGGACGTCCTGGCCGTCTCGGCGGCGGAGATCGGGGTCGTGTTCACCAGCCTGACCCTAGCCTCGGGCTCCATCTGGGCCCGCAGCGCCTGGGGGACGTGGTGGACCTGGGAGCCCCGGCTGACGACCACCCTGATGCTGTGGCTCATCTACGTCTCCTATCTGCTGCTGCGAGGGATGGTGGAGGAGGCTGACCGACGGGCGGCGTTCGCCGCCGTGTTCGGCATCATCGGTTTTGTGGACGTGCCTATCGTCTTCATGTCGATCCGCTGGTGGCGGACGCTGCACCCGCAGGTGGTAGGCACCGAGGGCTTCAACATGGAGGCCGCCATGCTGCCTGCCTTGTTCCTGTCGGTGGCCGCCTTCACCGTCGTCTTCCTGTACCTCCTGCTTCTGCGCACAGGTCTGGAGCGCTCCCAGCAGGAGCTGGTGGAGCTGCGGCGGCGCGTCCGCTGGCTCCAGGAGGGCGGAGGGAAATAGCGATGGGTGACCTCTGGTACGTGGCGTTGGCCTACGGCGTCATCTGCCTGGGGCTCGTCGGCTACCTGCTCCGTTTGGCAGCCCGGGCCCAGAGCCTGAGCCGGGAGGTGGACCTGCTGAGGGGCATCCTTGAGGCAGGAGAAGAGGTGGTGGGAGAAGAGCAAGGCGAGACGGTGGCCTCCGCCGGGGCC
>DAOUMF010000151.1:0-21890 GCA_034411955.1 Dehalococcoidia bacterium
GCAACCTGCTGACGGCGCCTGGGTTTGGCGTGTACGTCATGGAGGGAGGCTCCAGGCGTCTGATCAAGAACACCACCGTGTTCGCGGAGTGTGGGTACGGCTGGGACGCGGTGCAGGGGATCTCCAACGAGCGGCTGAGTGTAATACCGAGTGGTGCAGATGTGACTGGGCCACCCTGCCCCAAGCTGTTGCCGCCGGGCGGGATGCTGGTGCAGGGACCGGGCACCGCCATCTACGTGATGCAGGATGGCTTGAAGCGGGGTATTCCCAACCCGGTCACCTTTGAAGCCAAGGGGTTCCAATGGGGTAACGTCAATCGGCTGCCTAAGAGCGTCATGGCGGCCATCCCCAACGGTGACCCGCTACCGAACGCGATGGCCGACGGCAACCTGCTGACGGCGCCTGGGTTTGGCGTGTACGTCATGGAGGGAGGCTCCAGGCGTCTGATCAAGAACACCACCGTGTTCGCGGAGTGCGGCTATGACTGGGACGCCGTGCAGGGCATCTCTGCTGGCCGCCTGAGTGGGATACCGAGGGGCGCAGACGTGACCGGGTCACCCTGCCCCTAGGCGCGCTCCATCAAGACGACTGACGCGACCTGCTGACCGTCATATTCCTCATAGAGTAGCAGGTGTCAATCTACGCAAATTCACCGTGACGCGTCGCTCCCACACGTAACGGACCATCCAGCGGAGCCAGCCCGACTGACATTCGGCGGCGGTGTCTCGGTTCCACCGTTGCGGTGCCTCAGCGTCAGGTCGCGGCTCACCGGGAGGCTCTGGGAGACCTCTTCCCACCGCACACGAATCGCCGCTGGGCATCAACAGTGGGTTCCCTCATTGCGTAGAAACCGGCTGTGCACGTGTAGGAGACGGTGGGGACGCATGAAGGGCCAGGCCGATACAGCGATTGGCATTGCCGCGACTCAGACCCGCCCGTATACTAGCTCCAAAGCGTGTGGTGATGCGGTCTATGCACCCAGATCTACTGACGTTGCGTCCCGCCTCGCCGCTCCGCTGTTGGCCGATACCGCCCATAGCTCGATACAGAGCTTCCCTCTTGGACTCTGACCGAGAGCATTGAAGTCGTTGACGGTGAGGATGCAGGTCTGACACCTCCTGGCGACCCGTACGATGATCTGGAGGGGCCGCACGAGAAGTGCGGCAACCCGGAGGATTGCCGGCCTGAGGCCCGGGGCGTCGTAGCGGCCGCTGTCAGCCTTCCCAGCGGGTTGCGGAAAGCACTCGCACAGCGCATCCCGCAGCACGTTCACTGGCGGAGACTTGGCCCGCTGTTCCTGCTTCTGCTTGTCGTTCTGTATTTCTGGCCTTTCTTCTTGCGCGGCGAGGTCATCGCGCCCGTAGACCTGTTGATGAACTACCCTCCTTGGTCCTCCCTGGCCCCGGACGATTTCCGCGAAAAGAACAACCTGCGCAGCGATGTCATTGACAACAACATCCCGAGGTTCAGCGAGATCAGGGAAGGCATCATCGATGGCGATCTTCGTCTGTGGACGCCCCTCAAGGCCCAAGGGCGCCCGTTGGCCTCCGTGTTGCAGAGTTCTTTCTTTCACCCGCTTACGCTGTTCCTGATCACTGTCTTTCCCCTCGCGCAGGGCTTTTCCCTGCTGATCGCGGCGAAACTTGGCCTTTCTGGGTTCTTCATGTATCTCTTCCTGCGCACGTTGGATGTCAGCCGGGCGGGATCCGTGCTTGGCGGGGTCGCCTATATGTTCAGCGGATTCAACGTAGTCTGGTTGTTGTGGCCGCACACCCTTGTCAGCTCTTTTGCCCCCCTCCTCTTCCTACAGGTCGAGAAGCTCGTGCGAAGCCCCAGGCCGCGCAACATAGCTTTCTTGTCCGTGGTCGTGGCGATCATGGTATTCGGCGGCTTCCCCTCGGTCGCCGGCTACTTTTTCTATGCGGCGGGGCTGTATTTCCTGGCTCGACTGGCCCAAACGCTAGTGCGAAGTGCCGACTGGAAGAGGGCGCTCTGGACAGGTGGCGCTTTCGGCCTCAGCTTTGCACTGGGGGCAGGCATCACCGCGCTCCAACTGCTGCCCACCCTGGAGCACGTAGATTTCATCGATCTCAGCTACAGAAAAGGTCTGTCCCATGCCAGCCTGCCGTTGAAGCAGGGGATCCAGCTAGCATTCCCGAACTATTATGGCAACCAGGTGTTCGGCAACTTTGAGGGACACGGGCTTAAGAACCTCAACGAATCGTCCGGCTACGTGGGCATCATAACCCTTGGCTTGGCTCTATGGGGATTTGGGGTCAGCCTCGTACGGCGTCGAGGCCCGGCCGTGTTCCTCGGAGCGCTGGCTCTCCTTAGCCTCGCGATCATCTATGAGATTGGGCCGTTCCTGGATCTGGTGCGTCCCTTCCCGGTGTTCGAGAATAATCCAAGCATAAGGTTGCTCTCAGTTTTCGGATTTGCCGCCGCAGCTGTAGCGGCCTTCGGGTTCGATGAACTGCGGCACTTTCGGCCCTTGGGCTGGCTCAGTCGGGCTTCGTTACTGGCGGTGGGGGCGGCCGGGACGACAGTGGCCGGGATGCTTGGCTATCTGGGCTACGAGATCCTCCAGCGGCGGGAATTCCTCTCGCACTTCGTGCACAACTTCCCCATTATGGAACTCCACACCTTCCGCCTCGTCACCGTGGCCTTTGGGCTCTCTTTGGTGATGCTGTTCCTCATTCTTGTCTTCCTTCACCTGCGCCGATCGGTGGCAGCTCTTCCCTTTGCCCTGGTGGTGCTGGTCCTCGTGAGTTCGGACCTGCTGGTCTTCGGCTACCGCCAGAACCCAACGGTGCCCGATGAGTACTTCTACCCGGAGACGCCGGCCATCCGATTCCTCAAGACACATATGCGGCCCTACGAGCGAATGGCTCCCTTCGACCGCACATTCATGATTCCGGGGACCGAGTTGATCTACGGACTCAATAGCTCGTTCAGCCACAACCTCTATAGCCAGAGGCAGCGCGAGCTCATGCGCGCCTTTTCGGAGAAGCCCTTTGCGAGCCCCACGGCGGCGGTCCCCATCAGCAAACGCACAGACTTCTCGTCTCCCATCATCGATGTCCTCGGCATCAGGTTCCTCACCATCCGATACAGCTCTGATCTGTTCGATCTCGCCCCGGAACTCCAGGCACGCTATGACCTAGTGTATGCCAACCCCGGCGAGATCAAGATCTACGAGAACAAGCGATTCGCGCCCGCGTTTCTGGCCCCTACTGTCATTCACATTGAAGACCCGGAAGATATCCTGCCCACGATGCAGCGCGGTGGCTTTGACCCACGGCAGGTCGCTATTGTCGAGGAGGCTCCCCCGGCGGAGTGGGAAGCGACCCTCCG
The DNA here is from genome assembly GCA_034411955.1 of Dehalococcoidia bacterium. GTDB lineage: Bacteria > Chloroflexota > Dehalococcoidia > SM23-28-2 > RBG-16-64-32 > DAOUMF01. The sequence goes on from DAOUMF010000151.1 coordinate 3,355, forward strand.
GGACACGGCCGACGGTGCGTCATCTGTCACGGTCACGGAGTATGGCAGCGATAGCGCCGCCTATGAAGTAGAGGCGTCAACGCCAGCTCTGCTGGTAGTCCCGGAGCTGTATCACCCCGGATGGAAGGCATCCGTGGACGGGCAGCCCACGAAGATCTACCAGGCTAACTACATCTTCCGGGGTGTCTTCGTGGGTGCGGGGCAGCACGAGGTGGAGTTCAAGTATCGGCCAGCGTCCTTCCGCACAGGTCTGATTATCTCGGCGGTTGCGCTATGCGGCGTCGGCGGCCTCATCGTGCTGGATGCAGGGTGGAGGCGGCTACGTCGAGGGCGACAGCACCTCTGAGAAGGCCGGGCGGACAATAGGAGGGCGCTCCTTGAACTGGCGGCATTGGGCCGGGGTTCAGAGGGCTATATTGAAGGGACGTCGCAGGTCCAGGTTCGGGTTGTAGTAGGGATCGCGGTACTCTCCTGGGTTACCCCACCGTGCCCGGAAGAACTTCTCGTCCTCGTCCGGGTGAAGGCTGCCGCGGCTGGCACTTTCGTAATGGTAGAGGGCGGCGAAGGGCGTGTAGACAATGCGGTAACCCTTCTGCTGCGCCCGGAGGCAGTAATCCACGTCATTGAAGGCCACGCGCAGGCGCTCGTCGAAGCCCCCCAGCTCCTGGAAGACTGAGGATCTCGTCAGCATGCAGGCCCCCGTCACCGCCGAGCAGTTGTGGATGCACTCGCCCAGCCCGAAATAGCCGCCGTGGTCAACGTTTCCGGCGGACCCGCCGCCCAGCCCCATGATGATCCCCTCATGCTGCACCCGGCCGTCGGGATAGAAGAGACGGGCCCCCACGGCGGCCACATCCGGCCGCTGACCGTGCTCCAGCATCGCCTCTATCCAATCAGGTGATATGACCGCGGTGTCGTTGTTCAGGAAGATGACAGTGTCGCCTTCCGCTTCCCGCGTTGTCAGGTTCACGATCTTAGCGAAATTGAATTCGTGGGGATACCTGATCACGGTTCCCTTGTGGGAGGACAGGTAGTCAAGGGTTTCCCGTTCACGGCTGCCGTTGTCCACGACGATGATCTCATAGTTGCGGTATGTGGACTTCTTCCGAATGCTCTCTATGCATTGGCGGAGCATCTGCAAGCCGTCGCGAGTAGGGATGATGATACACACCCGGGGATTCCCTGTGATCCCGTACTTGACCCTATGGTGGGTCTTGCACAGGCCGTCCAGCACTCGGCCCTTCAGTCCTTGCCTGGTCAGAGAGTCCTTGAGCGCCTTCGTGGCGGCACGGTAGGCGAACCCTTTGGCCTCGACAGAAGCGGCCGCGGAGCCTGGGATCTTTCGCCAAGTGTACAGGGGCTTCGCGATATGGGACACCTTGTCAGTGAGCTGGGTGATCCGGAGCACCAGATCGTAGTCCTGACTCCCGTCGTAGCCGTACCGGAATCCGCCGAGCTGGTCTACCAACGCCTTGCGGAATACGCTCAGGTGGCTCACGTAGTTCATGGACATTTGGAGGTCCGGCGACCAGTCTGGCTTGAAGAAGGGCTCCACCAGCCCACCGTCCGGTTCCATCTTGTCCTCGTCGCTGTAGACGTAGTCGAGGTCACGCCTCTCGTTGAGCAGCTTCACCACCTCAAACAGGGCGTCCGGCTTCAGTTCGTCGTCGTGGTCCAGCAGTCCAATGAACTCGCCGGCGGCGAGGGCCAAGGCGGCGTTGGACGCGCCAGCGATGCCCTGATTCTTCTCGAGGTAAGTGACCTTGATCCGCCGGTCGGCCTTAGCTTGCTGCTCTAGAAGGTCGCGCACGCCAGGGCGGCTCGACCCATCGTCGGCGATGCACAGCTCCCAGTTGTCGTAAAGCTGGGCACGCACGGATTCGATGGCGTCGCGCAGCCAGGCCGGCTCCGGGTCATAGACGGGCGTGATGATGCTTACCAGGGGTCGATAGTCAAGCCGTGTCGCCTCCTGTCTCAAGCGTCTCGTCCGGGCCGGGGTCAGGGCATGCGCTTTCAGCCAGAGCTGGTACTGGTCGTCCAGGGTGGGGTGGGAGGCCGCAATGGAGCCTCGCCGGATATCTGGTATCCACTCCCAGAACCGGATCAGGCGACCGAAGAAGGCGAAAGGGCCGCGGGTGATGATGACGTTCAGCCCCCGGCTAAAGGCGATGAAGGCGAGGCGGCGCCGCGTGCCTTCCGGGGCCAGCCATCGGATGGGTCGCCTAACTCGCTCCAGCAGGCGGTAGCCCACGCTGTTCCGCATTTGTTCCAGTTGGTGGGTGGAGGAGGCAGCTTGCACATTGGCGCGGTGCAGGGCCGCCTCGATGTTGGCGATGTGGCTGTCCTTCTCGGCCACGAGGGCATCCTTCTGGCGCAAGACGGCGTCCTTCTCGGATATGAGGGCATCCCTGGCGGCTAGGGCCGCGTCTCGCTCAGATATCAGCGCATGCTGTCTGTTGATGGTGTGGTCTCGGTCGGCAAGGGTCCTGTCCTTCTTGGCGAGAGCGACGGAGTGCTCGTTGCGGAGCCGGGCCACGTCGAAGTCACGCTCGCACGAGGCCATCTTCAGGCGCTGGATGTGGGACGCTATGTTCGCCTGCGTGGCTGAGGTCAGAGCGGCGCTCACGGGGCTCCGCTTGACGATAGACTCGATCCGCTTGAGATGCTCCTTCACCTTGGCGACATCTCTGAGGATATGCTCCGAGTAGTCCGGAGGATCGTTGAGAAGGCGAGGCAACCGCTGGGCGAGATCGCGGCAATCTCGAAAGAGCCATCCCTCGAGATCTCTGTCCCGCATGAACTCCTGGATCTTGGTGGTGCCCTCGGAGTCCAAGGCCAGGAACGGAACATTACTGGCGTAGGCGAAGAGGCAACCATGGAGGGAGCAGCTCACAAACGCGTCCAACTGACTAATGAGATTGAGTGCCTGCCGGGGCTGAAGGTAGGGTGCCGTCTCAGAGCCCGGAACCGCTTCTGCCAGCAACTCCATGCGATCCCTATCGTTGGCATAGTGCATAAGGGGTACGAAGAGTGTGCGCCAGTCGTTGAGTTCTCTGAGGATGCCATCGGCCCCGTCGCAGGCGGGGAAGGCAGCGGGGCTGAACTGGAAACCGATAGCTGGCCGCTTGAGCCGAAAGCCTGACTTCTTGCCCTTCAGGACGAGGGACACACAGGGAACAACCGCCACATCGGGCACGGCCGTGACTAGGCGATCCCTGTCTGCGCTGGAACGGACCGACACGTAGTCGTACGCGCGCAGGTAGTCCAGATCGCGGCTGGCTGTCAGTCCGACTGCGTTTAGCAGATGAGGGCCAGGCACCCGGAACCGGTCGTAGTAGCCGCCGTCGGGGTCGCGGATGAGGTGACCGCCGCCGATGATGAGCCGACCGTACATGGAGGGATCGAACTCCAGCGGGTTAGGCACCTCGTAGAGGACCCCACGCTTGTTGAGGAAGTCCTCCATCGCCAGGCGAATAGCCTTGTCGCCCGTGTTGTCGTAGACGGTATCAAGCAGCAGGCCGACCGGTCGAAGATTCATGACTCAGCACCGATGCTGTTCGTGGGTGCTCCCGCTCCCAGAGAAATGAAGCATTCTGGGGAGACGCCGCTTCCTGGATCACAGTTGTGGAGGACATCCCTCGTAGGGCAAATTATATCAGCCGTCAGGCGACGGCTTCTAGCACCGCCCTGAACCGGCGGGCTCCCCGCAGTGGCCAGCTTCCCCTAGCAGAGAACAGCCACAGGGATGGGCCGCCCGCCCCTTCCATGCTTGGAGTCGAAGCACTTGCGAAGACCCGTACGCTGTGGTTTCATGCCATTGTGCCGCCTGGCAGGGGTCCCTGATACCTGTGGCAATGAAGCTTTCGCCCAAAGTTGCCGTCGTCGTCCTCAACTGGAACGGCCTCGCCGATACCAGCGAGTGCCTGGAGTCGCTGCAGGCCATTGCGTACCCCAACTACGAGACCATCGTTATGGATAACGGCTCCTCCGGAGACGATGCGCGGGTTCTCCGAGAGAGGTTCGGCGATTCCATCCGGCTCATCGCTAGCCCGGAGAACCTTGGCTTCGCTGGCGGCTGCAACCTGGCGATGCGGGAGGCGCTGGCCAATGGAGCCGACTACCTGCTGCTGCTGAACAACGACGTGACGGTAGACACACAGTTCCTCGATGAACTGGTGCGGGCCGCCGAAGGGCTGCCCGCTGCGGCGGCCCTCTGCCCCAAAGCGTACTTTCACGAGCGCCCGACCGTTCTCTGCTCCACCGGCGGGCGGGTGAATATCTGGGCGGGAACCGCCCGCCAGGTGGGCCGGGGCGAGGAGGACAGCGGTCAGTACGAAGAGCTGGCGGAGCGGGACTACGCCGACGGCGCCTGCATGCTCATCAGGCGGGAGGCCCTGCAGCGGGTGGGCCTCCTGGACGAGGAGTACTTCGCGTACTGGGAGGAGACGGACTGGTGCGCCCGCGCGGTTGAAGCGGGCTACAAATGCTACTATGTGCCGGCGGCGCGCGTTTGGCACAAGACGGCCCGCTCACAGGCCCCGGATAGCGATTATCATTACTTGTTCCGACGCAACGCTCTTCTCTTCCTGCGCAAGCGGAAATCGCCTCTGCACTTGCTGTCCGCGGTGAGCCTTTACTTATTCGTTCTCGGGCCGTTCTACCTGATGAGGCACCCAGGGGCGATACGGAGGTTGCCGGCGGAGGCGCGCGCCTTCATGTGGCACCTCACGAGCTTCTTTCGACCCCGCGGCGCGGCCGTTCGAAGGACGTGACCAAACGCGAGGGGAGGGTCAGATGCCATCTACGAAGGAGCGACTGCTTGAGACCAAGGGCAAGCGGGTGCGCACCCTGAAGGGGCTCATCCTCAGCGGCGGGAAGGGCAGCCGCCTGCGGCCCTTCACCTATACCAACGCCAAACAACTCGTGCCGATCGCCAACAAGCCTGTGCGCTTCTACACCATCGCGCAGCTCGGCGAGTGCGGCATCCGGGACATCGCCATCGTGGTGGGCGATACGGCTGAGCAGGTACGGGCCGCTGTGGGCGACGGGTCGGCGTTCGGGGCCAGGGTGGAGTACGTACAGCAGGAGGCGCCCCTGGGGATTGCCCACGCCGTCAAGATCGCCCGCGACTACATCGGGGAGACTCCCTTCGTCCTGTATCTGGGCGATAACTTCCTCCTGGGTGGGGTCAAGTCCTTCGTGGACCGCTTCCGGGAGAACAAGGCCAACTGCCAGATACTGCTGCACCCGGTGGACAACCCCCAGGCCTTCGGAATCGCCGAGTTCGTCGACGGCCGGGTGACGCGCATCGTGGAGAAGCCTGCCAGCCCGCCCTCCAACCTGGCCGTCGTCGGCATCTACATGTTCGACCACCACGTGTTCGAGGCGGTGGAGCGGATCAAGCCCTCCGCCCGTGGTGAGCTGGAGATCACCGACACCATCCAGTACCTGATCGATAAGGGACTGCATGTCCAGACGGAGGTGCTGGATCGCTACTGGATCGACACGGGCAAGATGGACGACATCCTGGAGGCGAACCGCGTCGTCCTCCAGACCATGACGCCCGCCAGCCAGGGGCAGGTGGACGAACGAACCCGCGTCTACGAGCCGGTGATCCTGGGGAAGGGCGCCAGGGTGGTGAACAGCGTGTTGCGGGGGCCGCTTATCATCGGTGAGGACACCGAGGTCATAGACTCCTACGTGGGCCCCTTCACGTCCATAGATCACCACTGCCGCCTCAAGGGCGTGCGCGTGGGCGAGAGCATCATCCTGGAGCACACGAGCATCGAGGACATCCACTGGCCGATAGAGCACAGCCTCATCGGCCGCTACGTGACGCTGCGGTTCGGCCAGGCGGTGGGCGGCAGCTACAGCCTCACCCTGGGCGACCACAGTCAGATCGAGATGCCGGGCACCTAGAGATGCTCGATAACGCGCGCATCCTGGTCACCGGCGGCTGCGGCTTCATCGGCAGCAACTTCATCCTGCACCTGCTGGATCGCTATCCCGGCTGCCAGGTGGTGAACCTGGACAAGCTGACCTACGCCAGCAACCCGGCCAACCTGCGGGACGTGGAAGGCGACCCGCGATACCGGTTCGTGCGGGGCGACATCTGCGATGCCGCCGTGGTGGACCAGGTCATGGCGGAGGTGGACGTGGTGTTCAACTTCGCCGCCGAGACCCACGTGGACCGCTCCCTCATGGAGGCCGGCTCCTTCATCCTGACCGATGTTCTTGGCACCCATGTCCTCCTGGACGCGGCCCGGCAGCATGCCAACGTCCGTCGTTATGTTCAGGTGTCCACCGATGAGGTGTACGGGGAGATGTCGCCCGGGGTCTATGCCCGCGAGACCGATCCGCTCCACCCTCGTAGCCCTTACGCCGCAAGCAAGGCCGGCGGCGACGCTCAGTGCATCGCCTTCTTCGAGACCTACGGGCTGCCCGTAACCATCACCCGTGCCGCCAACAACATCGGTCCCCGCCAGCACGTGGAGAAGGTGGTGCCCTTGTTCGTGACCAGCGCCATGAGGGACCAGCCGCTACCGTTGTACGGCGACGGCCGCCAGGTCCGTGACTGGCTCTATGTGGAGGACCACTGTCGCGCTCTCGATCTCATCGCCCGGGAGGGCCAGCCGGGGGAGGCGTACAACATCGGCGCCGACAATCATCAGGAGAACATCCGCGTGGCGGAGGCCCTCCTCCAGCTCCTGGAGAAGCCTCTGAGCCTGATCCGCTTCGTGGAGGACCGGAAGGGGCACGACCGCCGCTACGCCATCGATTCGTCGAAGCTGCGAGCCCTGGGCTGGGCCCCCCAGCACGACTTCTTCTCCGCCCTGGAGAGAACCGTCCGCTGGTATCAAGAGAACCGCTGGTGGTGGGAGCCCATCTACGCCGGTCCCTTCCGCGACTACTACCAGCGCCAGTACGGGGAACGCCTCGCCAGCGGCGTCCCCTACGACCCCGAAGGAGCGTCGTCCCGATGATCCAGGGAGTGGAAAGCAAGCAGCTAGTCAGGCACGCCGACGAGCGCGGCTTCCTGATGGAGCTCTTGCGCAGCGACGACTCGATCTTCACCAAGTTCGGCCAGTGCTACGTCTCCATGAACTACCCGGGGGTAGTGCGGGCGTGGCACTACCACAAGAAGCAGGATGACCACTTCGTCGCGGTGAAGGGGATGATCAAGGTCGGCCTGTGCGACATGCGCGAGGACTCCCCCACCCGCGGCGAGGTCAACGAGTTCTATCTGGGGGACAACAACAATATCCTCCTCAAGATACCGATGGGGGTCGCTCACGGCTACAAGACCATCGGGGTGGAGCCCTCTCTCCTCATCAACTTCCCTTCGGAGGCGTACAGTCCGGCGGAGCCGGACGAGTACCGCCTCCCCTGGAATACCGATGAGATCCCCTTCAACTGGGAGATCGAGTTCAAGTAGATGCGGGCCTGTCCTGAGCCCCGTCGAAGGATCCTTATCACGGGCGGCCGCGGCCAGCTAGGTCGCGCTCTCCAGGAGTCCCTGGCCCAGCATCAGGTCTCTGCCCTCGACCTTCCAGAGATGGACGTCACGGACGCCGAGGACGTCCGGCGTGCCTTTGACGAGCTGCGGCCGGAGCTGGTTGTCCACGCCGCTGCCTGGACCGACACTGCGGGTTGCGAGTCGGATCCAGAGCGGGCGCTGCTGGTCAACGGCGAGGGGAGCCGGCAAGTGGCCGAGGCCTGCGCGCGCACCGGGGCAGCCGTGCTCTACGTTAGCACCAATGAGGTGTTCGACGGAGAGACGGCTGAGCCCTACCGGGAGGAGGACGAGCCCAACCCCATCAACGCCTACGGCCGCTCCAAGCTGGAGGGAGAGCGGTGCGTGCAGTCCACCATGGAGCGGTGCTACATCGTTCGGACTGCATGGCTGTACGGGCCGGGAAGGGTGAGCTTCCCTGAGAAGGTCTTGCAGGCGGCGGCCGAGGCCGGGTCGCTGAAAGGGGTGACCGACGAGATCGCGTCCCCCACGTGGACGGCTGACCTGGCCGCGGCGATCGGTGCTCTCGTCCGGGGAGCGCCCTTCGGGATCTATCATCTCACGAACGGAGGGTACTGCTCTCGGTTGGAGTGGGTTCAGGAGATCGTGCGCCTCGCCGGTCTGGGCGACGTCAGGGTGGAGCCGACCAGCCAGGGCGAATTCGGGGCTCCGTACCGCAAGCCAACCTTCTCGGCGCTGGCCAACGTCAACGCGGCCGCCGTGGGCATTGAGCTGAGGCCCTGGCAGGAGGCGCTGGAAGAGCACCTTCGGCGCTCGCGGAGCGAGTCCGGGTCGGCGGCGCCCGCGCCCCAGGTTAACCGATAAACTTCGACGACGTTCTTAACCGCGTAGAGAAAGATGCTTGGCGTGAAGAGAAAGAAACCTAGACCGGCTAGGTTGCCCGTTCCCGTTGAGAATGCGGCGGAGACGGGCCAGACCGACTCCGGTCAACCTCTCCCAGAAGGCACGGAGATCCCCTTTAACGTGGAGCCCTACCCTACCCCCGCCGTCAAGCGGTGGTTGGATATCGTGGTGGCCGCCCTCGCCCTGGGTATCCTCTCGCCAATCTGGCTCCTGACCCTGGCCCTCATCAAGCTTGAGGGTCCCGGGCCGGCCCTCCTCAGGCAGAAGCGGGTCGGCCTGAACGGACGACTGTTCAGCTTCTACAAGTTCCGCACCATGGTCGACGGTGGAGAGAACGGCATGTCGGATCGAATCCCCAAGGGTGACCTGACGAAGCTCCTCCTCAGCCCCCGCGGGCGCCATCCCGGCGTTACCAAGATCGGCTGGGTGCTCCGTAAGACCACCGTGGATGAGCTGCCCCAGCTCCTCAACGTGGTGAGGGGAGATATGAGCCTGGTGGGACCACGACCGGACATGCCGGAGATTGTAGACCACTGGCCGCCCCACTTCCTTCAGCGCCACAAGGGGAGGCCGGGCATGACTGGCCTCGCCCAAGTGAACGGTCGCTCCGACCTCACGCACTATGAGAAAGTCCGTCATGACCTGGAATATGTGCGCCACCACCCGATCTCTCGCGACCTGGGGATACTGCTCAAGACCGTAGGCCTGGTTCTGAGCAAGAAGGGGGCCCGCTAAAGCCGCTCCCCCGTCGCTGCTCCCAGGTCGCGGTCCGAAACCGCCGATGCGTGTCCTGTTTCTGTCGTCGGAGCTACCGCATCCCGCCGATAGCGGCGGCACCATCAAGACGTCTACCATCCTGACCTACCTGAAGCGCCGCCATGACGTGCATCTCCTCTGCTTTCGACGAGAGCCTCTGACCCAGGAGCAGGCCCGCTGGTGCGCTGATTTCGACTTGGTGGAGACGGTGCCGCTGAACCGCGGCCGCACCCCCCTCAATCTCTTGCGCAGCTACCTGATGGGGATACCCCTCAGCATTGAACGGAATCGCAGCAGCCGGATGGCGGAGCTGGTCTCAGGGCGGCTGCGCGACGACGAATACGGTGCCGTGTTCGCGGATAGCTGGCTGATGGCGCAGTACCTGCCGCCGGGGTTCCCCGGCCTGGCCCTTTTGCACGAGCACAACGCCGAGCACGTGATGTGGCATCGGCAGGCGCAGCGAGAGCGCAACCCGCTGCTCCGGGCGCTGCTCCGGCTGGAGCACCAACGAGTGCGCAGATACGAGACCTCCATCCTCCCTCGCTTCGACATCGTCTTCGCCGTCTCGGAGGCCGACCGACAGGCCCTCATCGACCTGGGATCGGAGCCGGAGCGCCTGCGGGTGCTCCCGAACCTGCCGGAGCGGTCGCTTCTGGAGCGCCCTGGCCTCTCCTTCGGCGCCACGGAGCCGGTGATCCTCTACTTCGGCACCCTGAGCTGGCAGCCCAACCTGGAGGGCCTGGAGTACTTCCTCCGCTCCGTCTTCCCCCTGGTGCGCCAACGGATGTCGCAGGTCCGCTTTGTCATCGCCGGGAAGGGGGCGCCGTCGCGGCTGCGGCGGCTGGCCCGTCGCACGGTCGGAGTGGAGTTCCTGGGCCCTGTGGCGGACGCTGAGCCGCTGTACCGCCGGGCGCGGCTGTTCGTCGAGGCTAGCCCTACGGGGGGCGGCACCCGACTGAAGGTGCTCAACGCCCTGGCCCGCGGCCTGCCTGTGGTGGCTAGCCCGCAAGGGGCCGAGGGGCTGGACGCGGTGCCGGGCCAGCACCTGCTGGTGGCGGCCGACGCGGAGTCGACGGCGGAGGCGGTGTGCCGTCTGACGGCGGATGATGGTCTGTGGCGGGTCCTGAGCGAGAACGGGCGGGCGCTGGTGCGCAGCCGATACCTGGCCGACGTGGCCTACCAACCTCTGGATGAAGTCCTCAGCACTGCCAGGGCAACAGCCTGAGCGACGGCGGCCGCCGGACGTGGTGGAGGTTCTTGGAGTGCGCTTCCATAACCTCAGTCGGGGTGAGGCGGCACGCGCTATCGCGGGGCTGGCCCAGACAGGCGACAAAGCGTACGTCGTCAAGCCGTACTCGGAGTTCATGCCGAGCGCAGCGCACGACGCCCGCCTGCGCGACATCCTGAACCGCGCAGACCTCTGCCTGGCCGATGGCATCGGCATCCTGTGGGCGGCCCACTACCTCTCTCTGCCCGGCGGGCCCCTGCGCGCCCTGGCCCAGCTCCCCCTTTCTATGGCCGCGATGACTCTCAACCCACGGTCGGCGCGGCGAGCCCTCAAAGAGAACATGGCCGGCGTGGACCTGACCTGGGAGATGCTGGCCAGGCTGGATGAGGCCGGCTCGCGGGTCTTCCTCCTGGGCGGCACCGAGGAGGAGGTGCAAGGCACCAGAAGGCGCATCGAGGCGCGCTTTTCCAATCTGACGATCGTGGGCGTGCAGAACGGCTACTTCGAGGACAATGAGCGGATCGTCGAACTCATAAACGATGATCGGCCGCAGGCGCTTCTGGTGGCCCTGGGTTTTCCCCGCCAGGAGGAGTGGATGGTTGAAAACCTGCCCCACCTCAACATCAACGTGGCTATCGGCGAGGGCGGAAGCTTCTCCTTCATTTCGGGCGCCACGCCGCGGGCCCCCGGCTGGCTGCGGCGGCTCGGACTGGAGTGGCTCTACCGCCTCCTGCGGCAGCCCTGGCGCCTGCGCCGGCAGATGGCCATCCCCCGGTTCCTCTGGCTTGTAGTGAGGGAGAGGCTGCGAGCCGCCAGCGGCGGCCGCAGCCTCTGCTAGGCGCCGCTCCACTAGCTGCGCTCACCACGGCGGACGACTTTCATTGTCCCGCAGTGGGCTCTGAGCGGCGAGCCTGGAGGGGTCGTCTGCTAGGGCGGGCAGGCGAAGGCGAAGTAGGCCACCTTCTCGCTCACGTGGCCCGTCTCGGCGTCCAGCGACTGCTCTTCGTCGACCTGGACCTTGATAGCGGAGGTGGACTTGTTCTTCCAGCGCAGGCTGGCGGTATTGCCACCGTTCATGGTGTTCATGTCGGCCAGGAAGCAAGGAGGTGTGGGGTAGGTGTTGCTGAAGGAGATGGAGGAGAAGGTATGGTCAACGCCGGTCTTGGTTCCCACCTCGTAGGCCATGGGGTCGTCGACGGTGCCGGTGCCTGGTTGCCAGGCGATGTAACCGATGGTCTCCACTTTGTGCACGTTGTCCTGGGCTTCTTGCTCCTGCATCCTCACTTGGAAGCTGGAGGCGGCGACATTCTGGACTCTGGTGGTGACGGCGTCAGAGCCGTTGAAGGTCATGGTGGAGGTGACGACGGCAGGTGGTGCGGGGAAGGAGGTGTCGAGCGAGCGGGTGACGGAGGTGGTGGTGGCGCTGGTGTTGAGCTTGCCGGCTTCGACGCGGTCGCCGTTGGTCAGGACGTAGCTGCCGGCCTCCATGACGACGTAGTCGACCTCTTCGTAGACGTGAGTACCGTCCTGGTAGTCCCATTCCTGGAGCCTGATCTGGAAGCTGTTGCCGGTGACGTTGCGAATGCGCACGGTGGTTGGGCCGGACCCGTTGGAGCTGGGCGGCCGGGCCACCACCACGGGGTTGCTGAAGGTCTTGGTGAGGCTCACCGTCTTCCAGGCGTCGTCCAGGGTCAACTTGCCTGTCTCCAGCCAGATGGGGCAGGCGAAGGCGAAGTAAGCCACCTTCTCGCTCACGTGCCCCGTCTCAGCGTCCAGCGACTGCTCTTCGTCGACCTGGACCTTGATAGCGGAGGTGGACTTGTTCTTCCAGCGCAGGCTGGCGGTATTGCCACCGTTCGTGGTGTTCATGTCGGCCAGGAGGCAAGGGGGGCTGGCGTAGGCGTTGCCGAAGGTGATGGAGGAGAAGGTGTCGGTGACGCCGTCTTTGAAGCCGGCCTCGTAGTCGGTGGAGTCGTCGACGGTGCCGGAGCCTGGTTTCCAGGCGATGTAACCGATGGTCTCCACTTTGTGCACGTTGTCCTGCGCTTCTTGCTCCTGCATCCTCACTTGGAAGCTGGAGGCGGCGACATTGTGGACTCTGGTGGTGACGGCGTCAGAGCCGTTGAAGGTCATGATGGAGGTGATGATGGCAGGCGGCGTGGGGAAGGAGGTGCCGAGCGAGCGGGTGACGGAGGAGGTGGTGGCGCTGGTGTTGAGCTTGCCGGCTTCGACGCGGTCGCCGTTGGTCAGGACGTAGCTGCCGGCCTCCATGACGACGTAGTCGACCTCTTCGTTCACGTGGATACCGTCCAGGTAGTCCCATTCCTGGAGCCTGATCTGGAAGCTGTTGCCGGTGACGTTGCGTATGCGCAGGGTGGTTGGGCCGGACCCGTTGGAGCTGGGCGGCCGGGCCACCACCACGGGGTTGCTGAAGGTCTTGGTGAGGCTCACCGTCTTCCAGGCGTCGTCCAGCATCACCCTTCCCACCTCCAGCTCAGAATCGGCCAGGGCGTCGATGCTGCCTCCTGCGGACATATCGAAGAAATAGGGACCTCCCTCGCTGCCGGAGTAGGCGTAAACCCTGAGGGTGTAGGGCCCGTCGGGGGCCGAGGCGATGCCAATCGTCTCCTGGCGCGTCGTTGTCTCAGATGGATCGACCTGGCTGCCGTCCTTGTCCAGCAGCTCCATGTCGAAGTCCAGCAGGCTGCTCCATGTGGGCATGACGAGGGCTATAGCGAGAGGCTGGGCCGGATCCGTGACTTCGATGGTGAAGTGGTCGCTGTCACCGGCGCCGGCCAGCTCCTGGGATACGAAGTGGTGCTCGGGCAGATCGATGTTGGTGCCGCTGGCGTTCGCCGCGACCCGTATCGCCTCGTAGGCGTCCAGCCGCCCGGCGCCGTAATCGAAGTCCTTGCCGGCAGGCCCCCAGTCCACAGCCGTGCCAGTGATGATGGACTTGACGTCGGCGGGGGTGAGCGCGGGATCAGCGTGGAGCATCAGGGCGGCAACGCCGGCCACGAAAGGACTGGACATGCTGGTGCCGCTGATGTTCTTGTAGCCGTTGGTCGTGCCGCCTGAGGCGGCCATTATGTTGACGCCTGGCCCGACAACGTCGGGCTTCGTGCGGCCGTCGGCCGTAGGGCCGCGGCTCGAGAAGCAGGCCAAGTAGAAGCCGCCAACGGGCAGAGGCCCGCAGGTGGCAGAAAGGGCGCTGCCGTGGGCCGGATCGGCCATGGCCCCCACCGTGATGGCATCCTCGGCTGCTCCCGGGGACCCGATGGTGCATGAGGCGGGGCCGCTGTTGCCGGCGGCAACCGCTGCGACCAAGCCGGCATCCACGGCGTCGTTCGTCAGTTGGGACATGGCGTCGTTTCCCGTGGAGCAGGTATCGCTGACCAGGCTCATGTTAAGGACGCGGATGTTGTAGGTGTCCTTGTTGTCGATCACCCACTGGATGCCGGCGGCGATCTGACTCGTGCTGCCCATGCACGCCTCTCCCCCTCCCGGGAGCGGCTGCATGCCCATCACCTTGATTCCCACCAGGGCGGCAGCCGGGGCGACGCCGGCGAACGCTGGGTTCCCCTGGCCTTCGCCAGCCACTATCGAGGAGACGTGAGTGCCGTGGTAGTCGCACTCTTCGCCCTCGTCGTAGGGGGACGGCTGGCCGTTGACGAAATCCTGCCAGGCCAGCACCTTGCCTCCGTCAAGGTCTACGTGGCCGGTGTCGATCCCCGTGTCGAGGACGGCGACAACGATGTCGCCCGTGCTGTACGTGCCAAGGCCGTCTGCGTTGCCGTCCAGGTCAAAGTCGGATCGCGCTTTGCCGACCCCGAACCAAGCGGTGGCTTGGTCAAGGGCGGGCCTTACGGGTCGGTCCCATTCGATGTGAGCGACTTCGTCGAGCCGGGACAGGGCGAGAACCTGGGCCTTGGTCAGGGTAGCGGCGAAGCCGGCGACGCTCGGGTAGCTGAACCGCATGTCGAATGGGCCGACGCTCCGCTGCAGGCGTTTCACGCTATCGGCGGCGAGGTGATCGCTGAGGAGCACGATCGCCGGGAAGGTCTGGCCGAGATCAGCCGGAGCGAGGAGGCTCTTCAAGTCGTCGAAGATCTTCTCGTCGTTGCCCTCGGCACCTTGCGCGGATGCGGGTGGGGTCGGCTGTTGGGCGTTAGCTGGGCCCGCCGCTAGGAGCAGTGCGACCGCCACGGCCACCGCGGCCGTGGCCCGCAACACGGACGTCAACTCGCCGAACGATGTCACCACCGCTCCTTGTCGCACTTCAGAGCATGTTGCATTCTCGACCCAATCCAGGGAACGGACAAGACCGCGCCTGGCGTCGGGCGGAGCGGCGGGGTGAGTGTCGGGCTGAAGGACCTCACACCCAGCTCCGTTGACGTGAGTTGCGCCACATGCCAAGGCCTGCCCGCTAGTAGCTCAGGGGGTCGCTGGGGGCCAGCACCTCTACCCAGGTCTGGCCGCGGTTGAAGGCGATCTCGTTGTCCTCGGCGTCGTAGAAACGGGTGCGCTCGGTGGGGTTGGGCTTCTCCCAGCTACCGTCGATGGCGACGCCGTCCTGAAAGACGACGGCCCGCCCGTCGCCGGTAGTGCGGTACAGGAGGTGGGCCGTGCCGTCGCCGGCGGACCAGGCATCTGTGACCATCACCGCCACGTTCTTGGCGCGGATGCGCTGGCCGCTGGCGCCGTCCTTGTGCGGGGCGCCGCCCATGGTGCGCAGGTAGGAGTTCGTTTGGGGGTCGTAGGTCCAGCGCACGGCGTAGTCGGAGAAGAAGGGCCCTCCGAAACCGAGATCGACCGCATCGGCGGTGACGGCGTTGGGGTCGCGGGCGCGGGCCGGGTTGTCCTCCTTGAACGTCCAGGGATCGATGGCAGGCGGCCCGCTCCAGCCGTTGAGGGCGGCCTGCTCCCAGAGGGCGTCGCTGTTGGCGATGCCGTCGTGGGGGCCGCTGCGCTTGGGATCGCGCTCGAACAGGGGCTCGTCGTAGAAGAAGCCGTCCAGATCCCTGATGCCCAGGCGGGAGATGGTGGACGGGACATCGGCGGCGCCGTCGGATCTGGCGAACCCCCAGTGGACGAAGATGGCGTCCAGTTCGGCCGTCCAGTCTAGATAGTAGGCGCGGGCCGAGCGCACCGGCTCTATAACGCCGGGATCGTTGCGCCAGTAGACGGCCAGGAAGCGGGTGATCCCCCCCTCGGCGACGGCCTCGAAGACAAGCTCGGCCTTATCCAGGTTGACCTGGGGCCGCGCACCGTCGGCGAGGTTGTCCAGCATGACCGCCAGGGGCAGGCGGGTCTGCATCTCTTGGAGCTGTTCCGGATAGACAAGAACGCCGTCGATGAGGGTGGGTTCGGTCGGAGGAGGGGTGGGAGTCGCTTTGGGAGCAGGCGTGCGAGCGACTGAAAGGACGGGTGGGGAGGCAGGTTCGTCAGAGCCGAAGAGGGCGCCGGTGGCGAGGAGGGCGCTGCCGAGGGCGGCGAGAGCAAGGAGCAGCGCCCCCCCGGCCACGACGACCCGGCGCCTGCGCCTGCTAGCGAGGAACGATGGGAGCCTGAGCTTGTACTTCATCTATCAATGCTACCCGTATGATGAGTTGTCGAATCGCGGTCTGCAACTGTGGCATTGGCAGGAGCCTAGGTGGCGTTCTTCTCGGCGGGCAGGGCCCGCGCCCGCAGCCTGCAGAGCAGGTCGCCGTAGAAGCGGCGGTCGCTGGGGCGGAAGATCAGGGCCTGCCACACGCTGCCGCCAGAGACCTGGCGGTACCAATAGAGGGTGGCGGCCAGGGAAGCGACGTAGGCGATGGAGGAAGCGATGGCGGCGCCCTTCACCTCAAGGGTGGGGATTAGGGCTAGGTCCAGGGACAACGTCACCCCCAGAGCGATGAAGGTGGCGTAGGTGTTGTAGATCACCCGGCCCTGGCTGAACAGGTAGCTTCCCAGGACGCGGGTGGCGCTGGCGGCGATGACGCCGGGCATCAGGAGCATGAGGGGTGTGGTGGCCGGGGTGAAGTCGCCGCCGAAGAGGACGCGTATTAGGACGGGCGAGGCCGCCATGAGCACGGCGGCCGCCCCGACGCTGACGAGGATGGTGTTGCGAGACACCAGAGGGGTCATCTCCTGGGCCCGCTGGCTGTCCATCTGGGTGAGGCGAGGCAGGAGCACCATGGCCACTGCTGAGGAGATCCACCACACGCTCTCGCCCAGGCCAACGGCTACGGTGTAGTGGCCGACAGCGGCGCGGGAGACGAAGGCCGCCACGAGAAACTGGTCGAGGCGGTAGTTGAAGAGCTGGGCCAGGTTGGCGATCTGCCCTTGGGCCCCATAGCGGATCTGTTCCTTGAGGACGTGCCATTGGGGCCGCAGGACGCCTCGGAGGTCCACATTGCGGACGCCGATGAAGGCCAGCGCCAGGAGGTCCGCCAGGATGAAGGAGCCGGCCCAGGCGGCCAGGGCGCTGAACACGTCCAGGACGTCGGCGGCGTACAGGCCCCCGACGATGAGGAGCCCCGACAGCCCCTGGCTGACAGCCACGGCGGTCAGGGCCACAAAACGACTGGAGCCGTGGAGGAAGGAGGTGAGCAGGACGTAGGCGACCACGGCCGGCAGCGCGGCGGCGTACAGCCAGAAGGCTCGGCCCGAGACGAACAGATGGGGTTCGGCGATGAGGCCGAAGGCGGCGACCAGCGCCCAGGTCAGCGCAGACGTGACAGCCAGGACGAAGAGGGTGCCCGCGAGGAGCACACGATACGAGTAGGTACCCTTGTTCAGGAAGAAGATGTTGCCTAGGCCGACCCCCAGGTTGACGATGCCGCCGGCCACAAGGACGGCCAGGAAGAAGAGGGCGTACGTGCCCAGTCCCTCGTCGCCGAGGCCACGGGCGAGGACGATGCGGAGGCCGAAGGCCAGGCCGTAAATGGCGATCTGCGAGAGGAAGACCAGGTTGACGTTTAGGAAGAAGTCGTCCCGACTCCCGCCCTGCTCCTGCATCGACGCTAGCCTACCTCGCGCCCAGTGTAAGCGGCGGCCGGTGCGGCGGCCAAGGCCGCATTTCTCGACAGCCGGAGCACGCCTCTGCTAACATTCATCTGCGATCTACGACGGGGTGTAGCGCAGTCAGGCTAGAGCGCACGGTTCGGGACCGTGAGGTCGGCGGTTCGAATCCGCCCACCCCGACCATTCCGAGACTACTCTTCCCCGGACTCCACTGTGCCATTGGCCCGGGCCGATACGTGCGCATTCCCTGTCTAGGAAGAACGCTTCGACATGGCCCGAGTTGCTCTTGCCATCCTTGACAGACGTGGTACACTGTATCGTCTGCGAGGCCAAGAAAGGGTACAGCAGACGGTAACGAAGTGCAAAATCTTTCGTCTAAATCGGTTGACGGAGTGGCAACCTGCAGAACCGCGGTAGCGTTATAACCGTAGCATAACAAGACCGCGTCGCAGGTGCCGATCAGTCGCGGTTCCAGTGTGAAACAACGGTTCAACTAGGGGAGCGGAGGATGGTCTTTCAGGCAGAGGACAGAGCGAGAACGAAAAAGCAGAGGACGGAGGCGGCTATCCAGCTTGCCCTCCAGGGCCGCTGGGATGACGCCGCCAGCCTGAACAGGTCGATCATCGACCTGTTCCCCACGGACGTGGACGCCTACAACCGGCTGGGCAAGGCGATGACGGAGTTGGGGCGGTACGCGGAGGCGAAGGAGGCCTACCAGAAAGCGCTCGAGATCGACCCCCTGAACGCCATCGCCCGCAAGAACCTGTCGCGCCTGGCCACCCTGGGGGAGAAGGCGGCCCCGCGGCCGGCCACCCAGAAGCTGTCGCCGCACATGTTCATCGAGGAGACGGGCAAGACCGGCGTCACTACCCTGCTTCGGCCCAACATGAAGATCGCCGCCCGCATGACCGCGGGCGATCAGGTGGACGTGGCGCGCGACAACGGGACGCTCGTGATCAAGAGTATCCAGGGGGAGTTCATCGGCGAGGTCGAGCCGCGGCTGTCGCAGCGGCTCGGCAAGCTGATGGAAGGCGGCAACCAGTATGTGGCCGCCATCAGTGGACTCACTGACAACGATGTCAGTGTGTTTATCCGCGAGACGTTCCAGCTCCCCAGCCAGGCCCGCAAGCTCTCCTTCCCACCCGCCGTGACCGAGGCGTTCCGACC
>DAOUMF010000152.1:0-2886 GCA_034411955.1 Dehalococcoidia bacterium
GTTCATGCCCGCAGAGAAGATCGACCGCCCCCTGGCCGACGGCGACCGCCTGGCGGTGGGCGGGCTGAGCCTGCTGGTCATCCACACGCCGGGGCACAGCCCCGGAAGCTGCTGCTTCCTGGTAGGGCCCCGCCGCTCGGCGGGCAGGCGCCACCTCATCGCCGGCGATACGCTGTTCCCCGGCGGCCCCGGCCACTCCAACAGCCCCCAGGAGCTCCAGCAGAACATCGCCTCCATCACCGGGCGGCTGTACACCCTCCCCGGAGACACCCTCGTCCTCCCCGGCCACGGCGACAACACCACCATCGAGCGGTCCCGCCAGGAGTACGCCGTCTTCGCCTCCCACCCCCACCCGCCGGACCTCCACGGCGACGTCTTGTGGGAGTCGTCGTAGACACCAACCGAGAGCGATGAGTATCATCGCCCTCGTGCCAGATTGCGCCACCATGAATGTCTAAGATGCCATCGAAGGTGTTGACATGGTGCGAAAGTGCTATACTATATGCGTAATCCCCCTGTCGCCTCGGCGGCAGGGCGCGAGGCCGTCGAAAGGCGGCCTCAGCTTCTTTCTGCGATGAGAGCAAACGTCTATATCGACGCCTTCAATCTGTACTACGGATGCATCAAGGACACGCCGTTTCGATGGCTTGATCTGCGACTTCTCAGCGAGAAGCTTCTCCCTAGGCATCAGGTCCACCGCGTTAGGTACTTCACAGCTCGAATTCAGGCGAGGCCGGCTGACCCCCAGGCGCCGCAACGGCAGCAGGCCTATGTTCGGGCTCTCGAGACGATTCCAAGTCTAACAGTTCACTACGGCCACTTCCTGTCCAAGAGGACACGGATGCCGCTGGCCAGGCCACCCCGCAGAGGTCCTCGCACCGTGGAAGTTCTGAAGACGGAGGAGAAGGGATCGGATGTGAACTTGGCTACCTACCTGCTTGTTGACGCGTTCGATGGAGACTGCGAAATGGCGCTGGTAGTCTCCAATGATTCTGATCTCGTGGAGCCCATCAGAATAGTCCGGGCCAAGTTCGGCCTGCCCGTTGGGGTCGTCAATCCTCAGCCGACCACTAGCCATGCGTTGCGTCAGGCAGCGTCGTTCTACCGTCCTCTCAGACAGGGTGTTCTGAAGGCTAGCCAATTGCCGCCGCAACTCTCGGATGCAAAGGGCACGATTACCAAGCCGGCGGCTTGGTAGCCTCGCGCCCGACTCCGGTAGCGGATCGCCGCGTTGACGCCGCCCGCGGCGGTGACCTACACTAACCCTGGACACCGGTCATCGCGGCGAGCCCCCGCCTGCCGACGGGCAGGCAGTCCGCCTCCGGCGGACTCCCAGCAGCGGCTCGCCGCAGTTTGTCGGCGGCCCCATGGACAACGAGTTCTACCGGCGCACCGTCCTCCCCAACGGCATCCGCGTCCTCACCTCCACGATGCCGACCGCGCGCTCGGCGTCCATCTCCTTGTACATCGGCACCGGCTCTCGCTACGAGCGCGACGAGGAGGCCGGTCTCTCCCATTTCCTAGAGCACCTGCTGTTCAAAGGCTCCAGCAAGCGGCCCTCGGCCAAGGAGATCGCCGAGGCGATCGATGGCGTGGGCGGCGTGATGAACGGCGGCACGGACCGCGAGCTCACCGTCTACTACGTGAAGGTGGCGCGGCCCCATCTCGACCTGGCCCTGGACGTGCTGGTCGACCTGGTGCGCAATCCCCTTCTAGACCCCGGCGAGTTCGAGAAGGAGCGCCAGGTGGTGCTGGAGGAGCTGGCGATGGTTGCCGACTCCCCCCAGCAGCTCACCGATCTCCTCCTCGACGCCACTCTCTGGCCCGGCCAGCCCCTGGGCCGGGACGTAGCGGGCACACCGCAGTCCGTCTCGGCCCTGACCCCGGAGATGGCGGCCGAGTACCTGCGTCGCCAGTACGTGGCCAACAACGTCGTGGTGGCCGTGGCCGGCGCCATCGACCACCAGCCGATGCTGGACGCGATCTGGGCGGCCATGGGAGACTGGCAGGCCGGCGCCCCCAGCCGCTGGTTCCCCGCCAGCGACGGCGCCGGCCCCCGTTGCGGCCTGCGCTACAAGAAGACGGAGCAGGCCCACATCGACATCGCCCTGCGCGGCCTTCCTCTCAGTCACCCCGACCGCTATGTCCTCTCCTTCCTCTCCGTCATCCTGGGCGAGGGGATGTCGTCACGCCTCTTCCTGGAGCTGCGCGAGCGGCGGGGGCTGGTCTACGATGTCCACTCCTACGTCTCGCACTTCCTGGACACCGGCGCCTTCACTGTCTACGCCGGCGTCGACCCCCAGAAGGCGGCGGAGACCGTCCAGATCATCGTGGAGGAGCTGGCCCGCCTGCGCGACGAAGGACCCGCAGCCGAGGAGCTGACCAAGGCGCGAGAGCTGTCCAAGGGGCGGCTGGTGCTGCGCATGGAGGACACCCGCGCCGTCTCAGCCTGGCTGGGGGGCCAGGAGCTTCTGCTGGCCAAGGTCAACAGCATCGACGACGCCATCGCCGAGATGGGGGCGGTGACGCTGCAGGACATGCAGCGGGTGGCCCGGGAGCTACTGGTGGGGGAGAGGCTCCACCTGGCTGTGGTCGGGCCCTACCGCTCGGACAAGCGGTTCGGTCGCCTGCTGCGGCTGTAGCTGCGGGTCCGGACCCAGCGCTACCCCCACCTTCCCGGTTCCACAACCGCCGCCGCCGGGGTATGCTTTCGTTGCCATTCGTTTTCGTTACGGGGGCTGACGGACCATGGAGCCGCGCATCCAGTACGCCCAGACCGCCGACGGGGTGAGCATCGCCTTCTGCGTCATGGGCGATGGCTCACCCCTAGTCTTCGTGCCATCTCCGCCGCTCTCTCACGCGCAGCGCCAATGCAAGATTGGTTAT
>DAOUMF010000153.1:0-21102 GCA_034411955.1 Dehalococcoidia bacterium
CTCTCACGCTGACGGCGACCACGAAGAGGACCCGTACGACTAGGAGGTAGCGGCCGGGAAGTCCACGGGCTCGCGCTGCACAATCTCCGCCGCCTGCGCTACCCGAGAGCTTCGCCAGGCTAACGGAGAAGCTTGAGCTAGTCCCGGACAGCAATCTGGGCATCTCTGCCACCGTCACCGCCCTGGACGCATCCCCCGCTTGGGTCGGCACCAGGGCAGGCACGGTCAGCAGCTCAGCCATGGAGCGGTCTTGTGGTAGCGTTCCCCAGCCACCCACGCGGGCAGGCACAAGCACGTTACCACTCAGCTTTCGCCACAAGGAACGCGCCCCACTTCAGCGCTAGATATGTGCTGGAACGGGCGTTGAGACCCCTCCGTCTCCATCAGTACATATGTTCGGGGAGCCTTAGGGCTCCCCTTTCGCTTGCTGCAGCGGCGGCATGAGTACCGGTCGAACCTGCTGGGAACCACCCACCTAGCCTTTCACGTTGACATTGCTTCCAAATTCACGCACCATTGGGTTGCCCCGAGATACCGAGACTGGGGGGAACGGTGCACTGCCCATCGTGTAGCCACCAGAATCCCGAGGGATCGCAGTTCTGTAGGGAGTGCGGCGCGGCGCTCCAGACTGAGATAGCCTGTCCGAATTGTGGGTCGGCTCATCCCCTAGGCAGCAAGTTCTGCAACAAGTGCGGCCACCGCCTGACTGAGGTCGCACCGCCAACCCGCACCCCGACTCCGGCTCCGTCCCCCGCGCTCCCCGCCTCCTTCGCTGGCGGCCGCTACCAGGTGAAGCGCTTCCTGGGCGAGGGCGGCCGCAAGCGGGTCTTCCTGGCCCACGACACCCGCCTGGACCGGGACGTCGCCTTCTCCCTGATCAAGACCGAGGGCCTGGACGCCGCCGGCCTGGCCCGTGTCCGTCGCGAGGCTCAGGCGATGGGCCGCCTCGGCTCCCATCCCAATATCGTCACCGTCCACGACATCGGCGAGGAGAGCCACCAGCCGTACATCATCCAGGAGTTCATGGAGGGCGGCGCGGTTCAGGACATCGTCGAGCAGGCCCCTGGCCAGCGGCTCCCCATCGACCAGAGCCTCCAGATAGCCTCCGAGGTCTGCCAGGCCCTCCAGCACGCCCACGACCGGGGCGTCGTCCACCGCGACGTCAAGCCGGGCAACATCTGGCTCACCGCCGATGGCCACGCCAGGCTGGGCGACTTCGGCCTGGCGGTGGCCCTGGACCTCTCGCGCATGACCCAGGCGGGCATGATGGTGGGCACCGTGGCCTACATGCCGCCGGAGCAGGCCCTGGGGGGCAAGGTCGATCCCCGCTCCGACCTCTACGGCCTGGGCGGCTCCCTCTACGAGATGCTCACCGGCCGACCCCCATTCTCCGGCCATGACCCTGTGGCGGTCATCTCGCAGCACCTGAACACGCCGCCGGTAGCGCCCTCCTTCCACAACCCATCGCTGCCCCCTGGCCTCAATGACCTCATCATGAAGCTCCTGGCTAAGGACCCCCAGGACAGGCCCTCCTCGGCCAACGAGGTTCTGGCCGCGCTGCAATCCCTCTCTGAGCAGGTCGAGCAAGGCGAAGTGGTGGCTGCCGCCGAGCCTGTCGCAGCCCCTTCCATCGGCCGGGTGGCCTGGGGCAGCTTCGTGGGACGGGAGAGGGAGATGGAGCAGCTCCAGGGGAGGCTGGCCGACGCCCTCTCCGGCCTGGGGTCGGTGGCGATGGTGGTGGGCGAGGCCGGCATCGGCAAGACCCGGCTCCTCCAGGAGTTCGCCACCCACGCCAGGCTGCGCGGCGCCCAGGTGCTTTGGGGTGCCGCCTACGAGGGGGAAGCGAAGCTACCCTACGGCCCCTTCGCCGAGGCGTTGAGGGACTACGTCTCCCGTACCTCGGTGGAGGTGCTGCGCCGGGCGGTGACCGAGGCAAGCGCTGTGCTCGCCCCCCTGGCGCCGGAGCTGAAGGCGAAGCTTCCCGACCTCCCCGAGCCCCCTCCCGTGGCGCAGGAGGCAGAGGCCTACCGACTCTTCCAGGAGGTCACCGAGTTCCTCAAGAACGCCTCTACGGCGGCTCCCCTGGTGCTGGTGCTGGAGGACCTCCAGTGGGCGGACAAGGGCACATGCTCCCTGCTCCAGCACCTGGCCAGACGGCTGGCCGGGAGCAGGCTGCTCGTGGCCGTCTCCTGCCGGGAGGCCGAGATGGAGCCGGGCCATCCCCTGAGGGACGCCCTGCCGCACATGCGAAGGGAGTCCGGCTTCTGGGAGCTGCCACTCAAAGGGTTGCGGGAGTCCGAAGTCAGGGAGCTCATCACCGTCCTGGCCGAGCACGATGTTCCCCAGCCCCTGGTGCTGGCCCTCCACCAGGAGACGGAGGGCAACCCCTTCTTCGTCCAGGAGACGCTCAAGCACCTCATCGAGACGGAGGTCCTCTACCAGGAGGAGGGGCGCTGGACCAGCAAGGCCACCACGATCTCCGACATCGGCCTGCCGGAGAGCGTGCGGGAGGTGATGGAGCGCAGGCTGGCCGGCCTGTCGGAGGAGTGCCGTCGCCTGCTCCAGGTGGGCGCCGTCCTCGGCCGCCGCTTCAGCCTTTCCCTGGCACAGCGGGTTGCTGAGCTGGACGAAGAGGTCGTCCTGCGGGCGGTGGAGGAGGCGTTGGCGGCCCAGGCGGTGAGGGAGCAGCGCCAGGAGAGACGCACCTACTACCAGTTCACCAGCACCCTTCTGCGGGAGAACCTGTACGGCCGCTTGAGCGCCCCCCGGCGGGAGCGGTTGCACCTGCGGGCCGCCCGCGCCCTGGAGGAGGCCTATCCCGACCGCCTGGAGGAGTACGCCGCCGAGCTGGCCTACCACTACCGAGAAGCGGGTGAGGGCGCCCCCGCCGAGACGGCCTACCGCTGGACGCTGAAGGCTGCCCAGCAGGCGGTGGCCGCCTACGCGCCTGCCGAGGCGGTGTCCCTCTATCGCTCCGCCCTTGAGCTGACGGATGCCGTTGGCGTGTCCCACGGTGAGAAGGCAGGCCTCCTGTGGGACCTGGCAGACGCCCAAGGCCGGGCAGGCGACTTTGAGGGACAAATCCAGAGCTGCGAACAGGCGGCCCGGGGGTTCGAGGCGGCAGCCGATGTGGCCGGGGCAGCGAACGCTTACAGCTGGCTGGCTGGATACCTTGGCTGGCAGGGGCAGCTGAAGCGCGGGCTGCGCTTCACCGAAAAGGGGCTGGAGCTGGTCGGCCCGGCACAACAACCGGAACGGGCCGTCCTGATCGCATGGCACGCCGGGATTTCGCTGTTCCTCCACCGCTTCGAGACGGTGTTCGAGGAGGTGGCCGAGGCGGAGTCCCTCGCTGAGCACATCACCGAGCCCCGAGCACTCGGCACTCTGTTCAATGCCATCGCTTGGCTCTACTGGATTGCATGCTTCCCCCAGAAGGCCCGGGCGGCAGGAGACCGCTCCGCTGCCGCGCTGGAATCGGCGGGCGAAGTGGTTCTGGCCTGCTACTCGAGAATCCCGAGCCTGATGTCAGCGAGCTGGCAGGGACAAGTGTCGGCCGGTGGCCCTGAGTGGGTGGAGCTGCGCCGGGTGGCCGAGGAGCGCCTGGCGTTCCAGTTCGCCTACTTGGCCACCCTCTTCACCGGATGGGGACGTCTTCTGGCCGGAGACCTGGTGGAATCGCAGCGTATCGCTGAGGAGGTACTCACCCAGGTCTCCGAGATGCGGATCTTCGGGCTTATGCCGGATATCTTGCAGTACTCCGCGGTCCTCATGATGCTGACGGGTCGCTATGACGAGGCCGAGGCCCGACTGGCTGCGCTGCAGGCCGCCTATGAGGCAGCGGAGAGAGGTGCGCAGCTAGCAGGCTCCTGGCCCTGGCGGCTCCGCCTCTCCCTTGAGAAAGGGGATACGGCCTCAGCGCGGAAGCTCCTCGCTGACCGCCCCCGATGGCCATTCGAGGAGCCGCTCAGCGGAGGAGGGGCATATTACCTGCTCGCCTGTGGGGAGGCCCTTGCCGAGCTCGGCGAGACAGAGGGCCTGGACGCCTGCTACCAGCGCCTGCGCGAGCTGCACGGACGAGGCATAGAGTTCTTTGAGCCCTGTCTGGTTCCTCGCGTCATCGCCATGTTGGACGCCCTCAGCGGGCGCTGGGACGACGCCACCCCTTACTTCGAGAAGGCCCTCACCCTGGCCCGGCGGCTGGGCTACCGCCTGGAGCTGGCAGCCACCCTCCACGCCTACGCCAGGATGCACCTGGCCAGGAACGCCCCCGGTGACACCGAGGCCGCCACCGCCATGCTCAACGAAGCCCTCCCAGCTCAATCAGGACATGGGCCTGCCCCAGAGGGTCGAGAAGGTCCTCGCCGTCAAGATGCAGGCCCAGGAGAAGATGGCCCCTGCCCTGACCTCAGGCACACGCACGGCACGGAAGACCATGCGCTCCACCATCGAGCAGATCCTGCCGGAGGCTCTGGCCGACGCCGCCAGCCTGACCCGCCACTCCGACGAGCAGGGCACCGTCACCATCTTCTTCACCGACATCGAGGGCTCCACGGCTCTGGCCCAGCGCCTGGGCGACAAGCCGTACCACGCCCTCCTCACCGAGCACAACCGCATCCTTAGAGAGCAGCTCGTCCGCCACGGCGGCCACGAGGTCAAGGCCGTCGGCGACGGCTTCATGGTCGCCTTCGCTTCGGCTACCAGGGCCCTCTCCTCCGCCGTGGACATCCAGAGGGCCTTCGCCGCCTACAACCGGAAGCACCTCAAGCAGCCAATCAGCGTACGCATCGGCCTCAACACCGGCGAGTCCATCGAGGAGGAGGGGGACTACTTCGGCACCGCCGTCACCATGGCCGCCCGCATCGCCGACAAGGCCAAGGGCGGGCAGATCCTGGTGTCGGAGGTTGTGCGCACCGTGGTCGGCTCGCTGGCCGGGGTGGAGTTCCGCGACGCCGGCCGCAGGCAGCTCAAGGGCATCAAGGGACGCCAGCGCCTGTACGAGGTGGTGTGGTAGCCGTGGAGCCGCGTATCCAGTACGCCCAGACCAAGGACGGCGTGAGCATAGCCTTCTGGACGTTGGGGGAGGGGATACCTCTTGTGGCGATGCCGCCACTGCCAGAGAGCCACATTCAGCTGGAGTGGCAGTTCCCTGAGCACCGCAACTGGTATGAGCGTTTGGCGGAGAAGAGGAGGCTCGTCCGGTACGACAGCAGGGGGTCTGGGCTGTCGGACCGCGATGTGACCGATTACTCGCTGGAAGCGCAATTGCGCGACTTGGAGGCTGTGGCAGACCGGCTGGCCGTGGACAGCGTTGCACTGCTGGGAGGTCTTCACGCTGGACCGGTGGCCATTGCCTACGCAGCCCGCCACCCGAAACGCGTATCGCACCTCGTACTGTGGTGCTCCTATGTACGCGCCTCCGAGTTCTTGAAGTCATCGCCACACATTCAGGCAACGCGCAGTCTCATAGAGCAGGACTGGGAGCTGTACACAGAGACGATAGCGCACGTCGTGTATGGCTGGTCTGCAGGCGAGGAGGCGCGCCACTACAGTGCGTTTCTCCGCGAATGCCACACACAGGAGCTGTATCGGATGGCGTTGAACGCCACGAGTGAGTTTGACGTTACGGACCTCCTGTCGCAGGTGAGGACGCCAACTCTGGTGATGCACCGCCGGCAGGTGCCTTTTCCTGATGTGAGCCTCGCCAGAGGCCTTGCCTCGCAGATACGAGATGCCCGACTAGCGGTTCTGGAGGGGGCTACGCTGCCGCCGTGGCAGGGCGACACGGAGGCGGTGGCCGGCGCCATCGACGAGTTCCTCGGCGAAGGCGAGGAGGCCGCAGCAACGGCCGAGGCACCAGAGGCGGGTGCTTTCCACACCATCCTCTTCACTGATGTCGAAGGGTCTACGGCCCTTACCCAGCGCCTCGGTGACGCCAAGGCGCGGGAGGCGCTGCGAGAGCACGAGCGCATGGTCCGGGAGGCGCTGAAGGCCCACGGCGGCTCGGAGCTGAAGACGACGGGGGACGGGTTCATGGCCTCGTTCTCGTCAGCCACCAGGGCGCTGGAGTGCTCGATAGCGATGCAGAGGGCCTTCGCCGCCCACAACGAGTTGGCGCAGGAGCCGATACTGGTGCGGGTTGGCCTGAGCGCGGGAGAGCCGATAGCCGAGGACGAGGACCTGTTCGGGACGGCGGTGATAGAGGCAGCCCGGATCGCTGCTG
Organism: Dehalococcoidia bacterium; assembly: GCA_034411955.1. Taxonomy (GTDB): domain Bacteria; phylum Chloroflexota; class Dehalococcoidia; order SM23-28-2; family RBG-16-64-32; genus DAOUMF01. The sequence goes on from DAOUMF010000153.1 coordinate 6,221, forward strand.
CGGCCAAGGGTGGGGAGATACTAGTGAGCAACGTCGTCAGGGAGCTGGCGAAGGGGAAGCAGTTCTTGTTCAGTGACCGAGGCGAGGTAGACCTGAAGGGGTTCGACGAGCCGGTGCGGTTGTTCGAGGTGACGTGGCGGGAAGGCTAGCGCCACCCCTGTGACCGACGAGCCTACCGGGGCCGAAGTTGCCAGTGGCCTGCTGGCCCACCTTCGAGGCGTACTTCGACAACCCAGTCTGGCGTACGCGGAACCGCCCACTCGCGTGACCGGCGGCTTCGACACGATGATCTACGGCTTCCGGCTCACGGGTGCGGCCGAGGAGTGGTCCAACCCCCTGATCCTCCGCGCGTTCCGGCAGCACGACGATCCGGTTCGGGCACGTTGGGAAGGGGTCGTGCAGACGGCCGTGGTGCAGCTCGGCTACCCGGCGCCCCGCGTCCTGTTGACCAGCACGGACAGGGAGGCCGTTGGCGGACCCTTCATCATCATGGAACGGTTGCCTGGCAAGATGATGCTGGAGGACGTGTTCAATCCCTCTCGCCTCTTGTTGCTGCTGCCCTACATCCTCGCCGAGGTGCCAAAGATCCTTGTTGAGACTCAGATGAAGCTGCACGCGCTGGACCCCGAGCCTCTGCTCCTAGCGCTTGATGCGGAGGGTCTTTCTCGAGGCGGCGTAGCTCCTGCAGGCGTTAGCCGGCGTACGGCGACCGTGGACGGCCAACTGGAACAGATTCGGCGCCGCATCGAAGATGCCCCTCTCCACGGGCTGAAACCTGGACTGCAATGGGTCTCGGAATGTCGTCCTCCCGAGCCGGACCAGCGGGTAATCTGCCACGGTGACTTTCATCCGTTGAACGTCCTGATGGAGGGGCGAACCGTGAGCGGTGTCATCGACTGGGCGATGGTGACGGTCGCCGCCCCAGAATTCGACGTGGGCAACACGAAGCTCCTTCTGGACCTAGCGCCCATGGACTTTCCACGGGTTGTCGAACAGATCGCCAAAGTCGCCAGGCCGCTACTTGCCCGCCGATACTACGACGCCTACCGGCGTCAACGTTCCCTGGATCCCGAAGCGGTCCGCTACTACGAGGCGCTTCGCTGTGTCGTGGAGTTGACGTGGGTAGGTGAATTCCAGCTTGCGGACGCTGGCGTGCTGGCACCACGCTCAGGCCGCAGCCCCTGGCAAGCGAGGCGCCCTAGCAATAGTCTCATTTCGCTCTTCCGCAAGATCACGGGAATCATGCTGAGGCTGCCCACCAGACCGACGTAGCGCCTGCTGGGGTTGAATGACCCTGTGCGGTTGTACGAGGTGAGGTGGCGGGAACGGCACTGACGCAAGCCCCGATCCGCTTCAGGATCACCGCCACCTCCGCACACATGCCCATGGCAGTACCGAACGGATGCCCCCACCTCACAGCTCTTGCCACGAGGAACGCGCCCCACTTCAGAGCTAGCTATATGCTGGAGCGGGGGTTGAGACCCCTCCGTCTCCACCAGCTTGCACATGCCGGGGAGCCTTCGGGCTCCCTCTTCGCTTGACGCAGCGATAGCGTGGCTGCCGGTTGAATCCGGTGGTGGCCGTCCACCTTGCCCCTCACGTTGACATTGCTCCCAAATTCACGCACCATTGTGGTGCTCCAAGACCACGGAGAATGGCGGAGGGGGAACGGTGCACTGCCCATCGTGTAGCCACGACAATCGCCCCGACCTGAAGTTTTGTGTCAACTGCGGCGCAGAGCTTACACTCCGGTGCCCGTCATGTGGAGCCAGCGCTCCGCCAGGCGAACGGTTCTGCGGGGAATGTGGTAGTTCCTTGGCCCAGGCCACACCCCCAACCCGCACTCCAACACCAGCACCCTCCCCCGCGCTCCCCACCTCCTTCGCCTCCGGCCGCTACCAGGTGAAGCGATTCCTGGGCGAGGGAGGCCGCAAGCGGGTCTACCTGGCCCACGACACCCGCCTCGACCGGGATGTTGCCATCGCCGCCATCAAGACCGAGGGGCTGGACGAAGGCGGCCTCGCCCGCGTCCGCCGCGAGGCCCAGGCCATGGGCCGTCTGGGCGACCACCCTCACGTCGTCACCGTCCACGACATCGGTGAGGAGGAGGGCCAGCCCTACATCGTCAGCCAGTACATGGCAGGTGGAGACCTGGAGGGGCTACTGCAGCAGGCCGAGAACCGCCGTCTACCCCTGGATCAGGCCCTCCGCATCGCCGTCGAGGTTCGTCAAGCGTTGGAGCATGCCCACGAGCGGGGCATCGTCCACCGCGACGTGAAGCCGGGCAACATCTGGCTTAGCGAGGACGGCACCGCCAAGCTCGGTGACTTCGGCCTGGCCATGGCGCTGGAGCGCTCCCGCCTCACCATGGAAGGGATGATGGTGGGCACCGTGGCCTACATGCCTCCCGAGCAGGCGTTGGGACGGGAGGCCGACGCCCGCAGCGACCTCTACTCCTGGGGCTGCGTCTTCTACGAGATGGTGGCAGGTCGCCCGCCCTTCCTGGGCGACGACGCCGTGGCCATCATCTCCCAGCACATCAACACGGCGCCGGTGGCCCCCACCTGGCACAACCCGGAGGTGCCACGGGCCCTGGAGTCGCTCATCCTGCGCTGCCTGGCCAAGGACCCGGAGGAGCGCCCTGAGAGCGCAGCCGCCGTCCGGCAGGCACTCAGCGCCATCGAGAAGACCGCCACCACCGTCGCCGAGCGGGTGGTGCAGGAGGAGGCCAACCCCCTCGACCGGCTGGCCGGCGGCGTGTTCGTGGGCCGCGAGAAGGAGATGGACGAACTGCGGGCCAGCCTGGAGGACGCCCTCTCCGGCCGCGGGCGGCTGCTCATGCTCGTGGGCGAGCCCGGCATAGGCAAGACCCGCACGGCGGAGGAGCTGGCCACCTACGCCAGCCTGCGCAACACCCAGGTGCTGTGGGGCCGCTGCTACGAGGGCGAGGGTGCTCCCGCCTACTGGCCCTGGGTGCAGGTCATTCGCTCCTATGTCCACGACTGCGAGCCGCAGGCGCTGATGTCGGAGATGGGGCCGGGGGCCGCCGACATCGCTCAGGTGGTATCAGAGGTGAAGGAGCGACTCCCGGGGCTCCCCACGCCACCAACACTGGAGCCGGAGCAGGCCCGCTTCCGACTGTTCGACTCCATCACCACCTTCCTCAAGAACGCGAGCAACCGTCAGCCGATCGTCCTCGTCCTTGACGACCTGCACTGGGCCGACAAGCCGTCGCTCTTGCTGCTGCAGTTCCTGGCGCGGGAGCTGCGGGGCGCCCGCCTGATGGTGCTGGGCAACTACCGGGACGTGGAGTTGCGACGCCAGCACCCGCTGTCGCAGACGCTGGGCGAACTGGCCCGACAGCAGCTCAGCCAGCGCATCCTCCTGCGCGGCCTCACGGAGCGGGACGTAGCTCGCTTCATCGAGATCACCGCCGGTGTCAGCCCGCCCGGGGCCCTGGTGGACGCGGTCTACAGGGAGACGGAGGGGAACCCCTTCTTCGTCAACGAGGTCGTCCGCCTGCTGGTCGCCGATGGCCGCCTGGAGCGGCCGGAGGAGGTGAAGTCCTGGAGCGTGACCATCCCCCAGGGTGTGCGGGAGGTGGTCGGCCGGCGCCTCGACCACCTGTCCGAGGAGTGCAACCGCGTCCTCACAGTCGCCTCGGTCATCGGCCGGGAGTTCGGCCTGGACGCCCTGGAGCGGGTGATCCTTCGACAGGCTCAGGATGAGCGGCTGAAGGGAGACCGGCTGCTGGAGGCGCTGGAGGAGGCGGTCGCTGCACGCGTTCTGAACGAAGTGCCCCGCGTCGTGGGCCAGTACAGCTTCTCCCACGCCCTGATGCGCGAGACGCTGTACGAGGAGCTGACGACGACCCGCCGCGTGCGGCTGCACCGCCAGATCGGGGAAGTGCTGGAGGCCCTGCACAGCGACAACCTGGAGCCGCACCTACCGGAGCTGGCATATCACTTCTCGGAGGGCGCCCAGGCCGGGGATGTGGACAAGGCCATCGACTACGCCAGGCGGGCCGGTGAACGGGCCACGAGCCTGCTGGCCTACGAGGAGGCGGCTACCCACTATGGGACGGCTCTGCAGGCTCTGGAGGTCAAGGACAAGCCGGACGAGGCCCAGCACTGTGAGCTGCTGTTGGCCTTGGGGGAGGCCCGGATGAGCGCGGGCGATACGACTGCGGGTAGGGAGATATTCCAGCGGGCGACCGACATCGCGAGGAAGATCGGGGCGCCTGAGCAGCTGGCCCAGGCCACCCTGGGCTATGGGTCCGGATTCTTGATCGTCGAGATGGGACGCGTTGACGAGTTCCTAGTCGGCCTATGCGAGGAGGCGCTGCAGGCGTTGGGAGAAGGAGATAACGCGCTTCGCGCCAGGCTCTTGGCTCGCTGGGCCACCGAGATGTACTTCACGGACGCCGAGCAGCAGAGAGTGTCACTCAGTCAGGAGGCTGTTGAGGTGGCCCGTCGGGTTGGCGACCCTATGGCGCTGATCCACGCATTGCAGGCCAGGGCGCTCTACCTTGTGGCCCCCGATACTATTGATGAAGCTCTTTCAATCGCTGATGAGATGTTGCGCCTGGCTGACGAGGTCGGCGACGCGGTGGTCTCTATCTACGCGCACGGTATGCGCATCCTCAGCTGGTTGAGATTGGGTGAGATCGAGGCAGTGGACGCCGAGATTGAAACCTACGATCGGCTGGCTCATGGGTTGCGACAGCCGCTTTACGTATGGCTCGCAGCTCTGTTCCGGGCCATGCGCGCCCTCCTAGAAGGCCGGTTTGAGGAAGGTGAGAGGCTGGCCCGGCAGGCTCTAGCTATGGGGCGGGGGGTGCAGGGGCAAAACGCGCTCCAGTGGTTCGGGGTGCAACTCTTCGACATCCGCTGGGGCCAGGGCCGTCTTGAGGAGCTGGTGGCAACCACCAAGGACTTCGTGGGGCAGTATCCAGCGGTTCCCGCGTGGCGCTGTGCCTTAGCCTTCATATATGGGGAGTTGGGTCGCGACACGGAAGCGCGTATCGAGCTCGAGAACCTGGCCGCGAACGATTTCAAGGACATCCCCCAAGACGCGAACTGGCTCATCGGCATCGCTCTTCTTTCTGGAGTCTGTGCCTCGGTGGGTGACTCCCTCCACGCTGGCAGGCTGTACGACCTCCTGCTCCCGCACGCGGGAATCAATGTCTATGTCGGCGCACCGGTCATCTGTAGCGGGTCGGCCTCGCGCTACCTTGGTCTTCTTGCCGCGACGATGAGCCGGTGGGAGGACGCTGAGCGACATTTCCAGGATGCTCTCCAGATGCACGAGAAGATGGGCGCGAGGCCCTGGGTGGCCCGCACCCAACACCAGTATGCTGACATGCTCCTCCGTCGCGATGAGCCCGGCGACCGCGAGAAGGCGCTGGATCTGCTGGGCCAGACCCTGGACACGGCCCAGGAGCTGGGCATGAAGGCCCTAGTCGAGAAGGCGCTGGCCCTCAAGCTCCAGGCCCAGGGCATCGACCCTAGCGTTTCCCTGTCCTCCATCGACGCCGTCGCCGCGGCCGTCTACGTCGACAAGCCCGATCTGCGCCAGCACGCCGCCCCCGACGGCACCGTCACCATCCTCTTCACCGACATCGAGGGCTCCACCGAAATGACAGAACGCCTTGGCGACGAGCGATGGCTGGAACTCCTGCGGGCCCACAACACGGTTGTGCGCAGGCGGATCGAAGCCCACAGCGGCTTCGAGGTGAAGTCTCAGGGAGACGGGTTCATGGTCGCCTCGCAAAGCGCCCGCAAGGCCCTGGAGTGCGCCGTGGATATCCAACGCGCCTTCGCGGATCGCAACGAGACCACCGAGGAGCCCATCCGGGTCCGCATCGGCCTGCACACGGGGGAGGCGATCAAGGAGGCGGACGACTTCTACGGCAAGAACGTGATCCTGGCCGCCCGCATCGCGGCTCAGGCCAAGGGAGGGCAGATCCTGGTGTCGGAGGTGACGCGCACTGTGATCGGCTCTCTAGCGGGCGTGGAGTTCCAGGACGCCGGCCGCAAGCAGCTCAAGGGCATCAAGGGCCGCCAGCGGCTGTTCGAGGTGGTGTGGTAGGAAGCGGACTGACGCGCCCCACACTGGCGCCAAGCGGACGTTAGAGGTGAGGTGGAGGCCCCTCCTTCTTTACCATGACGTTTGTTCGGGGAGCCTTCGGGCTCCCCTTCCGTTTGCTGCAGCGGTAGCGTGGCCAAGTCGACATCCTCGGGCCCTCCTTAGCCTCTCGCCACCAGCGCGGCGCCGAGGGCACCGACGATTTGCGGCTGCTCTGGCACGGTCAGGTCGACACCCAGTCTCTCGCTGAGTAATCGCCTGAGGCAGGCGTTGAGTGCTCCGCCACCCGCGAACATCACACGCTCCCTCGGACCGATCCGGCGTACCATGACGGCTATGCGGGTGACGATGGCCTCGTGCACCCCCAGGGCTATCGCCCGGCTTTCCTCGCCGCGAGCGATGAGGGAGACGACTTCCGATTCGGCGAAAACGGTGCACAGGCTGTTGATGCGTACTGCTCCGGTTGCGCTCAGAGCATGCTCGCCGATCTGGCTGACCTCCAACTCCAGAGCCCTGGCCATCACCTCAAGAAACCTGCCAGTGCCAGCGGCGCAGCGGTCGTTCATCTCGAACTTTCGCACTTCACCACGATCGGAGAGGAGGGTGACCTTGCAGTCCTGGCCGCCCACGTCGATGACCGTGCGGCAGTCGGGATAGAGGTATCGGGCTCCTACCGCGTAGGCCCTGATCTCCGACACGACCTCGTCGGCGAGGGTAGCTGCCGCCAGATGACGGCCGTAGCCAGTGGCCACTAGGCGCCGGTAGGTCTTGCCAGCCAGGAGTCGCTGGCAGCGGTGTAGGGGGTCAGGCCCGGTATCGAGCACGGCGAAGTCCCTCAAGCTCTCGTCGAACTCCGCGAGCACGATCGTGCGGGAACCGATATCGAGGCCAGCGTAGGTCATCGCCGGATCATCTCAAGAAAGGCGTCCACTCTGGTCTTGAGCTGGCCCGTGTCCTCGTCGCTGTAGTCGGTTTCGACACGCAGGAGGGGGATGTCCTCCTCCGCCAGGGCCCTCTCCACCTTGACCGCCTCGTTGGCGAAGGTGTGGCAGAACTGGAGGTTGTAGTGCACGACTCCGTCCACCGCCCAACCCCTTGCGAGAGTGAGGATGTCCTCTATCCGCTCGTCGTTAGGGGTGAAGCAGGCGCAGTGGGTCTCAAGCTGGCGGTCGGCAATGGCTTCGAGCTGACCCGCCACGCTGCCGTCGTTCTCCGCGACGATATAGTTGAAGTATCGGGTGCCGGTGCAGGACTCCTCGCCAACGACGACTGCCCCGCTTTCCTCGAGGATGCGATGGAGCTTCCAGTTGGGGATGGCCATCGGGCTTCCGCTAACCAGAATGCGGGGAGCATTTTCCGCGGCGACGCCCTCGCCCCTGGCGATCCTGCCATCCAACTCCTCGCACAGGGCGTTCACCTTCTCCGTAAACCGAAGGGGGTCATCGTAGAAGGAGATCTGAGTCACCAACAGGGCGTCCAGGCCGCTGACGGGGGCCGGTCGCGCTCTGCGGATGCCGTGCAGGCGCCGCAAGGCGCTGCGCTTAGCCTCAATAGCGGCGGTGGCCTGTGCCAGCTTCTCGGCAGTGATGGCCACTCCGGTCTCCGCCTCCAGCTTCGCCTTTAGGCCCCGGATCTCCTCGAGGAACAGTTGGCGCCCGAGGGGAGTCTTCTTCTGGGGCACTTCCATGACGTGGGTGGGGTGATACTCGGCGAGAACCTCATACATCTTCTTCTTGCCGTCGCACGTGGTCTCCCCTATGACGAAGTCGCTCGCCTGCACGTAGGGACAGGTGCGACCGACCTTGAAGCCGAAGGAGGACTTGATGAGGGCGCAGGTGTTGCGCGGCAGCACCTCCTCGGCATCGGGAACGGAGAACTGTGTGCCTGCGCAGAGCCCCACAGGGATGGCACCGGCAGCCAGGATCAGGTCCTCAGGTACGAAGACGCAGTAGAGCCCGACTACCTTGCCTCCGCTGGCCTTGTGGTCCATGAGCTCTCTCACTCTCAGGCCATGGATTTCCCCAACGACAAAGTCGAAGTAGTCCATGGCCTCGGGTCGATTCTCCTGGCTGAGAAAGATGCTCTCATACATGCTCGGCAACACCTCCAACAGGGTGCCGTGCTTTTCCAGGTCGAGGTCCAGTTCGGTCCACATCGAGCGGTAGTCAACCATCAAACCTTCCTCCACAGATAGAAACTCGTGAATGGCGTAACTTGTTCTGATTCGAGCTGACGATGGCCCCAGATGGATGGAGGCTGCACACAGCAGCCGGTCGCCTCACGGCCTCGCGGGGACACACAGACGCGGTGCCTCGGCCCTACCGAGAGCCGGGACTGCCGCTATCCTGGTGCGCTGTGAGCCCGAATGGGATCGTCTCTAGGAGGGCGAATGCCGGCCGGGGAGAGCGGATGCGGAGGCCTCTTGAGCAGATGACTGGCGCAGAACCTGCGTCATGCCCATGGGGCGCATCCGTCAGGCTCAGGTGAAGCCGGGACGCCGCAGCCAGATCATCGCTCTCACCTCCTTCCCCTCGTGCTAGGAGCCAATCGCTCAGATGCGAGGCTCTATTCGGGAGATTATACCGCCACCAGCGCCCGAATCAAGGGTCGCGCTGGATGGAGCGGGCAACCTCCGGCGCCAGCCTCTGGGCCTTCTCCAAGTCGGCTCGGGTATTGACGTTGAAGAAGCTGAGGTGGCGCGGGTCGATGCGGTCGATCGTCCTCTCGTCCACATAGCGCACTCTCATCGTCTCGAACAGGGAGGCGATCTTGAGGTCACCGGCTTCCAGCCTCCGCTGCATCGGGACGAGACAGAGCTTGGAGTAGAGCGCGTGAAGGGGTTCGGGCTGACCTTTCAGACGCGGGACCACGGCGTCGACGTTGGCGCTCTGCCCGATCAGGTGGCGCAGGAGGTCGCGGTTCAAGAAGGGCATGTCACAGGCCACAACCAGGCTGCAGGGCTCGGCAGAAGCCTCAAGCCCCGTGAAGATGCCCCCAAGCGATCCCCGACCGGGGTAGCGGTCGGTCACCACCCGCAACCGGGACGGTAGGTGCAAGGCAGCAGCCTGCTTGCGCCGGGCCACCACTACCAGCACCTCGCTTGTCAGAGGCACGAGGCTGTCAATGACCCGCTCGATAAGGGCCTTGCCGCCGATGTGCTCCAGCGCCTTGTTCGTCCCCAGACGCCGACTAGCGCCGCCGGCGATGATGATACCGCTCACGCGAAGCGATTTGCGCATCCTATCGGATTTTCAGAGGCCTCGAGCAGCTCTACCAGCCATCGCTGCAGCGGCAGCCTGGACGTGCTCAGCCGTGGCTTCTGCGGCCTCCTGCCAGCCGCCTCCAACCGACGTGCCGCCGGGTGCAATCATTCCGCCATCTTAACCTTAGGGATCCACTCCAGCCAGGAGGGTAGATACCAGTTCAGGTCTCCCAGGAGCTTCATGCTGGCCGGCAGGAGGATGGATCGGATAACCGTGGCGTCTACGAGGATAGCGACGCCCAGGCCAACCCCGAACTGCTTCATGCCTAGGAGCCGCATGAAGGCGAAGACGGAGAACACCGCGACCATGATGGCCGCCGCGCTGGTGATCGTGGCAGCGGTGGCCTTGATCCCGATAGACACGGCCTCCTCATTGCTCGCTCCCTTCTCATACTGCTCCTTGATCCGGCCCAGGACGAACATGTGGTAGTCCATGGAGAGGCCGAACAGGATGGCGAAGAGGAACAAGGGTAGCCAGGACTCGATGATGCCCGTGGCCTCGAAGTCCAGGATCCCTTCCAGCAGCCAGCCCTTCTGGAACACCAGCACCAACACGCCGTAGGCGGCGCCCACGGATAGGAGGTTGAGGATGATCGCCTTGATGGGGATCACGATGGACCGGAACATGACCAGGAGGAGGATGAAGGCGAGCCCCAGCACGAAGGCGAAGACGAAGGGCGTCCTGAAGGTGATGCTGTCCCTGAAGTCTATGTTGCCGGCCGTGGCGCCAGTGACCAGGGCGTCGGCGGAGCCGTTCTCAAAGGCCGCCGGGATAAGGTCGTCACGCAGCTTGTTCACTGCGTCGATGGCGCGCTGCTCGCCGGAGTCGCCGTTGACGGGGATGAACAGCAGTCCCGTGTCGCCGGCATCGTTGAACTCCGGCTCCTGCGCCACCGGGCCGTAGAGGGCCTCGGGCGTCTCCAGCGACACCGCGTCCTCTCCCGCCAGGCGCAGCAGCTCGACCGTCGAATCATGGATGTCCTGCGCGAAGACGTTCTCCTTCTCTCCAGCGTCCACAACCACCACGGCGGGCTGGACGAGCCCCAGCGTGAAGTTCTCCTCCAAAGCTATGAGCGCCTTCGTACCCTCAGCGTCTTCGGGGAAGCTCCTGGGCCCGTTAAAGCCGAGGTTGAGGATGCTGCCTGGAAGCGAGAAGCCGTACGCATAGCCCGGGACTGCAACCGCGATCAAGGCTGCAGTGGCGACGACGGCTGGGATGATAGGTCGCGCCAGCACGCGGTCGACGATGCGGCCCCAGATGCCGCCCCCTTCGCCCGTGCCGCCGCCCAGGAAGGGCACCCTGAACCGGCTTACGTTGTCCCCGAGCAGGGCGATGATGGCAGGGAGGAGGGTGACCGACATGATTACCGCAACCATCACAACCACGATGGCCGCCAGGGCCAGGCTGCGGAAGACGGGATTGTCCACCAGGAACATGCCGCCGAGCGCCAGCACCACCGTCGTGCCGGCGAAGACGACGGCCTTGCCCGAGGTTCCGCTGGCTACCCTCAGCGCGTCCTCCTTAGAGCGTCCGGCCGCCCGCTCCCTGCGGTAGCGCGTGATAACGAACAGGGAGTAGTCGATTCCGGTGGCGAGCCCCATGAGGAGCACCATCTCGGTGTACTCGATGGACAACGCATAAGACTGGCTGATGACAGCTAGGATGCCGTTGGCAATGACGATCGCCGCGAAGCCGAGCGCCAGGGGGACCGATGCGGCCAGCAGGGCGCCGAAGGCGAGGATGAGGATGGCGAAGGTTATCGGCAGGTTGAGGAAACTGGCGCTGGCGAAGTCCTCTTCGACGATATCCTCCACTTGGCTCGTGAGCGAGGCTTCGCCCCCAATAGAGATCTCAAACCCGTTGGACTCCTCTTCCGCCTCGGCGACTGCATCGAGGACAGGACCGATGTTGTCCACCGCCTCATCGACCTCACCCTCGAGTTCCACTATGGCGAACGTCACGTCGCCGCCAGACCCGTTCCGGGCGACGAACGGCGAAGCCTCTCTGGGCGCGCGCAGGTCGTAGTGGGTCGTCGTGCCGGCGACTACCCTGGTGCTGGAGACGACCGTGGTGCCGCTGACAATGTCGGTCTCCTCCGCGCGCAGGACCCGGAGCTCCGCCATCAGTCCCTCGACGGTGTCCCTGTACTCCCGATCGTCCACGGTGAGCGAGGGATGCGAGAAGGTGACGAACTCAGTCACCCGATCGGACCCCTCGTTGCCGAACCTCTCGTCGTAGATCCGGCCAGCCTCGCCGCTCTCGCCGGGCGCTTCCTGATCGACGTCAGTGTTCGCCTCGATCGCGGAGCAGGCGCCCAGCGCCACGACGACGATCAGCACCCAGCCGATGGCCACCGCCTTTCGGTGCCGGGCGCTCCACATGGCGACGCGCGAGGTGAAGGACTGGCCTCCGCCGATATCCGGTGGAGTCATCTGCCTACGTCCCTTCCTGTCGCATTCCCGACCTCATCGCTGACCATACGCGGCGTGCTAGGGAAGCCGGATCTCGCCCGCCCCAGGGCCCGCCAACGCGACTAGCTCCCCGCCCTGAACCTGACAGGGGATTAGCCCAAGAGTTGTGAATATCTCCTCCTGCTGCGCCGCAAGCGCGGCCTCCTGCACCTCCGGCAGCTCGTCGCCGGGACTAGGCACCCGGTCCCCCTTCGAGTCGAAGGCGAGGGCGCCGGAGATGCCCTCAGTGATGTTGGTGGCCCGCACCGCGTCACGCAGGGCCGTGGGTTGGATTGTCAACGAGCCGTCGTCGCCCTCCCCGGCCACCTCTTTCACCGCGTCGAGCAGGATCGTCGCGGCGTCCGCGTACTGGGCAGGGAAGGTCGCCGTGGGCTCGTAGCCGCGCAGCTCGACGAAGTCGGCTAGGAAGTCCTCGGGGAGCGCGACCCGGCATCCGGAGAAGAGAACCCCATCCGCGGCTTCTCCCACGGGATCGATGAAGCCCGCCTGCGATGCCGCACCGTCGCTCGCCCCAAAGATCCCTTCGTACCCGGCGTCGCGCAACTGACGATAGAGAAGTGCTGCCTCCGGGTTGAACCCTGCGAAGCCAACGAACGCGGGGTCAGCCTCCATGATCCTCGCTACTACGTCGCTGAAGTCCACCACCCCCTGCTCAACGCGCTCCCGGATCACAGAAACCCCGTTTGCCGTCAGCACCTGCCGAGCGCTCTTGGCCAGGTCTCTGCCGTAGAGCTCACCGTTGTCCACCATGACCGTCTTGCCCTGGCCAAACAGTCCCGCGGACAGGCCTATCAGAGTGCCCTCGAGGTCATTTCGGTATGCGGTGCGGAAGAAGAAGCCGTCCTCTCGCTGATCCCTCGTAAGGCTTGTTGTGGTCGCGGAGCCGGATATGGCAACGATTCCGGCGTCCCGGTACAGCGGTTTGACAGCCGCCACTCCGGAGCTGCACTGGGGACCGATGACTCCCACGAGGCCCCGGCGCTGCAGCAGCCGGTGGGCAGCGACGGCGGTCTGCTCAGTCTCTGTGCACCCGTCGTCCTCGGCGATCACCTGGATCTCGTGGCCCCCGATCTCGCTGCCGTTGACCTCCTTCCAGCGCTCCACGCCCACTATGACTGCATCCCTGTACTCGGACCCCCGTTCACCGACAGGCCCAGTTAGGGCTGTTGATACGCCGATGAGGATCGGTTCATCCTTGGGAATGATTATCGGGATTTCAGGCCCGCGCTCGATATCAGTGAGGGAACTCAATTCGGCATCCTCGTCGGCGCCCGACAGGGCGACGACAGCCAGGATCACCACGACCACGAGCCCTAGCAGTACAGCCCAGGCCCAGGGGCTTCGCAACGCTGCAACCACTAGCCAACCCTCTCTCGTATTGCCCAAGGAAGAGTTCGGGGAATATGTTCGGGGATTATAGCCCACGGTGCCGCCGACTGCAACGGCCACCGCCCCGGGCAGGCTTGCGTCTTGGTTGGTGGTGCGGTGGGGTATAGGCGGCGGGGGGCGGCCCCCCGTCTACGCAGCGAGGACGCTCTTGAGGACGGACGGGAGCTGATCCTCCAGGCTGTCCTTGGCCACGCAGAAGTGGTCCCCATGACGCTGGACCGCCTGGCGGTACTCGGGTGTGTCGTCCGAGAGGAGCACGGCGACCTTCACCTGTGGCAACCGCCTGGCCAGGCGCTTCAGCTCAGCGAGCCTATCCTGGGTGACCATGTCGATGTCCAGGAGAAGCAGATCGACGGAAGAGGTGGTGACCCCGTGGATGACCTCGGCGATGGTGGAGGCCTCGCCGCAGACGGCGCAGTGGCCGAGGCGGACGAGGACACGCCGCACCGTTTCGCGGAAGTGAGCGTTCCTGTCAGCCACCAGGACGCGCAGGCGCCGTTGCTGTCGGGGTGGCTGCTCTGTTTGAGGCACGGTTTCGTTCATATTGCCTCCCTCGGGCCTACCATTACTTTGGGGCAAGGAATCCGCTCTGTCTGTCGGGTAGACTAAGGATGGTGGGTGGGGTCTTGCCCGACGCCGACGGAGGGGCTCATGCTATAATCGGTCTGCCAGAGGGAGTTCAGCTTGGCCTTGGAAGCGACCACCAAGATAAGTGCCGACCTCGCGCCCGCTCTGCGGGTGGTAGGTAGCAAGCACCGCCTGGAGATACTGTATGTGTTGAGCGGCGGTGCCTCCACAGTGAACCGGATCTCTGAAGAACTCGGCTTGTCGCGGCGAACCGTCAACCGACACCTAGCGGTTCTTCGGGAGTACGGCCTGGTGAAGTTGCAGCCGAACTCGGGGAACGGTCGCCTTTACAGCCTGGACCGCGACGAGGCGGCGATGCTGAACGCGTCCTTCGTCTCTGTAATGACCCGTGCTGGCAGCGTCGATGTTTCCACCCCAGTGGAATCCGCTGCCACAGCGGAGGAGACTGCTTCCCTGGTGGCGCTCCAGACCCCGGAAGCGTGCATCCGGTGCCAGAACGCGTCCTTTGTGCACGAGGTACTGGACGAACTGGACCAGTCGCTGATGAAAGCGCGAGAGTACCAGGTTCGGCTGAGGCAGATGTCGTCGCAGGTGCTCACGGCCCAGGAGGAGGAGCGCAAGCGGATAGCGCGCGAGCTGCACGATGACACGGCGCAGGCCCTAACATCAGTGCTGGTGCGACTGCGTCTGCTGGAGCGGTCACTGGAGGATGAGCGGCTGCGGCGACGGCTGACGGAGCTAAGGGACCTCACCGGAGCGACTCTGGAGGGCGTGCGCCGCATGGCCATCGATCTGCGGCCTCCGATGCTGGACGACTTGGGACTGGAGGCGGCCCTGCAATCGCTCGTGCAGGACTTCTCGCAGCGGTGGCCGGTCAGAGCCACGTTCACCGGCAGTCGGTTGGGGCGCCTTCCCGCGGTAGTGGAACTCGTGCTCTACCGCATCGTCCAGGAGGCGCTCTCCAACGTGGCCAAGCACGCCAACGCGTCGCAGGTGGTGGTGCGGCTGAGCCGCAGAGGACGGGCGCTACGACTGCTCGTCGAGGACGACGGTTGCGGGTTCGACGTGGAGGCCACCAAGGACT
>DAOUMF010000154.1:0-38560 GCA_034411955.1 Dehalococcoidia bacterium
TGGCCATCTTCGCGGACAACAGCCCGGAGTACGTGGTGGCGGTGCACAGCATCCTGCTGGCCGGCGGAGTGGTCACCACCATGAACCCGAAATTCAGGGAGCGGGAGGTAGTGCACCAGCTAAGCGATTGCGGCGCCGTGGCCCTGTTCTGCATGCCCGGAAATTGCCCCCTGGTAGGCATGGTGAGAGACGAATTGCCGGCGCTTCGGAGCATCTTCTCTATCGTCGATATCTGGGATAAGGCGGCAGGGGCAGATGGCTACGCTGAACCCGTGGCCATCGACCCGGAAAAGGATCTGGCCGTTCTTCCCTACTCCAGCGGCACCACTGGCCTGCCCAAGGGCGTCATGCTCACGCACCACAACGTCTGCAGCAACGTCACTCAGAACCTCGCCGTCGGCCTGGCCCAGCCGGGTGCGGTCAGCCTGGACTTCCTCCCCTTCTACCAGGTCTTCGGGCTCATTCCGGTGATGAACGTGGGCCTGGCCAATGCCTCGGCTCAGGTCATCATCCCCAACTTCGACCCCCACCTGGTTCTCAACCTGATCCATAAGTACAGCGTCACCGACTTGTTTGTCGTGCCGCCCGCCCTGCGCAGCCTCACCGACCTGGCGGAGCAAGGCCAGAAGTACGACACTTCCTCCTTGCGCTTCGTCATCTCCGGCGCTGCCCGTTTGCTGCCGCGCACCGCCGAAGCGGCCCAGCGTCTGTTCTCTTGCCCCGTCATCCAGGGCTACGGCCTCACCGAGACCAGCCCTACCACCAACGTGAATCCCCTGAGCCGACCGAAGCTCGATTCCGTAGGGCCGCCCGTCAGCGACACTATGGAGAAGGTGGTGAGCACGGAGACAGATCGAGAGCTGTCCACCGGCGAGGTCGGTGAACTGCTCATCCAGGGGCCCCAGGTCATGCAGGGCTACTGGAACCAGCCTGAGGCCACTGCCGAGGCCCTCACCGCGGATGGCTGGCTGCGAACCGGTGATATCTGCCGCTTTGACGAGGACGACTACGTCTATGTGCTGGACCGCAAGAAGGACACCATAAACTATAAGGGCTATCAGGTCGCCCCCGCCGAGCTGGAGGCTGTCCTTCGTCAGCACCCCTGCGTTATGGACGCCGCCGTCATTCCCAAGAGCGACCCCAGCGCAGGGGAGATCCCCAAAGCCTTCGTGGTCGCCCGGCCCGGCCAGCGCGCCGCCAAGAGCGACATCATACAGTTCGTGGAGGATCGCGTGGCACCCCACAAGCGGATCAGGGAGGTGGAGTTCGTCTGGGAGATACCCAAGACAGCCACGGGGGAGATCCTGCGGCGCGAACTCATCCAGCGGGAGCGGGCTCACAGCGAGGCGCCGACTGACTGACGTCAGCCTGAGAGATGCCCAGCCACGTTTGGCCTGCGGGCCTTGAGCAAGACTTGGGTCCTCGTGGCTGACCTTGTATTCCAGTCCTGAATGCCCATAGCGGTGGCGATGCGGGCCAAGATCGCCCGCGAACCTGCGGTCGATATGATGAGCGGGGAGCAACTGCCGGGCCTCTGCTGAGCACGTACTGCGCCCCCGGTTGCACATGTGGGGCGGAGGACGCAGAGCCCTTACGTCCACCCTGTGTGACACAGGGATATCGTGACCCCTTGTAGTGGCCTGACCTTGGTGACTGCCTCCCCGTTTTGACGGCCCTTTCATGACGCCCCTGTGCGTTTTTGCGCTCACTGCATGAGCAGCCCCTAGGGTTGTCATAGGCACGCAGTCCAGCGCCAAGAACCACGAAAGGCGGTCATCGAGTCTGTCACGAGTCCTGCGGGTGCCTCGAACGGGAATGAGAGAGTAGACGAGCCATGACGGTGCAAGCGACCGCCGCTGCCCAGACCGCGCTGATGCGGTGGATCGACCAAGGCTTCAGGTTCGAGCCGCCGGCGCGCCATTGGCGGCCCGAGACCCGTGTCCTCAAGAATATCGTGGCGGAACTCTGGTGCTGTGCGGATACCCTGTGCGATGCGGATTGTGACTCGCTGCGGACACCTAGGGGCAGCACCTATGGCGAGGCCGTACGGAAGATATGGCGTGAGTACTTCGCCGAAGAAGAGGAACCGGTGGGCATAGCTGGCAAGAGAGCGTCTTCGTCGACTAGGTCGACGTGGCGCGGGATGGGAAATGACTGAGAGCGAATCTGCGAGGAGCTAATAGACGCGCAATGCCAAAGGAGATAACAAACCAGCGCGCAGCGTGGGTGAAGCCTCTGTCCGTCGTTTCCCCAGGTGCGGTTTCACCCACCCCATGCAGAGCGGCGCGCCCCGTTGCTTGCGCTCCTGTCCGTTTCTGTGGAGCTCGGACGCACACGGAGGCCTGACATGATGTGGCTGGGAGCCTGCCCCCGTTGTCGCGGCGATTTGCACCTCGATTCAGACCACTTCGGCAAGTTCGTGAGCTGTCTCCAGTGCGGCACGATCCTCAACAAATCGCAGGAACACTCGCTGCGCGTTCTGGATATCGCCAGGCGGTTTTTGGGGGGAAGTCCACAGAGCAGATCCGCCATTCTGGATCTATCGCGGCCACGCGCCCCACTTGGGGGAAGAGGATGAGATGAACACGGAAGGAGAGCTGCCAGCCACCACCAGACAGCGTCGTCGAGGACGCTACCCCACTTCGTCCAGCCGACGTAACAGCCACGACCACTGGTCGAAGAGCAGTCCTATAGAAGGCGCAGGCGTGGGCCGGTCACCTGTCGAGGAAGCTCAGGCGGCGAATGCGGAGGTAGCTAGGACATCGAGCCTGGGCTGGCAGACGTTGGCCCTGGCGTTTCGTGGGGCGACGGAGGAATGGGTGAAGGACCTGATGGACGGTTCCGTGACTGCCGCCCTTTCGGAGGCGACGAGATGGGTGGGCTCAGACAGGGAGCTGTTTGCCGGCGCTCTGGAGATGTCGCGGGAGTTCATGGTAGAGCAGCAGAGTCGGGATATCCGAGACGTGCTGCGCGATATCAAGGTAGAGTACGATCACCTGTTCATCGGAGTCCCGGGCCGCTTGGAGGCCCCGCCGTACGAGTCAGCTTACCTCGAACGGGAAGCGGCAGGAGAGGCAACCGTGAGAGGGCCGACCACATTGGCCGTGGAGAAGGTATACCGGCGGCACGGGATGAAGCCGAGCTTCGCACAAGCCAACAAGCCTGACCATGTTGCCGCCGAGCTGGAGTTCATGTACTTCCTGTCACGGTGGGAGGGAGAGGCGTGGGAGGAGGGCGAGGCGGAGATGGCGAAAGAGTTTCGCCGCGCCCAGTTAGGGTTCCTAGAGGAGCACCTGGCCCACTGGGTGCCTGATTTCTGCGGGCGAGTGCAGAACGCCACGCAGAGCGACCTATACTTCGCCCTGGCCGGCATCCTCCGGGAGTTCCTGACGGTGGAGACGTGCACGGCCTATGGGGGGAGGGTGCCGTGAGCCTAGACAGGAGCCAGACCACGATACTCGCCCACATAGAGACCAGGGAGGCTGCGCAAAGCCGAAGACCCCTCACCGCGCCTACTCCCACCTGGCGATCACGCTTCGATCTTACACACGATGACCTGCTGCACTTTGCCGTCTGGTGGGTCGCGCAGAACCGCGGCCGGGGCCCGGACTTCGTGGCCGAGGCGGCGGTTGTCTTCGACACGCTGAAGAGCGAAGGCAGGCGGGTGACGCGGCTGCTGGAGAGTCACGCAAAGCGGGCGGCCCACGTCGCGAACAACGTTCGCGGCTCTCCTCCCCTCCAGGAGGAGCCCTAGTGGAGGCCTCCGTGTACTCGACTGATGGAAAAGGGGCCGCTTCTCTGACTCAACAGTTGCTCGCGGTGCTGCGGCGCGGCCGACGATGTCAAGAAGGGAACGCCCCACGAGTCAGTCCACATTGCCGGTGGGCATCATGAGCGGCTACGCTGCTACAATGGGCGTGCACTACGGCAGAGGCGCCGCCAGGGAGACACGATGGCGGAACTGGATACAGCCTTGAGACGCCGGCCCAGGAAGGTGCTGGACCTCGGGAACCTTCAGGACCTGTTCAGTGCGCTCGGCGCCCGCGGGTATCAACTCACTGGCCCGACAGTTCGCGACGGTGCCATCGTCTACGACCGGCTAGCGTCCGTCCAGGATCTGCCCGCCGGTTGGTCCGACGAGCAGGACGGCGGTACGTACCGGCTGAAGAGACGGGACGACGACGCCCTCTTCGCCTTCGCGGTCGGGCCGCAGTCGTGGAAGAAGTTCCTCCTGCCGCCCGTGACGACGCTATGGCGAGCCGAGAGGAGCGGCAACGGCTTCAAGGTGATCGACAGGCCGGAGAATGCGGTTCGCTACGCCTTCATCGGCGTGCGCTCCTGCGAGCTGCACGCCATCGCCATCCAGGACCGCGTCTTTCTGAAAGGTCCTTACACCGACACCGCCTATCTGACGCGCCGGGAGGATGTCTTCATAGTGGCGGTCAACTGCGGCCAGCCCGGCGGCACCTGCTTCTGCGTCTCCATGGAGACCGGTCCCAGGGCCAGCTCCGGCTTCGACCTCGCTCTCACCGAGGTGCTGGCTGGCAAACGGCACTACTTCCTCGTAGAGGTCGGCACCGAACGGGGCGCTGAAGTCCTCGCCGGGGTTGAGCATCGAGAGGCGAGGGCCGAGGAGGAGCGAGAAGCTGACAGCGTCCTGGCGGGGACGGCCGCCCGCATGGGGCGCACCATGGACACCACCGACATCGAGGGCCTCCTCTATCGCAACTACGAGCATCCCCGCTGGGACGATGTCGCCGGCCGCTGTCTCACCTGCGGCAACTGCACAATGGTCTGCCCCACCTGCTTCTGCACTACAGTCGAGGACATCACCGATCTCACGGGGGAAGAGGCGCAGCGGGTGCGGAAGTGGGACTCCTGTTTCACCATGGACTATTCCTACATACACGGCGGCAGCATCCGTGCCTCTCCCAGATCCCGTTACCGGCAGTGGTTGACCCATAAACTCGCCACTTGGATCGACCAGTTCGGGACCTCGGGCTGCGTCGGCTGCGGGCGGTGTATCACGTGGTGCCCGGTGGCCATCGATATCACGGAAGAGGTACACGTCATACGCGCTAGCGAAGGCACGACCGCGGCGACGCCCGGGAGGGCTGACGAAAGGGGTGAGGAGATATGATACGTGGGCTGGAAACCCTCTTAGCGGAGCACCCTTTCTTCAAGGGTTTAGATCCCGCCTACCTTTCCTTCATCGCAGGCTGCGGTGCCAACGTCACCTTTCAAGCCGGCGAGTACATCTTCCGCGAGGGCGATCCCGCCGACCACTTCTACATCATTCGCCATGGCAGAGTGCAGCGGGAGATCTTCGTCCCGGAGCGCGGGCCTCTGACCATCGATACCCTCACCGCAGGAGACATCCTGGGATGGTCGTGGCTGTTTCCTCCCTACCGCCGGTTCTCCGATGCGCGGGCCCTGGACCTAACACGAGCTGTCGCGCTGGACGGGGCCTGCCTGCGTGACAAGTGTGACGAGGATCATCACCTCGGCTACGAGCTCATGAAGCGCCTGGCCCCCTTGTCGATGAAGCGGCTCCAAGCGACGATGCTGCAACTCCTTGATCTCTATGGTCATGCTCGAGCGTCCTGACATCGCCTTGGCGGCCCCAATGGTCCCGCGGCCGTACCGGGTTCAGCGTGTCCGTCGGGAGACCGGCGACGTCTCCACCCTTTGGCTGGAGCCCGTGGAGGACGCCACCAAGCCCTTCGCGCCAGGGCAGTTCAACATGCTCTACACCTTCGGCGTGGGCGAGGTGCCCATATCGATAAGTGGCGGGTTCGCACCTCCGGGCGGTCTCATGCACACGGTGCGAGGCGTGGGGCCGGTGAGCACCGCCCTGTGTCGATCCAAGCGTGGCGACGTGCTGGGAGTGCGCGGACCATTTGGGCGCGGCTGGCCCATCGACGACGCTGCCGGGAGGGATGTCGTCATCGTCGCCGGAGGGATCGGCCTCGCCCCCCTGCGACCAGCCATCGAGCAGTTGCTGGCCCAGCGTGAGCAGTACGGCCGCATCGTCCTTCTTTACGGAGGCCGCACTCCCAGTGATCTGCTGTACCGGCGGGAGTTGGGCCAGTGGCGCAGCCGATTCGACCTGGAAGTCGAGATCACCGTCGACGCCTCCAGCGTAGGCTGGCGGGGCTACGTCGGCCTCGTCACCACCCTCATCCCCCGCGCTCTCTTCGATCCCTCCGAGGCTATCGCTTTCGTCTGCGGCCCCGAGGTGATGATGCGTTTCACCGTCGCTGAACTGCAGGACCGCGGCGTTCCAACTGAGAGCATCTACATCTCCATGGAGCGAAACATGAAGTGCGCTGTGGGCTTCTGCGGCCACTGCCAGTTCGGCCCGACGTTCATCTGTAAGGACGGGCCTGTGTTCCGATACGACCAGGTGGCCCCGCTTCTAAGGATACGAGAACTATGATGAGGCGCGCCCGCAAGCCCAAGCTCGCCGTCTGGAAGTTCGCCTCCTGCGACGGCTGCCAGCTCGGCATCCTCAACTGCGAGGACGAGCTCCTCGCCATCGCGGCGGAGGTGGAGATCGCCTACTTCCTGGAGGCCTCTCGGGCCTCCGTCAGGGGCCCCTACGATCTCTCCCTGGTGGAAGGGTCCATCACGACGGAGCACGACGCGGCGCGCATCCAGCAGGTCCGACGCGCCTCCAAGTATCTCGTGACCATCGGGGCATGCGCGACCGCCGGCGGCATTCAGGCCCTGCGCAACTTCAGAGACGTCCGAGAGTTCATGTCGATCGTCTACGCGACGCCCGAGCACATCGAGATCCTCGATCAGTCTACTCCCATTGCGCACCACGTCCCCGTCGACTTCGAGCTGCGCGGCTGCCCCATCAACAAGAACCAGCTTCTGGATGCTATCAGCGCCTTCCTTCACGGCCGCCGACCGAACACCCCACACCACAGCGTGTGCGTGGAGTGCAAGCTTCGGGGCGCACCCTGCGTGATGGTCGCCCAGGGTATCCCCTGTCTCGGCCCGGTCACCCACGCCGGCTGTGGCGCCCTCTGTCCGTCGTACGACCGAGGCTGCTACGGCTGCTTCGGGTCCAAGGAGACGCCCAACACGGCGTCGCTGAGCGACCGGTGGCTGGACCTCGGTATGGGGGATCGCGATCTCGTGCACGCCTTCCGCAGCTTCAACGCTTACGCCGACGCCTTCAGAACCGAGAGCGAGGCCCATGAGAAAGACTAGAACTATCAACGTGGACGCTCTGGCCCGCGTGGAGGGCGAGGGCGCCCTCTACGTCCGCATGAGGGACGGCTCCGTCGAGGACGTGAAGCTGCGGATCTACGAGCCGCCACGCTTCTTCGAGGCGTTCCTCCGCGGCCGCGACTTTAAGGAGGCACCGGACATCACGGCCCGCATATGCGGGATCTGTCCCATCGCCTACCAGATGAGCTCTTGTCACGCCATGGAGGACGCCTTCGGTGTCCAGGTCAGCCAGCGGCTGCGGAAGCTGCGTCGCCTCATATACTGCGGCGAATGGATCGAGAGCCACGCCCTCCACATCTACATGCTCCACGCCCCTGACTTCCTGAGCTATGAGAGCGCAGTCCACATGGCCCGCGACCACCCGGACGTTGTCGAGCGCGGCCTTCAGTTGAAGAAGGTTGGCAACGACATCATAGACCTTATCGGCGGCCGCGCTGTCCACCCCATCAACGTGCGGGTAGGCGGCTTCTACCGCGTCCCGAGCAAGGCCGAGCTCACGCCGCTCGCCGACAAGCTCAAGTGGGCCCGTGACGCCGCCCTCGGTACGATCCGCTGGGTGGCGGGCTTCGAGTTCCCGGACTTCCAGCAGGACTACGAGTTCGTCTCCCTCCGCCACCCCGATGAGTATCCGTTCAACGAGGGCCGCCTCGTCTCGAACAAGGGGCTGGACATCGCCGTCCATGAGTTCGACGACAACTTCGAGGAGGTGCACCTGGAGGACTCCAACGCGCTCCACTCCTCGCTGAAGGGCCGCGGCGGCTATCTTGTCGGCCCCCTGGCGCGCTACAACCTGAACTTCGACCGGCTCTCGCCTCTGGCGCAGGAGGCCGCGAGGGAGGCGGGTCTCGCGCCTGTCTGCCGCAACCCCTTCCAGAGCATCATAGTCCGCAGCGTGGAACTCCTCTACGCCTGCGACGAGGCTCTCCGCCTCACCGACGAGTACGAGCCGCCCGAGGAGCCCGCCGTCGAGGTGCGACCGCGGGCGGCTACGGGCTTCGGCTGCACTGAGGCTCCCCGCGGCATTCTCTACCATCGCTACCGCATCTCGGAGGACGGTTCCATCCTGGACGCCAAGATCGTCCCGCCCACATCTCAGAATCAGAGAACCATCGAGGATGACCTGCGCCAGTTCGTCACCCAGAACATCGACCTGCCGCAGGAGGACCTCACATGGCGGTGTGAGCAGGCGATCCGCAACTACGACCCCTGTATCTCCTGCGCCACCCACTTCTTGAAGCTCAAGGTCGAGCGAGAGGGGCAGCCTTGAGCGCGCCCAAGAAGAACCCACGCGTCCTTGTGATCGGCATCGGCAACGATTTCCGCGGCGATGACGCGGCGGGGCTTGTGGTGGCCCGGCGCCTCAGGGAGCGAACCGTGGACGGCATCGCCGTCGTGGAGGCACCCGGCGACGGGGCGTCGCTCATCGACGCGTGGGATGGGACGGACGCGGTGATCCTCGTCGACGCCGTCCGCTCCGGCTCCGCCCCAGGCACGATACACCGGCTGTCCCGGCGGGCGCTGACCCAAAACGGCGACATCTTTCACCACTCAACCCACGCCATCAGCGTTCCCGACGCCATCGAGCTGGCCGCGGCGATGAAGAGGCTGCCCAAGCGCCTCATCGTGGTAGGCATCGAGGGCAAGGGCTTCCAGGCAGGCCGCGGCCTCTCTCCGGAGGTGGAGGCAGCCCTCTCAAGCGCGGCCGATGCCGTCCTGCGGGAGGCCCAAGCGATGATGGGGCCGTTGCCGGTATAGAGCGATCATGCACGAGTTGGGGCTGGCACGGGATTTGGTGGACGAGGTCGATGCGGCGGCGTGTAGGCAAGGAGCGCGGCGGGTCGTCGGCGTGAAGGCCATCCTGGGTGCGCTGTCCGGCGTCTCCCCCGAACACCTCCGACAGCACTTCGCCGAGGCAGCCCACGGCACATCCGCCGAGGGAGCCCGCCTGGAGGCCATCTTGGGGGCCGATGTGACGGCTCCGCACGCTGACTGCCTGCGGCTTGAGAGCATCGAGGTCGAGGAGTGATCTGAGGATGTGCATAGCGATCCCCGGCAAGGTGATCTCCCTAGAGGCGGAGGGCGCCCGCGTAGACGTGCGGGGTCACATCCGCACCGCTTCTACCCTCTTCGCGCCCGATGTGCAGGTGGGCGACCATGTCGTCATCTCGGGCGGCATGATCGTCGCCCGCCTCGACGAGGAAGAGGCGCTAGCCCGCCTCGGTCTCTTCGAAGACCTACTGGAGGTGCTAGATGAGACGTCCTGACGGCCAGACCGCCGCCTCCGTCCCGCGGCCCCTGTCAATAGGCGCCGCTACCCTTGACAGGCTTCGGCTGGAGCTCGGCAGCTCGCGTTCCGCCCGCGGGGTCGCGCTCGCTCTGGTGACGGCCACGATCAGCGGCTTCGCCATCTTCATCAACTCATACGCCGTGAAGGAGTTCGATAGCCCCACGGTGTTCACGACCCTGAAGAACGCTTTCGTAGGCGCCGTGCTTCTTGCCCTCCTGCTTCGGCCCGAACAGCGGACCGAGGCAAGGAGCCTCACCCCGAAAAGGGCGCTCGGTCTACTGCTCCTCGGCGTTATCGGCGGCAGTATCCCCTTCGTCCTCTTCTTCGAGGGGTTGACGCGCGTGGACTCCGGCAACGCTGCCTTTCTCCACAAGACTCTCTTCGTCTGGGTCGCCGTCCTGGCTGTGATCTTCCTCCGCGAGCGTCTGGGCAGGGCTCAGCTCGCCGCCTTGGGGCTGCTCTTCCTAGCCCAGTGGCTGCTGGGCGACCCCGGCACCCTCAGCGGAACCGGCGTAGCGATGGTCTTCGGGGCGACGCTCCTCTGGGCCTGCGAGGTGGCGCTCGCGAGGCGGCTCCTCTCCTCCACCAGCAGCGGCCTAGCCGCTTCAGGCCGGATGACCCTGGGGGCCGCCGTACTGCTCGGCTATCTCGCCATCACCGGTAAGATCAACGCCGCCGCCGACCTGACCACGGTTCAGTGGGCCTGGATCCTAGGGACCAGCGCGATCCTGCTGGCGTACGTAACCACCTGGTACGCCGCCCTTAAGCTCGCGCCCGCCACGGCGGTCACCTGCGTCCTCACCGTCGGCGCTCCCATCACGGCCGCCCTGAACGCCATCGCCGGGCGTCCCGCGCCGACTTCGGAGCAGTTCCTGGGCTACGCGATACTGCTGGGTGCGGTCCTGATCCTCGCCACCACCTCGATCTGGCGTCCAGCCGAACGCCGGGAACCCGTCCCATCCGCTGCCGGAGGGCTGTGATGGAAGGCCCGCAGCTCTTCCTGCGCTATGCCTTCAAGCCCAACTCCCTGGGCTACTGCGGCGGTGACGACAACCTCGCCCTGCTGGAGTACGGCCTGGACGGTCGTGTCGACCGTGGCCTCGTTGAGCTGGAGTACCAGTTCGATGGCGCCTTCCCGTACCTCCAGCTCATCGCCCGCGCCAGCGGGATCGCCGACCCCCTGGACCCGCGCGTTGTCGAGGCGTACTGGGTCGGCAACCGTCTTCTCGACCGCGTAGACATGGGCAGCCTCTTCCGCTCTTTGGAGGAGCGGCTCAGGGCCAGGGCCAGGCCCAATCAGTGGCGATGGCTGGTCTCGAACGTCCCCGCCGGCGCCCGCCCCCACCACAGCTTCCACGTGTTCGAGGTCTACCCCAGCATCGGCCTCATGCGCACCGGGGCCGTGGGCCACGTGCTGGAGACGATGGAACAGTGCCGCATCCGCTGGGGCAGGGTGCTGTCAGTGGGAGCGTCGGACTTGGTGGTCGAGGTGCGGCCTCTGGTGCTGCGAGAGGACAGGCTGGAACTTGCGGAAGCAACAAAAGAGACGATATCTCGGCGGGTTGACGGCGGCGGTTTCGTGGACGCCGTAGGGAATGGTGACTGGGTGTCCATCCACTGGGGCTGGGCATGCGACATCCTGACCCCCGGGCAGCGAGCGAACCTGGAGCACTACACACGGTGGCATATGGCCCTCTACAATAGCGGGCATCAGCAGCCTAAGTTGGGAAAGCTTCAATAAGGAGGTAACCGGTGCAAAGCCGCATCCTCGTCCCACTTGACGGCTCGGCATATTCGGAGGAGATACTACCCCACGCTAGGGGGATCGCCCGCGCGACTGGGGCGGGACTTACCCTACTGCGAGTGGTCAGCGAAGAAGGCAAGATCCCAGCCGCCAGAGAGTACATTGAGGCGTTGGTCCGCGACCTAGATGCTGAAGGCAAGGTATCGCTGGCGCAGATGGACGTGACAAGTGAAATCCTGGACGAGGCAGGTCGAGAGCCGCGTGCCCTTGTCGCCATGACATCACACGGGCGGACGGGTCTGCTGGAGGCCCTCCTAGGCAGCGTCGCCCTCGGTGTGGTGCGCAACTCAGGACAGCCGGTCCTGATGTACAGACCTCGAGGCAATTCCAAGGAGAAGGTGGGGACAGCCCCCAAGATCGAGAGAGTAGTGCTCCCCCTCAACGGCTCTGCGTTCTCTGAGAGCATGATTCCGGCGGCCATAGAGATTGCGGACTCCCTGAAGGCCCACCTCGTCCTGGTGCACGTCGTTTCGCCGGACGTGAAGGTGCCGCCAGGTATACCGGCGGGAGATGTGCTGGAGTCCTCATACATGCGCTCGCAGGCGGAAAGGATCGAAAAGACCTACGGTGTGCGGCCGGACTGGGACGTCCTCCACGGCGACCCGGGGGATGCAATCTGTCGCTACTTGGAGAGACAACACGACACGATCCTCGCCATGTCATCGCACTCAAGGGGTGGTCTCAAGCGAACGATCTTCGGCAGCGTGGCGAGCGAATGTCTCCGGCGGTCGCGCACTCCCATCCTGGTGCTCTGGCCCGAATATCACGGCGAAGCCTCCAGTAGGCCGAGGGAGAGCACCGCCGCAGGCGCTGCGCCGTCCGGCTGATCGACCTGATCAGGCTAGCGACGTGGCTATCGGGGGGAGGCAGGCGCCCGCTCCCGATGCAGTCGAGACACTTGTCGGCGACACGTGCCCAAGTTAGCACCTTCTGCCCTTGCCTCTGTACATGCGCGGCGGCCACACGACTCAAGATCGCAATGTGACGCTACGCGGACGAGGGCAGTGATCCACACCCGCGACTCATTGATCGGCAAGCCAGAGCATGAGCCGCCGGGACCGCAGTATGTCCTTCACGATCTTCTGGTCCCACTGCGCCAGCCACTCCTGCGGGAGTATCGACCTGATCCCCGCCCAAGACATGGGCTCGCCAGCTCTGAGGCGCTCCATGGCGGTGACGGCGGCAAGGAAGCAGGTGGCGTCGCCTAAGTCGAACGTGTCGATGACCTCGCACTCAAGCCAGGCGAGGCAGCCGCTCATTATCGGGTTGCCTTTGGGGGTCACACCTACGTCCAGGCCAGCCATCTTGTCCTCGTCGCGACCGGAGACGAATCCCAGCCTGGGGATGAGGTCGCTCTGATCCTGGGCGAGCAGGCATACGCTGAAGCTCCCCTTCTCGATCACCAGCTCATGGGTGAAGTTGGCCTTGTAGAGAACGGCCAGCAGGCGCGGACGGTCCGGTACGATGGAGGCGCCGAGGGTGGAGACGGATATCTGAGCGTTGAGGCGATCCCCGCGGCCACAGCCGACAGCCACCAAGGGAGTCCAGAAGTAGCTCAGCACGCTGAAGGCCTCGGGAGGGCCTCCAGGCGCCCTATCGTCTTTGGGCTGGGGCGGTTGCGTCTCTCCCATTGACGGAGGGGTTGGCCAGCAGCCTAGCCGAAGTGGAGGAGGCCTCGCTCCAGCTCCAGCGCCACTTCCACTACGCCACGGCGCACAGGTGCCGGGTGCTTCCTGGAACTCTGCATTCGAGGCTCCTCTCTCGCCCGCTATTGTACAATCATATTGGCCGCAACGAGGTGATGCGACGCCGTGGATTATCTCAAGCTGGACGAGCTGCCTACACTGCGCCGGCCCATGTTCATCGCCGCCTTCCGCGGCTGGAACGACGCTGGCGAGGCGGCCACGCTGGCCCTGCGCCACCTTGTTGAGAGCTGGTCCGCCCAGCCTTTCGCCGCGATCGACCCCGAGGAGTTCTTCGACTTCACGGTGGCCCGACCGATGATCCGCCTCACGGAGGAGGGGCTGCGCGACCTGCAGTGGCCGCGAAACCGCTTCTTCTATCACAGCCGCGAAGACGCCGATAGCGATGTAGTGCTGCTCCTGGGCACGGAGCCCCACCTGAAGTGGCGCGCTTTCGCCGAGACGGTGCGGGACCTCTACCAGCGCCTCGACGGCTCCCGGCTGGTGACCGTTGGCGCCCTCGTTGCAGCGACGACGCACACCCGGCCGCCCCCTATCACCGGGTTCGCCACAGAGGACGACCTGCAGCGACAACTGGAAGGGCTCACGATCACTCGCACCCGCTACGAGGGGCCGACCGGCATCGTCGGCACCATCCATGACGCCTGGCGCTGCGCCGACTTGCCGGCGGCCAGTCTCTGGGTCGGCCTGCCTGCGTACCTTGGCAATACTGTGAACCCCAGAGCAGCGCTCGCCCTGCTGGAGGTCCTCGACCCGCTCCTCGCCCTTGGGCTGGACCTCACGCAACCGGCCGAAACGAGCCGCAGGTTCACCGCGGAGGTCGATCAGGCGCTGGCTGGCAACGAGGAGATGCAGGGCTACCTGGCTGATCTGGAGCGGCGCATAGATGCCGGGATCAGCGAGGATGACGTTTCTGACCTCCCACCCTCCGGCGAGATCATCAGCGATCTAGAGGACTTCTTGCGCGGGCAGCGGAGCGACGGCTGACGCGCCTTTAGCCGCCACTTCCGAACACGAAGTCCCTGATCGCCGAGAAGTACTGCTCGGCCCCCAGCAGCATGATGTCGTTGTGGTCGGCACCAGGTATGATGACCAGGCGCTTTTCCTGCGAGCCGATCTCGTCGTGGAGCGCGATGGCCTCGCTGAGCGGGATCAAACTATCCCGCTCACCGTGAATGATGAGGGCCCGGAGTGTGATAGATCGATTCCGCACGGACAGAGCCTCTCCCAGATCAGCCAGTCGTTCCGAGGAAAGGCCAAAGAGGCGAGCCAGCCTGGCAACATTCGATGAGCCGCTCTCCACGATCAGGCCTCTGAGGTGCTCCGGATAGTGGAGCGCCAGCTCCGCAGCGGAGTGGCTTCCCAAGGACCTGCCCATGAGGAAAAGGGGCTCGCCGTGGCCCGAAGAACGAACGATCTCGCGAAAGAAGTTGAAGATCGCGTGGGCATCGGCGGTCATGCTGGAGAAGCTGGGAGTGCCATCGCTGTGACCATAGCCTCGATAGTCCGCCACGAACAGGCCGATGCCCTCGCGATTGTAGACTGGAGCAATCCAATCGTGGTCGCAAGCCACCTCGCCATTGCCATGGAAGTAGAGGATGCATGGGGCACCAGGGGACGCGGGGTAGAAGCGGCACGATATGGATACCCCAGGCTCGACGGGGACCAAGTGGTCGCTTGCGCCGGCCGGGGGTGATGTCCATTCCCGCCGGGGATAGAAGATGAAGCGCAGGATCTCCGGCCTATCTAGAATCGAATAGTCAGGCTGATGCGACAACTGGCTCCTCCCCTCCGGAGCGATGGCGCAGTCCGATCCCACTCAGGCTATTCGCATGGTCAGTCCGCCATCGACCATCACAACCTCGCCCGTTATGTAGTCGTTCTTCACCAGGAAGGCGACTGCCTGGGCTACTTCTTCGGGCCTGCCCACCCGGTGAAGCAAGATGCGATTCTTCACCGAGTGCTCGATGAATTCAGGCGGCGTGACGGTGTGAAAGTCCGTGTCAGTGATTCCCGGCGCCACGCAATTCACTCGCACATTGTGGTCGCTGGCTTCGACCGCCAGACAGCGGGTCAGGTGCATCACGGCCGCTTTGACGGTAGCATATGCCGCCATGCCCCGCACTCCCCGCAGTCCGGCCGTCGAACTGATGTTGACGATGACCCCTTCTCTCCTCTCCATCATGCCCGGCAAGGCCGAGCGGCAGCAGCGCACCGTTCCCAGAAGGTGAACGTCGAGCGCCCGTTGCCAGGCAGTCTCGTCGACATCGAGGAGTGAGCCGTCGCAGCGGCCGCCGGCGTTGTTGATCAGCACATCGAGCCCATCCCATTCCTGCCGGATGGTGCGGAACATCGCCTCCACCTGCTCACGATCACCGACATCGGCCTGCAACACCAGGGTCCTCCTGCCCATCGACTGGATCCGTTCTTCCGCCTCCCTGGCCGAACCTTCGTCGCTCACAAAATTGATCGCGACATCCGCCCCTTCCTCAGCCAAGAGCATGGCCGTAGCCCTACCGATGCCACGGCTGGCACCCGTGACCAATGCTTTCCTTCCCCTTAGGTTCATGAGCTACGCCTCCTCTTCCGTCACGGCCACATGTTACGCGCCCAACTTCCACGACGATCCCTCTTCGTGAGCCGTACTCCAGTGAACAGGAGATAGGCGAGGGGCGGGCCGTGGAGCTAGCTCCACGCTATCGCTGCTTGGCGGCGACACCTGTGAGGGAGCAGCGACCCGCCGCCCGCAGCCTGACCACCGTCATTCCCTTGGCCTTCCTCCACGAGATCTCCGACGCTGACCCAGAGACCCGCACGTCCTCCAGGCGGGCCGGCTCCAGGAACCGAATCTCCAGGGCCTGCCGCGCCTTCGCTATCTTCAGAGCGACCGTATCGCCGCGGCGCTCGGCCCGCACCTCCACGACTCGGTCAGGGTCGGGGAAAGAGATGGCCGCTTTCCCCTCCAGCCGCACGTCGAGCCGGATAGGCTCCCAGGGCTTCTCTCCGATGAAGTCCATGACGGGAGCGAAGGGCAGGATAGAGTCGCCCCTGACGAACAGGGGGACGCGCTCCAGGGGCACCGTTACCTGTCGATGGACGGGGCCGTCCACCCGCTCGTTGGTCCAGAAGTCGTACCACCGGCCCGGCGGCAGGTAGAAGGAGCAACGCCCCTCGGGGTTGAAGACCGGCGCCACCAACAGGTAGGGCCCAAGCATGTACTCCAACTCCTCGTGATAGGCGCCGGGGTCGTCCGGATACTGCACGAACAGGGGCCGCACCACGGGCAGGCCCGTCTGGCAGGCCTCCTGCGCCAGGGCGTAGAGGTAGGGCAGCAGTCGATAGCGCAGGCGGACGAAATCCCGAACGATGGCCACTGCCTGTTCGCCATAGTGCCAGGGCTCACGGGGGCTGGTGCCGTGAAACCGCGCGTGCGAGGAGAGGAGGCCGAACTGGGCCCAGCGGACGTACAGCTCGGGAGTGGGAGCCCCAACATGCCCGCCAGGCCAGAAACCGCCGATGTCGTGGCTCCAGAAGGGGATGCCCGAGAGGCTGAGGCTGAGGCCGGCTCGCAGAGCCGAGGCCATGCCCTCGAAGGTTGAGGGGTTGTCGCCCGTCCAGTTCACGGGGTAGCGCTGGGAGCCGGCGTAGCCAGAGCGCGCCCACACGAGGCCCTGCCCGCGCTCCTGCGCGATGACATCGAAGGTGGCGCGGTTCAAGAGCAGCGTGTAGACGTTGTGCACCTCCTTGCCCGTCTTGCCGTCGGCGAACTGGGCATCTTCGGGCACCGCGTCGCCGTAGTCCGTCTTGAAGGTGAGGACGCCATCACGCAGCAGGGGGCGGTGCTTGTCCTGCCACCAGCGAACGGCCCGCCCATTGGTGAAGTCGGGCATGCCGGCGTATCGATGCCCCACAGGCTGGGCCAGCCCGCCGTCCCTGGTCTGGACCAGATAGCCGCGCTTCCGTCCCTCCTCATACATCGGGGTGCCCTCCCAGATGTAGGGGTTCTCCCACAGGCAGAGCTTGACACCCCGGTCAGCCAGCCAGCGCACGAAGCCAGCGCGATCGGGGAAGTCCTCATCGTTCCAGACGAAGTCGCAACCGGGGGCGACGCGCGTCTTCGTCTCCTTCAGCCAGCGCGGGTCGAGGTTGACGACGTCGCAGGGGATGCTCCGCTCCCGTAGTCCTTCGACGACCTCTTCCACCTGCTCTCGGCTGGCGTACCTGGAGCGAGACATCCACATGCCGAATGACCAAAGGGGCGGTAGCGGCGACTTGCCGGTGAGATCTGTGTAGCGGGCGAGAATGTCCTTCGGGCTCGGGCCATAGATGAGGAAGTAGTCCAGGTAGGGGTCCTCCACCCGAAAGGCGGCTGTCTGCCAGGATGGGCAGCCCAGCTCGTAGATGATGGGGCTGGCGTGGTTGATGAAGATGCCATAGCCAGCGCTGCTCATGAAGAACGGTACGTTCATGTAAGTGACCATGCTGCTGGTGAAGCCGAAGGTATCGCGAGTCCAGGACACCAGACGCTGCCCCCGCTTGTTGAGCGGGCCGAACTGCATGCCCAGCCCGAACAGTTGCTCGTCCGCCGCTAATGCGAGGGACTCGTGGAAGGCCACGTCTCCCCCAGCATCACTGGAGTATCCCGTGGGGTGGGCCACGTAGCCTATCATCGCCCTGTCCTGCCGCTGTTGGCGACACACTTCCCGTCCCTCGTTGTCGTACACAGTCAGTTGCCAGGGCTGGCGCTCCGCCCGCAGGCGCAGGCTGGAGCTGGCCAGGGTCACGCCTTCGCGGTCTGACCGCAGCTCGACATCCACCGGCGACGGCGGCTGGGGCAGGAGCATGGGCGTCGTGCGAGGCGGCCGCTCCTCCCGAAAGAGCTGCAACCGAACGACCTCCGGCCGAACGAAGGTGATCGCCAGATGAACGAGGCTATCATCGTCGGCGGCCGCCAGAAAGCGGACTCCGCCCTTCGTGCGGCGAAGGGAGCGAACGGCCATCAGGTAGTGATAGTCCCGCTCCGGGTCGGCAAAGATAGGTCGCCAGCGTGAGTCGAGCTCCGTGAGAGGACTATTTGGCTTGGCCATCTATCTTCTTCTCGGCGTGGCCCGCGGCTGTGCGCATCTTATCGTGTCGCCCCATGGCCGGCAACGAGCGACACGGCCTGCGCGCTCCTTCAGTCGCACACCGAGGGGAAGCGGCTGCGGCGATCGAGTCACTTTGCGGGGGAGGAACCGCCGAGTGGCGACCCTGAAGCGATCGCCGCTGGACCTCGCTTCGTGGCTGTGAGGACTCTATTTCACGGGCCTGAGCAGGTTCATTCCAAACTTCAGCAGCGCCCTGGCGATGACCCACCGGTGCACCTCATTCGGCCCCTCGGCGATCCGCCACAGGCGGGCCAGGCGCAGGAAGGCCTCTACGGGCAGATCCTTGGAATAGCCCCAGCCGCCATGGACCTGGAGGATGCGATCGGCCACGCTCCACATCATCTCGGACGCGAATACCTTGACCATGGAGGCCTGCAGACGTGTATCCTCACCCCTGTCTGACCTCCACGCGGTGTCATAGGTCATGGTGCGGCAGGCGTATAGCTCGATGGCGCAGTCGGCCAGCATGAACTGCACGCCCTGGCGCTCGCTGATCGGCTTGCCGAAGCTCATCCGGTCCTTCGAGTACTCCAGCCCCATCTCCAGCAGCCGATCCGTCATGCCCAGGCCACGAGCGCCGATCTGGACACGAGCGGCCGTCAAGGAGCGCTGAGCCGTGACGAAGCCGCCGCTCTCGCGGCCCAGCCGGTTCAGATCCGGCACCACCACGTCCTGAAAGTCCAGCTCTACCGGGTCCACTTCCAGCATTGTCCTGATGGTGCGCACCACGCTGAGCCCGGGCGCGCCCTTCTCCACGATGAAGGCGCCAATTCCGCCGTGCTCGCGCTTCGCCTTATCGGTCAGGGCAAAGACCACTGCGAAGTCGGCCGTGTCCCCGGCCGTGACGAACACCTTGCGGCCGTTGATGATCCAGTTCTCGCCGTCGCGGACGGCGGTGGTCTCCATGTTGCCAGCGGGGTCGGAGCCGCCGCCCGACTCCGTAAGGGCGAAGCACCAGGTCTTCTCACCCTCGAGCACAGGCCACAGCCAGCGTTCCTGCTGCTCCGGGGTGCCACCTTCGAGCAGTGGAGGCGGCCCGGCGCTGTACAGGTTACCGCTGACCAGCACCTTCGACAGCTCCTCGCTGATCACGACCGTCCCCAGGAGGCCAAACCCCGGCCCGCCGAGCTCTTTGGGCACGCTCACCCACCAGGTGCCGAGCTCCCGGATCCCTGCCTGAAGGCGCTCCTCCTCCTTTTTCTCGATCGCTTCACCGGCAAGCGTCCGCCGCTCGAAGGGCATGAGCTCGTTGCGCACGAACCGGCGCAGGCTCAACTGAAGCATCCGTAGCTCTTCAGGCAACTCGACCATGGCAAACCTCCTTACGCCGACCCGAACCGTAGCTTCGGCACCGGTCTCTCGAATTCCGCCTAGATCAGTTCGGCCTCCACGCCGAGGAGAGCCGCCACCCTCTGAGCGATCGCCAGACTTGCTGTCAGGCCCGGGGACTCGATGCCCCCCAGATGGACATAGCCCTGGTCGTGCCAGATGAGAAAATCGCGCGGCGGCTGTCCAGGCCTATGGAGCTTTGGTCGGTAGCCGACCTGGCCCGGCGCCAGGTCCTCGGCATCGAGATCGGGCAGATAGCGCTGTGCCGCCTGAAGGAATCGCGAGCGGCCCTCGTCATCGGCCCGGAAGTCGAGCATCGCCCCCTCTTCCAGCCATTCGGCATCGGGCCCCAGGTGCACGCCTCCGTCGATGTCGAGCGTCAGGTGGATGCCCAGACCGGCCCGGTCCGGGTGCGGCAGGGGATAGACGAGATGGCGCACGCGCGCTGCCTTGGCGGTGTTGACTATGTCATAGTAGCGACCTTTGTTGATGGTCTGACGGAAGGACGGATTGGCCGGGCCGCCGTCCGGGTCGTAGCCCAGCAGGACACCTATGCCCTCCGCCGCGAGACCCGCGCTGTTGACCACAGATGCGGCGGTGATGGTCAGGTCATCGCCCGCGGGGCCGCGCATCCGCAGCAGGAAACCGCCCTCGCAACGCTGTAGATCCGTGACCTCATGTTTGAAAGCAATATGGGCCCTGTTGCTGCGGGCGACTTGCAGGTAGGACCGCATCAGGCCCATCTGGTCGATGACGCCGGAGGAGCCGGAAAGCAGGGCGGCGGCGGCCTGGACGGCAGGCTCCAGCGAACGCACTTCAGGAAGCTCAAGAAGGCGAAGCTCTGGGACGCCGTTGGCGTCTGCGGCGCGGGCGAGCTCATGGAGAGCGGGCACTTCTTCGTCCTCCAGGGCGACGATCAGCTTTCCCACCCGCTGCGCCTTCACGTCATGCTTCCGGGTCCAGGCGTACAGGAGCCGATTCCCTTCGACGCAGAGGGTGGTCTTGAGCCAGTCTGGGGGGTAGTAGATGCCGGCGTGAATGACGCCGCTGTTATGAGAGCTGTTCTCCAGTCCGTAGCTGGCGTGGCGCTCGATGACGGCGAGGGACCGCTGCCCTGACACGATCGCTGCCACCGCCAGGCCCACCGCCCCGGCGCCGATAACCGCTACGTCCACCTCCGCTTCCGGAGCGCCGGACGAGCTCATCGACCCGTCCTTAGGCAGTCGTTCGGTGGGAAGTGCGGCCTACTCCTCGATCTCGGGACCGTCAACGCCCTCACGGAACCAAGTGATGGGGCGAAACTCGCGGGGCACGATGCCCTCCTGCCTGAACTTCGGGTATCCGAGAACAATTGCCGTCACGATCCTCCAGGGGTCCCTTACGCCGAGCTTCTCCTTGAGCGGGGCTATGTTGTTGATCACCTGGCTGAACCCCACCCAGCAGGACTTGATGCGCAGGGAGTTGGCCACGAGGGTCATGTTCTGGCCACAGATGCCGATATTGATCTCGGGGCCGCTGATAGCGCGCTCGTCACCGGCTATGAGGATCACCACGGGGGCGTTCAGAAGAACCGGAAGTTCTCTTCTGGCAACGCTCCCGAACCCACCCAAGACGACACGGGGATCCCAGCTCCCCGGACGGGGGTCGGCCTCGTACATGGGAGCCAAGGTTTTCACCATCTCGTCGTTCTTGTACATGGTGAGCAGCATGCTCAGCGCATTGCATATGGCCTCGTTCATCTCGTGGATGAGGGCCTTGTCCGTGACGACGATGAACTTCCAGGGCTGGCAGTTCCCAGCGCTGGGGGCAAACCGGCCCGCCTCCAGCACCCTCCTGACTATCGTTTCTGGCACCGGCTTGTCCTTGAAGTTGCGCACGCTACGTCGGTGGAACACGGCCCTCTCGATGGCGTTCCACTCATCCGGATTGCCCTTCGCGTCACGCGGTTGAAGGGGCAACTTGGCCGGCAAGGGATGAGGGTCGCTGGCGTAGAAACCTTCGTCCACGTGGTACACGTCAGTGATGGAGATTGCGTCCACTGGACAGGGCACCATGCAGTTGAAGCAGCTAAAGCACTCGTACTGCCCCTTCTGCCGGGGGAAGCCGTCCTCGTCCAGTTCCCATGCCCGGAAGGGGCAGTTCTGGAGACACAACCCACACTTGGTACACTTCTCCCGGTCTACCGTCACCACCCCCATGTGGACGGTCTGTGGGCGGAAGATGTGTTCTACGTCTTCCCATGGCATCGTCTGCTTCTCCTCCTACAGATCGCTAGAGCTACCGCCGCACGAGTCTAGCGGGCGCGCAGGAACAACTGCGGCGGCTCCATACTACCTGCACGCTCCCGAATCTGGCAAGGGATAGTTCGGCCTTCGCAGACGCTGTCACAAGCACTCCTCGCTCGTTACAATCAAATCGAACCGTCGACGACCGTGCGGCTTGAATGAAGATCTCCATCATATCCCTCAACCGCGAGAGGATCCCCGATCCCCTCCTGCCCATCGGGCCAGCAATAGTTGCCGCCAGCCTGAGGGCAGAGGGGCACGAGGTGCGAATGCTCGACCTCTGTCACCAGAAGGCGCCCGAGCCAGCCCTCGCCTCCCACTTGACGGCGTGGCAGCCCGACCTGGTGGGGATTAGCCTGCGGCAACTGGAGAACAACCAGATGATCGGCCACAGGTCCTATCTGCAAGACGCGATGCAGGTAGTGGAGCGGGTGAAGGAGGTGTCCTCCTGCCCCATCGTGGTGGGTGGGTCAGGCTTTTCTCTCTTCCCGAGCGAGGCGCTCCAGTTCCTGGACGTGCCCTACGGGCTGGCGGGGGAGGCAGAGCACTCCGTAACCGCGCTGGTGCGCTGCATCGAGACGGGGCGACCACCTTCCGACGTTCCTGGTGCGTGCTACAGAGCAGGACAGCGGGTGATAGTCAACGGCCTGGCCAGGGTGCGCAACTTCAGCGGCTTGCCGAGTCCGGGCTACGACCTGGTGGACTGCCGCAAGTATGTGGACGAGAATGCCGCGTTGCCCATCGAGAGCAAGCGTGGCTGCGCCCTGCGCTGCTCGTTCTGCCCGGAGAACGCGTACAGGGAGGGCCCCCGTCTGAAGCCACCGACCCTCACCGTGGACGAGATCGAACGGCTGACGAAGCAGGTCGGCACCAATCGCTTGTTCTTAACCGACGGCGTGTTCCAGTACCCGCCCGAGCACGCGATGGCCTTCTGTCGGGAGATGATCAGGCGCCAGCCAGATGTTCGCTGGATGGCAGGGGTCAGTCCCGTCGGCCTGTCGCGGAAGATGCTGCAGGCGATGAAAGAGGCAGGCTGCGTTGGCGTAGGCCTGGGCCTGGATGCTGCAACTGACGGCATGCTGAAGAGCTACAGGAAGGCGTTCACCCAGGCCGACATCGTGCGCTGCTTGGCCGACCTGCGGGCGGTAGGCATGCCATTCGCCATCTACATGCTTTTCGGCGGCCCCGGCGAGACCCTGGAGTCTGTTCACCGCTCTCTTGACTTTCTGGACGCCCAGGCGCCTGACAAGACTGTTTTCATCAGCATGGGCATCCGCGTGTTCAGGGGAACGGCTTTGGAGCGGACGGCAAGGCGGGAAGGCCTCATCAAGCCCCGTCAGAACATGCTGTTGCCAACCTACTATCTCTCAAGGTCGCTGGACGAAGGTTTGCTCGACAGGCTGGAGGAGTACTGCCAGGCTCACCCCGGCTGGTTCACTACACCCAGTCTGATTGCCTCTCTGCCGCAGCGGTAGCCGCGCCAACTGGCGAAAGGGCGCCGAAAGCCAGCCTGGCGGACCGCCCCGCGCGCATTGGCGGTCTTGTCGGCTCCCGACCAGTTGATTGTCGAAATCGGCGGACAGGGGATCGCCACACTAGCAGAGGTAGAGGTCGTAAGTGCACACAACGCGAATGAATCTGCGTGAATATCGTCAGCGTACTTATTACAGCATTAAGTGTCTGAGTCGTGAGCCTGCGTAAGGCCACGACACGCAAGGGAGGTTAACCGACATGACGGAGAATACCTACTCCATGTCCCTTGGCGGGCGGACCTGGGAGTTTCGGCACGTGGCGATGATAGTCCCGGCCGCCACCCTGATCCTGCGGCTGGCCATGGGCTGGATCTTCATCTGGTCCGGCTTCGACAAGCTCATCACGAACTGGTCGGCGAGCGGGTTTCTGGTCAATGCGAGCAGCGGGCCGCTAAAGGACCTCTTCGTGAGGATGGGAGAGAGCCAGACCGCAATCAATGTCGTCGACCCGCTGGTGGTCTGGGGCCAGATCCTCATCGGCTTCTCACTCGTCCTGGGCATCTTCACCCGCTTCGGCCTGCTGATGGCCGCCACCATGGTCTTCCTGTTCTACCTCGCCCAATTGTGGCCTGCGAACAACCCCTTCCTGGACGATCACATCGTATACATGGCGGTGTTCGCCCTGCTGGGTGCGCTTGGCGCCGGCCGCATCCTGGGTCTGGACGCTCTGATCGAGAAGATCAAGCTGGTCAAGAAGATCCCACCGCTGCAGTACGTTCTGGGTTAAGAATAGACATCCCCCCTGAGGCTACTAGAGAGCAGCGTGCTTCGACCGCTGCTCTCGTGTGTTAGAGACTCCGAGGGTCACGTCCCGTCAGAATGGGAGAACACGGGACTCATCTCTTTCCGCGTCCTGATGAGCCTGTGTATCCCGCGATGCCGATGGGCGCTAACACACATCGAGAACCAGGAACGTCAGACCGGCGGCCAGGCTACAGCGCGAATTGCCTGATGACACCCGGCTCCAGCAAGTGGACCTCCTCCCTGAAGCCCAGCTTCATCGGCCCGGGGGCGTCCTCGCTCGTGCTCACCCTGAGGCGGTCGCCCGAGATGTTGATCTCAAGCCACTGCTTGCGAAACCGCAGACGCAGGAAGAGCCCGCCGAGGTCGTCGGGTAGGAGCGGATTAAGCCAGAGCGCGTCGCCACGAACCCCGATACCGGAATACCCCCGCTGAACGAGGTCAGCGGTGCCAGCCATGGCGCCGAGATGGATGCCCTCCGGCGTTGTCCCATCCTGGATGTCCGCTATGTCGCTCTCCAGAGCCTG
Source organism: Dehalococcoidia bacterium (assembly GCA_034411955.1). Taxonomy (GTDB): domain Bacteria; phylum Chloroflexota; class Dehalococcoidia; order SM23-28-2; family RBG-16-64-32; genus DAOUMF01. Next base: position 24,598 of record DAOUMF010000154.1, read on the forward strand.
CTTGAACAAGCTCCAGGATCGGGCTCGGTCGGAGCGCGCCAACACCCAGGAGTGGACGACGCGGCTCAGCGTTGACCCGTGCGAAGTCCGCTGCAGGTAGTACCCAATGTTCTTCGGGATCGTCTCATACTCGAAGGGATACCCCAACCGCTCGAACAGCTCACGCAGCTCACCGGCTGAGAAGAGGTAGAACAGCATCACGACGTCGGCCTGCTTCGACACCTTGTAGCGGTTGGTGGTATCGCCCTCCGCTTCTAGAATGCGGTCAAGACGGTGGATGTCGCCGTACTTCCGGCGGTATCCCTCCCAGTCGAACTCCTCCAACCGGTCGTAGCCTTCGAACTGGCTGATGATGCCATCGTCGTGGAAGACGATGCGCATCTTGCGGCTGATCTGCTCCCAGAGTTCGATCTCCTGCTGCTCGATGTGGAGGTTTTCCCACAGCGATCGCCGGCGCTCGGCCGGCAATGTGTAGAGGACCTCCAGGGCGTGGCAGAGCACCCATACGGCCATGATGTTGGTGTACGCGTTGTTGTTTAGGCCCGGTTCGTCGGCGTCGGGATAGGCGTCGTGGTACTCATCCGGCCCCATGACTCCGAGGATCTCATAGCGGTCGTGCTCGGCGTTGTAGGTAGCGATGCTGGCGAAGAAGCGCGCAATCTCCAGGAGCATCTCAGCACCGTAGAAGTGAAGAAACTCCGTGTCCTGAGTGGCCTGGCAGTACTGGCAGATGTTGTACGCGATGGCGGCATTGATGTGCCTCTGCAGGTGGCTGTTGTCGGGGATCCAGCGTCCTGACAGTGGGTTGAGGTGAAGACGCTGGCTCTCCTCCCGCCCATCGCTGCCGCTTTGCCAGGGGTACATAGCGCCGCGGTAGCCGGCCTGTTTGGCGGCCCAACGCGCCTCAGGGAGCCGGCGATGCCGGTAAAACATCAGTCCCCTGCTGATGTCGGGCAGGCGAAGGTTCAGAAACGGGAGGATGAACAGCTCATCCCAGAAGATGCGGCCGCGGTAGGCCTCGCCGTGCCAGCCGCGGGCAGGAACGCCGATATCGAGGTCGATCGTATTGAGGGAGGCGGTCTGCAACAGGTGGAAGACATGTAGTCGCAGGATGAGTTGCGTTCGCTCGTCATCGGCGACCTCGATATCGCAGCGTCGCCATAGGTGCTCCCACGCGATAACGTGCCTCTGAAGCAGATCATCGAACCGGGCGGCGCGCTCTATCGCCTTTCGGGCTTCGAGGCCGCTCTCGGAGACGCCGCGGTCTCGCGACGTGAACAGAGAAACGATCTTCTCGATCCTCACTTCACTCCCTGCTTTGACCTCGCACGCGAACCCTTGCGCCACGTAGCCAGGCTCCAGGATCGGGTCCCCGTCCGCCACGATGGCCTCGCCGTCCAGGAACACGCGTGTCCGCGCGGCCTGGGCGACGTCGATACGCGACTGGCTGGTCTGAACCTTGAGCCAGATGCCGTCCTCACCGACGGTCCCCATCTCCAGAGGGACGAGATGCTTGTTGTTGAGCTGTCGATAACGCTCGACGCCGGCGTTGACGACACGGCCGTCGAGCGCTGAGCGGATCTCCAGGCGGCCTGTCCAGTCGTCCGAAGTCAATGTGGTCTCGAGACCGGCGATGTGCGGGCTGCCCATATGTACGAAGCGGCGGCTCCTCAGCGTCGTGCGCCGGCCCTCACTATCGCGGAAGCGGACGGTGCGGGTCAGTAGTCCCTGCTTCACGTTCAGTTCCTGCCTGTAGGCGATGACCTCCACCTTCCTGAGGTCGAACCATTCGCCCCCTTCGATTCGGAAGGTGAGGGGGAGCCAGTTGGGCACGTTGACCAGGTCCTCGTTCTCAATCTCGCGCCCCGCGATCTCGGTGGTCAGCCGGTTGTAGCCCCCGGCGTGGTTGGTGCCGGGGTAGGGGAGGGGGGCGGCGCCGGGTTCCGGCGCCGCACCCCTCGTGGCAAAATAGCCGTTGCCGAGGGTGCATAGGGTCTCGCGCAGCTTCTCCTTTTCAGGCTCAAAGCCCTCGCGAACGAACGACCATCTCTTGTCCGGATTCGGCTCCGCAGGCGGCCCCTTGTCGACCATAGTTACTTCCTTGAGATCGGTGACCTCGACGTCCGCACCGTTCTCTCGCAGAACGCCGCTCTCGCCCGACCGGTTAACCCCGATCACCAGGCCGAAGCGGCCGGCACGGCCTGCTTGCACGCCGGCAATCGCATCCTCGACTATCACGGCGCGCCCAGGAATGACCTCCAGACGCCGGGCGGCCTCCAGAAGAACCGCGGGGTCAGGTTTGCCTGACAGACCGAGTTCGTCCGCATCAACGCCGTCAACCTTGGCATCGAAGAGATCGATGACGCTTGCGGCCTTGAGAACGTCCCTGCAGTTCTTGCTGGCGGAGAAGATCGCGGTCTTCACCCCCTTCGCCCTCAGGTCTCCGATGAGGTCGACGGTCGACTCGTAGACATCGACCCCGTGCTGCGCGAGGTGCTGGGTGAAATAGCGATTCTTTCGGTTGCCGAGCCCACAGACGGTTTCCTTGTCCGGCGGGTCGCCAGGATCACCGTAAGGAAGGGAAATGCCACGCGATTCCAAGAAGCTCACCACTCCGTCGTAGCGGGGTTTGCCGTCGACATAGAGCCGATAGTCGGAGTCGGCGTCGAACGGCTGAAACGGATTGCCCTCGCGAGCGGCGCGCTCCTCGAGATATTCGTCAAACAGTCGCTTCCACGCTGCGGCATGGACGGTCGCCGTCTTGGTCACGACTCCGTCCATATCGAAAATGACGGCATCGAATTCCTTCTTGGAAATCGTCACGAGAGGGCTCACAGATGAACCCCTCAACACACGGTATCGCGCGACATCCGGCACATCCGACTGGACGCGGAGAAGACTGCTATGAAGATGATGGAATGGCTGCGAGCGGCCGGTCGGACCCAAGCGTGGCAAGCGCGGGGCTCGCCTCGTCGGCGGTTGTGCGCGTGCCGGAAGTGCGGTTCCACTGTGGAAGTATTGTACGTGGTCAGCACGGTTGCTGCATATCAAGAGCCAGGCTACCGGACTCGGCACGCTCAGACCGCCCCGTTGGTTGACAACACCCACCTCCGTTATGGAGTATTTGATGGACAGATAGGAGGACACCATGAGCAAGATGCTGGGAGCCGATGTTCTGGTCAAATGCCTCAGCCGAGAGGACGTGCGCTTCGTCTTTGGCATCCCCGGGGGCCAACTAACCACCCTGCTGGACGCCATCCATCGCCTCGGGCGAGAAGAAGGGCTAGACTTCATCATGACCCGCCACGAGCAGGCGGCGGCCCACATGGCCGACACGTACTCGCGGCTGACGGGAAAGGTGGGTGTCTGTGTGGGGACGGTGGGCCCGGGGGCGGTGGACCTGGTGCCGGGGGTCTTCGAGGCCTACGCGAACAGCATACCCATCCTGGCATTGACCGCCCAGAACCAGACCTGGAAATCCTACCCCGACCACGGCTCCACCCAGGGATGCGACCACCTGGGCCTGTTCAAGCCGATCACCAAGTGGAATGCGGTTGTCTCCCACTGGAAGCGCATCCCGGAGATGGTGCAGGAGGCGTTCCGCCAGGCGACCACCGGCCGACCGGGGCCCGTCCACCTCGACCTGCCGGTGGACGTCCTCTTCGCGGAGGGCGACGAAGAAGAGATCAGTATCCTGCCGCCCTCTCGCTATCGCCCCACGGTCCCTGCCAGCGGCGACCCTCAACTGGTCGAGCAGGCGGCCGAGATGCTGGCCCAGGCCAGGAGCCCGGTCATTCACGCCGGCGGGGGAGCGCTGCGGTCGGGAGCCTCCGCCGAGATCACCGCCCTGGCCGAGTCTCTAGGATGCCCTCTGACCACCGGCATCACCGCCCGCGGCGCCATCCCCGAGGACCATCCCCTCTACCTCATACCCCTGGGATTCGGGTCGCTCGCCGCCCGCGCCCAGGCCGACCTGGTGCTGGTCATCGGCTCCCGTCTGGGGGCCTTCGACCTGTGGGGAAGGCCGCCCGCTTGGGGCAAGCCGGAGGAGCAGAAGACCATCCAGATCGATACCGCCCCGGAGAGCCTGGGCGAGAACCGACAGGTTGACCTGGCCATCCTCGGCGACGCCAAGGCGGTAGTGCGGGACATCCGCGCCGCCCTGGAGACGAAGATCGAGCCCCGAGAGGAAAACCCTCAGCTAGCCCAATATCGAGCCGCCCAGGCCGCCTGGCTGCAGAACTTCGAGAATCTCGCCAGCTCCGATGCCGTGCCCATGCACCCCTTGCGCGTGGTGAGGGACGCCCGCAGTTTCTTCCCTCGCAATGCCCTCTTCGTCACCGACGGGGGCAACACCAGCATCTGGACCAACTACCTGACCCGCGTCTACGAGCCCGGCTCCTGCCTTTGGGCCGCCGACTCGGGCATGGGCGGCGGGGGCCTCCCCAAGGCCATCGCCGCCAAGCTCGTCTGCCCCGACCGGCCGGTGTACGCCATATGCGGCGACGGCTTCTTCATGATGAACGTGCAGGAGCTGGAGACCGCCAGCCGCCTGGGGACCAACGTGGTCATCATCGTCAGCAACGATCGGGCCTTCGGCATGATCAAGGCCGCCCAGGACGGCTCCTTCGCCAAACGCTACATCGGGGTGGACTTCGCCGACGTGCGCTACGACAGGATGGCGGAGGCCGCCGGCTGGCACGGGGAGCGAGTGGAGGACCCGAAAGAGATCACTGCGGCCCTGCAACGAGCGGTGGACTCGGGCAAGCCCGCCCTTCTCGACGTCATCGTCGACGGGCAGGCCAACCTCGGCCCGCCGGACTTCGCCACCGCGGTCGCTGTCTGGTTCGAAGGCGTGAAGTTCCCCCAATACTAGCCCCGCCCACCGCGGCAGGAGGGAGGTGAGTGACCATGCCCCCGTCCAGCGATAGGCAAATCGAAATGTACCGCCTGATGCTTCGCGTCCGCCTGTTCGAGGAGGCGGTGGCTCGCCTGCTGCGGGAGGGCCGCATCCTCGGCGTCGTCCACCTCTCCGCGGGGCAGGAGGCGGTGGCCGTGGGCGCCTGCTCCGCCGTCGGCCCCAAGGACTGGATCACCAGCACGCACCGCGGCCACGGCCATCTCATCGCCAAAGGCGGCGACGTCCGGCGCATGTTCGCGGAGTTGCTCGGCCGCGTGGACGGCTACTGCCACGGGAAGGGCGGCTCCATGCACATCGCGGATCTGGACCTGGGAATGCTGGGGGCCAACGGCATCGTGGGAGCCGGCCTGCCCATCGCGGTGGGGGCGGCCTTCGCCTCCAGATACCGGGGCGAGGGCGCGGTATGTCTGTCCTTCTTCGGCGACGGCGCCACCAACCAGGGAACCTTCCACGAGGCGTTGAACCTGGCCGCCGTCCTGAAGCTGCCCGCCATCTTCATCTGCGAGAACAACCTCTACGGCGAGTGGACCCGCCAGGACCGCCACCAGGCCATCCGCGACGTGGCCGATCGGGCCGCCGCCTACGGCATGCCGGGCCGGGTGACCGATGGCATGGACGTGATGGCGGTGCACGAGTCGGTGGCCGAGGCCGTCGAGCGAGCCCGTCGCGGGGAAGGCCCTACCCTGCTGGAGTGCAAGACCTACCGCTATTTCGACCACGTGGGCGCGGGCGACGGCACCCAGGCCCGACCGTCCGAAGAGCTGGAGGAGTGGCGCTCCCGCGATCCCATTCTGTCCTTCCGCCGACGCCTGGTCCAGGAGAAGATCCTGGCGGAGGCTCAGGCGGAGGCCATCGGTCAGGAGGAAAAAGAGGCGGTGGAGGAGGGGATCCGCTTCGCTGAGGCCAGCCCCTGGCCGGAGACCGACCTCCTGCTGACCGACGTGTATGCCGAGGGAGGGTGAGGCCATGCGCCAGCTACTCTACCTGCAAGCGATACGGGAAGCGCTCCAGCAGGAGATGGAGCGGGATCCCGACGTGTTCGTCGCCGGGGAGGACGTGGGCCAGCACGTGGCCTACTTCGGCGGCACCCTTGGGCTGTACGACCGGTTCGGCCCTCAGCGGGTCGTGGACACCCCCATCTCGGAGTCGGCCATCCTGGGGCTGGCCGTCGGGGCCGCCGCCTCCGGCCTGCGCCCGGTGGTGGAGATCATGTTCATGGACTTCATGGGCGTCTGCCTGGACCAGGTCCTGAACCAGATGGCCAAGATGCGCTACATGTTCGGCGGCAAGGCCACACTGCCCATCGTCGTTCGCACGATCTGCGGCGCCGGCCTGCGCCTGGCCGCCCAGCACTCCCAGAGCCTGGAGGCCATCCTCTGTCACATCCCCGGCCTCAAAGTCGTCATGCCGGCCAACGCCCACGATATGAAGGGGCTGCTCATCGCGGCCATCCGCGACGATAACCCGGTCTTCGTGCTGGAGCACAAGCGGGCCCTGGCGACGACGGCCGACGTGCCGGAGGAACCGTATGCGCTCCCTCTGGGCGTGGCCGAGATCAAGCGGGAAGGGCGCGACGTCACCATCGTCGCCACGTCCTACATGGTCCAGGAGGCGCTGAAGGCGGCGGACGAGCTGGCCGAGCAGGGCATCGAGGCGGAGGTGGTAGACCCGCGGACGCTGGTCCCTCTGGATATGGACACCATCCTCCGATCTGTGCGCAAGACCAAGCGGGTCGTGGTTGTCCACGAGGCGGTTCGCTTCTGTGGCGTGGGGGCGGAGATCGCGGCCCAGATCAGCGAGACCGCGTTCCACGAGCTGGCAGCCCCCGTAGCCCGCCTCGGCGGCCCCTTTTCGCCAGTGCCATATAGCCCGCCCCTGGAGGACGCCTGGCTCCCCAATGCGGCACGGATCAGGGAGGCCGTGCTGACGGTGGTATGAGTCGACGTAGCGGCAGCTCAGGGACGCGCCCGCAGCCGCCGGGGTGCGCAGATGCTACTCGCCGCACTGCGGCGGGCGATCATCATTCGATCAGGAGGAATCGACCATGAAGGCTGTTTCTCTTCGAGGCGTCGGTGACATGGAGCTAATCGATGTCGCGGAGCCCGAGCCCGGCCCGGGCGAGCTCAAGCTGCGGGTCCGCTACTGTGGCATCTGCGGCTCCGACCTCCATGAGTTCGAGTCGGCTGTGATTACTCTCATGTCCAACCGCCAGAGCCCGATCATGGGCCACGAGTTCTCAGGCGAGGTTGTCGCCGTGGGCGCGGGCGTGGACGGGTTCGCCGTAGGCGACCTCGCAACGGTCAATCCCCAGGAGCCGTGCGGGGAATGCCTCTACTGCAAGAGCGACCGCCACAATCTCTGCCTCAGCGAGCGGCTTCTGGGGCTCGGGTATCACCGGCCCGGCGCTTTCGCTGAATACGTGTGCGCCAGGGCAAGCCGCGCCGTCAAGGTGGCCCCGGACGTGCCCGCGGATCAGTTGGCTCTAACCGAGCCGCTGGCCGTGGCCGTGCACGCCCTCAGCCAGGGGAAGCTTCAGCGGCACGAGACCGTGTTCATAGCAGGCGCAGGGCCCATCGGCGCCCTCTGCGTCGCTGCCGCCCGCCATCTCGGCGCGGGGCGGGTAATCGTATCTGAGCCCGCCTCCAACCGCCGCGCTCTGGCCCAACGCCTGGGCGCCGACGAGGTGATCGATCCCTCGGCGTCGCCGGCGGCTCCACGCGTGCTTGAACTCACGGGAGGTATCGGCGTTGACCTGGCTGTCGAATGTGTGGGGATAGCCGCGGCTGCGGGCGACTGTCTCGTCGCAGCCAAGCGGGGCGGAAGGATCGTGATTGCAGGGCTCTTCGAGCAGCCCACTCCCATCCTTCTCCTGCGCACGATGGTGTTCGAGCATCACCTTGTTGGCGCCTTCGCCTATCGGGAGGAATTCTCCCAGGCGGCCGACCTCATCGCCTCCGGCCAGATCGATGTATCGCCGGTGATCTCGCGAACGGTTAGCCTTGCCGAAGTGCCAGCGACCTTTGCCGAGCTAGCGGCCGATCGCGACCGCTATCATAAGGTGCTTGTATCCCCAGACGCAGGCCCCCGCCAGTAGACGCCCACAGGGGAATACCACTCAGCGCAGTCCAGGAACCTGCTCCGCCGGGCGACTAGCCCGTGACCAGATTCACCTTCGTCTCGTAGAAGGACCAGCCGGCGCCGATGGCGCTGGCCAACGGTACCACGGTCAGGCCTCGATGGGGAGCGGCAGGTCAGCCTCGCGCAAACCTACCCCAGCCAGCGCCTCCTTGCGTACCAACCGCCCGCGGTGAGAGCGACGACTGCCGCCGCGGCAGCGCCCGCGATGAGGGCGTACGCTGGAGCGGAGGAGCCGCCCGACGCTACGACCGGGAGCTGTCCTATACCGCCCACAGGCACAGGCTCTCCCTGGGCCTGATATCCCATAACGACCGTAGCATCCAGGTTTGAGAACCCGGGGTCTTCGAAATTGGTTTCGACCCGGGCAGTGAGAAAGTCACCTACATCGAGGTCAACCGTGTCGACAAGCACTGCCCCCGGGTCGCCGGGTGAGCCAGCGGGTACCAATCCTGATGAAATACTTGCGGCGGCCCCGGACGGCGTCCCCACCAGATCGAACAGCGAGTCAGTGGTTATCTCATCAGGGCGTTGAAGCCGCAAATCGTCGAACGAGACCTGTACTGCATAGGCGTCGGTGAGGAATACGGTCCCGTCTGGAATCACCTGCCAACCGACGGCTGGTACCTTCGTGTTACCGTCCTGAGGGGTGAAGAACGCCGTAACGCTTTGGCTGGACGAACCCCACTGAATGCATGACCAAGCCGCTTGGACTATGGAACCGTTTGGGATCAGTACGTCCCATTCCAGAGTCACGAACTGGGTGCTATTGCCCTGTATCGTTGGCGAATGGTCAGGACCAGCGTCTACCTTCAACTTAGCATCCCAACAAGATATATAGTTGTTGCCGTACCTAAAGGCTTCGATCTCTACGTGAAAGTCGGTCTTCGTCTCCCCGGTGGTGTTGACCGCTCCCAGGCCGCCGAATATTATTCGTGCTGGCTGTGGGTCCGCCTGCGCCGGCTGGGAAAGCGTCCCGAGAATCGCCAAAGCGAGCGCAACGAGGACGGCTCCGGTCAAGATGGCTCTAAGCATCATTGCCCCCCTTCCTGACTGTCCTTGCACAGCCATACAACTGCCGTTGGAATACCTATGGCCCCCGCTCAGCGAGTGCTTGCGCCAGCGACCGCTGTCTGATGCTCGTTGCCGCACCTCTTGGAGCGACGACGCATCGCGCCGCACCCGGCTCACCCGATCAGTGCGAGCACACCCAGTTTACAGCTTATCATCGTTTCGTCAATACTTGACCGCTCGAAATTCTGATAAAACTTCGATCAGAGACGGCGCCTCTCGGGGTGCTCGTGTCCCCGGACGCAGGCCTCAGCGAATAGGTGCCGCCGCCAGGCGGATACCAGCCAGCACAATCTGGGAATCTTGCTCAGGACCGACGCTGGGAACTGCTTCGTCAGCGACTTTCGGAATCTGCGTGAGCAGCTCCTAATAGACGCAGGCCCCCGCCGCTAGGCGGGCCGGAAGTATTCGATGTCCGATATCTTGCCTTCGCGCTCGTCGCGCCAGACGGCCTGCAGGCGCATCCCTACCGTGATCGTTTTCCTCGCCTCCTCGAGTTCCTGCAGGTCCACGCCGCCGACGTAGTGCATGAGGCCCGTGTCAGCGCCGTCCAGTTTGATGAGCGCCACGCAGTATGGAGGATCGGGCAGACTGGTGAACTTGGCATAGGTGATGGTGAAGCTCGTGAGAACGCCCGTATCCTTCACCTCTACCCACTCGTCGATGGGCTCGAAGCAGCGTTCACAGAAGCTCCGAGGGGGCACGAGGACGCGCTGACAGCTCGGGCAGCGAACGCCCATGATTCGCTTGTTGTCCTTGAGTTCGCGGAAGAAGCGACTGGCGGCCAGGCCCGCTGTGTGTCGATAGGGGATGTCCCAGCGAGCCTCGACTGTCAAGGGCTTTTCTTGTTCAGAGGTCATGGTAGCGCCCTCCCGAGGCCTACGGGGCCTCCCTGTCCAGGATCATGAGCGTGTGGAACCCGATGGTAGCGCCCCAGGCATGGGCCAGGGCCGTCTTCACGTCGGGGACCTGTCGCTGGTCCGCCTTGCCCATGACCTGGAGGGCGGCCTCGGCCACCCGGATGAGGCCGGAGGCACCGATGGGATTGTTGCTGAGCACGCCGCCCGACGGGCACACCGGGAGCTGGCCGTCCATGGCGGTCAGCCCCTTTCGCACCAGCTCGGCGCCATTTCCCTTCTCGCAGAAGCCCAGCGCCTCGTACTCCAGGATCTCCTGAATCGTGAAGGGGTTGTACAGCTCCGCCACGTCGAGCTGCCGCATGGGGTCGTCGATCTTGGCGAGACGATAGACCCGACGGGCCAGCATGGAGAGGCTGTCCCAGTCCTCGTACCAGGGGCGGTCGCCAGTAAAGTAGTTGTCGGTGATCTGGCCGGCGCCCCGTATCCAGGCAGGTCGCTCGGCCAACGCGCGGGCGCGCTCCCCGGACGCGAAGACCAGAGCGCAGGCGCCATCGGACGAGGGGCAGCAGTCAGACAGGCGCAGGGGCGAGGAGAGCATGGCTGAGGCCAGAGCATCTTCCACCCCGAACTTCAGGCGCAGGTGGGCGTAGGGGTTGTTGACGGCGTTCGCGTGGTTTCTGACCGAGATCAGGGCCAGGTCCTCTTCGGTCGTTCCGTAAACGTGCATGTGTCTGCACGCCTGGATAGCCGCGATGGTGATCGCGCCCGCCCCAAATCCCCGTTCGTAGACCGGGTCCACGGCTGTGTTGAGGACGAGCTGGGCCTCCATGCTCTCGCCGACGCGCTGTGAAGCCACCGCCAGGACGACGTCGTACAGGCCGGAAGCGACGTGGTAGTAGGCGGCCAGGGCGGTGGAGCCGCCGGTGGTGCCGCCGGTGCTGATCTTCATGTAGGGCTTGTTCAGCATACCTGCGGCGGCGCAGGCATCCACGTTCCACTTCTCCGGCGCGTTCACCCCGTCGAAGGGGTCCATGGAGCCGTACACCACTGCCTCGACGTCCTTGGGCGTGACGCCGGCGTCCTGGAGGGCAGCGCTCGTCGCCTCATACACCAGTTCGGGGTACAGTACGTCCCGCCGCCAACTGGAGCAGCGGGTCAGTCCGACGCCAATGATGGCGACTGGGCGGGGCATCACTCACCCCTCCTCAGGATGACGACGCTGTGCGACTGGGCCACCGACCCGGTCAGCGCGCTCGCGCCGTGAGCAAGGGCCGTTCGCGCCTCCACCTGGTGGCCATCCGCCCTGCCCGTCACCTGGAGGGCGGCCTCAGCCACCCGGGCGAGGCCCGTGCCCCCTCCCAGGTCGGTGCTTAGCGCGCCGCCGGAGGGGTTGACCGGCAGGCGGCCTTCCATACCCGTGGCCCCTTCCTCCACCAGCCGGCTGGCGGCGCCCTCCTCGGCCCAGCCCAGCGCCTCGTAGGCCATCAGCTCGTGGTACGAGGTCAGGTCGTGCACCTCGGCCACATCGAGCTGGGCGACCGGCTCAGTGATTCCCGCCATACGGTAGGCCTGCTGGGCGGCGCCGGACAGCGCTGCGAGCCGCCACAGGTCAGTGGCGCCAATGTAGTACGATTCCGGGGCCCAGCCGATACCATCGACGGTGGCCCAGCGGGAGGCGATCCGCTTCACCCTAGCCTCGGAAGCGAGAATGACGGCCACCGCCCCCACCGATTGCGGACGGCAGTCCAGCTCCCGCAGGGGCCAGGCGATCATCTCGGAGGCCAGCACCTGGTCGCGGGTGACGGGGCTCCTCAGGTGGGCGTTGGGGTTGTTGGCCCCCTGGCTGCGGTTCTTCACGACAATCGCTGCCGCCTGCTCCTCGCTCACCCCGTAACGAGCCCCATAGGCGCAGCACTGAAGAGCCAGCGTGGCGGTAGCACCGACACCCATGGGTCGGTAGAAGAAGGGGTCCATGGCCACGTGGCTCACCAGCTCCGCGGGGCTCTCAGCGTGACCGTGGCCGACGACCAGGGCGGTATCGAAGGCACCGCTGGCGATGCGCATGTAGCCGTAGGCGAAGGCCAGGACACCATCGTCGGCGACCTTGGCGCAGTCCTTCAGGTAGCCGCCGGCAGCAGGGACGAGGTGCATATCGGAGATGGTTCGGCCGTCGAGCACGTCCCAGCCCGAAGCCAGCACCGTGTCGATGTCGCCGCTCCTCAGCCCCGCGTCCTCCAGTGCGGACCTTGCCGCCTGAAAGGCGCGTTCGTAATAGGCGACATTGTCACCGGGGCCCCGGTGACGCGTCTGCCCCACTCCGACGATGCAAACTCTGCTGCTCATGCGTCCTCCACGCATAATGCATAAGTGGTACCCGAGGCGCAACCCCAGGACGGCCCACCGGCGCAAATCTAGCGGACTTTTCCGGCTGCGTCAGGCCAAGCTTAAGGCTGCGGAACCATAACGCGAGGCCCTCGACGGTCAGTAACCCTCGTGGGGGCTGCAGCTAGTCCGCGGCCAGCGGCACCAGGGCCATGCGCTGGACATCCACGAGACCCTGGTCGGTGAGGCGCAGCTCCGGGATAACGGGAAGGGCCAGGAAGGAGAGGACGGCGAAGGGGCTGGGCAGGCTGACACCCAGGGAGGAGGCGGCGGCCTCCACGGCCTCGAGTTGTGCGACCACCGTCTCCAGCGGTTCGAGGGACATGAGCCCAGCAACAGGCAAGGGCAGCGAGGCGATCGGCTCCCCATCGGCGACCACGGTCAGGCCCCCACCCAGGCGGGCAATCTCGGCGACCGCTGTGTGCATGTCGCCATCGTTGGTCCCCACGACGACCACGTTGTGGGAGTCGTGGGCGAAGGAGGCGGCCAGGGCCCCACGGCGCAGGCCGAACCCCCGCACCAGGCCGACGCCGACGTTGCCGCTGGCGTGGTGACGCTCCACCACCGCGGCCTTGATCACATCCCGCTCCACGTCGGCCGCTACCTCTCCCCCGTTCGTGCTTGCCTCCAAGATGATTTTGCGCGTGGTTATCTGGTGGGGAATCACCTCGATAACGTGCTGGCGGCGCGAATCGGCCGGAATGACGAAGGCCTCCCGCGCTAACGGTTTGACACGCACCGTATCGCGGAGGACACTCTCCTTCTGCGGCTCGCACGAGAACAGGCTGCGACCGTCGGCGGCCACCAGGCGGCCCCGATGGTAGACCCGCCGTGGCCGCAGGTCGTGAAGGTCATCGATGACGACGAGGTTGGCGAGATAGCCAGGGGCGATGGCGCCGCGGTCTCGCAGCCCGAAATGGGTGGCCGGGTTGACGGTGGCCAGTTGGACGGCGCGGACGGGGTCCAGCCCCAGGCGGACGGCCTTGCGCACCACCGCATCGATGTCCCCGTCCTGGAGCAGGTCGCGACAGGAGCGGTCGTCCACTACCAGCATGCAGCGGGCGTAGGTCCTGTCCGTCACCAGGGGCAACAACTCCTCCAGATTCTTCTCAGAGGTGCCCTCCCGGATCATCACGTACATTCCGCGCCTGAGCTTCTCGCGCGCCTCTTCCAGAACCGTGGACTCGTGGTCGGAGCGAGGCCCGGCCGCCAGGTAGGCGTTCAGGTCGGCACCGCTCAGACCCGGGGCGTGCCCGTCCACCACCTTGCCTTGGTCTCGAGCGGCGGCCACCTTGTCCAGACAGTGCGCGTCACCAGCGATGGCTCCTGGGAAGTTCATCAGCTCCCCCAGGCCCAGGGTCTCGGGCCAGGCCAGGGCAAGCGCGACGTCCCCGGCGTCCAGGGCCGCGCCGGCCGTCTCCAGGTGCGTGGCCGGAACGCAGGACGGCACCATCAGGAACACATCCAGAGGCAGGGCCGCCGCCTCATCCAGGAAGTCCCGGATCGCCTGTAGCCCGCCCACATTCGCCAGCTCGTGCAGGTCGGTGACAACGCTGGTGGTCCCATGAGGGAGGACGGCGCGGGCGTACTGGGT
>DAOUMF010000155.1:0-7846 GCA_034411955.1 Dehalococcoidia bacterium
GGCGGCGGCCACCAGGTAGTCCAGGGTGGTGGCGTGAGGCTCGTGGACCTTGATGTCCACGCCGTAGTGCTCCGCGATCTCGGAGTGCACACCGAACAGGACGGGCTCCTCCTCCGCTGGCAAATAGGCTCGGCGCAGGGGGCCCTTCACCGGTTCGATGCGCACGCGCGAGCGGTAGACGACTGGTTCAGCCAAGGAAGCTCCTTCTCTGCTGATGCGTCGAGGCATCGTGACAGGTTTCGGTTTGCATTATAAGCTACGAGGCTGCGCTTGGCGCCCGGCAGGCTCTGTCATCTTACCGGGCCGAAGGACAGGCTTCAGCCTGTCCTCAATCTAGGTGCTGCGGAACTCGTCCTCTAGGATGCCGTAGATCACGCTGTCCACCCATCGGCCGTTCACCAAGTCCGATTGTCGCATGATGCCCTCGCGGACGAAGCCGAGCTTCTCGTAGACATGCTGGGCGCGGGCGTTGTAGTCGTAGGTGGACAACCAGACGCGGTGGAGACCGACGTCGTCGAAGAGGAAAGCGAGGAACGCTCTGATGGCGTCGGTGCCGTAGCCGCACTCTCGAAAGCCCGCCTCGCCGACAAGGACATCGATATCGGTGCTGCGGCCGGAGGTGTCGACGCGGTTGTAGTTGATCATGCCGACGGGGAGGTCATCGACCTCGATGATGAAGCAGCGACCGCGTTCGGGCCGGGAGCCGTCCACGTAGTGCGGGTCAATGTGCCGGAGGAAATCATCCAGGTCCTTGTGATGATCGCCCCAGAAAGGACTCACGTCGGGGTCTAGGGCCCAGCGATAGACCATCGGCGCCTCTTCCGGTCGCATCGGACGAAGACGGGTCTTCCGGCCCCGGATGTCGGCGGATTCGACGGCGTCCAGGCGGAGGGCTCGCCTGGTCATCGCGTCACGCAGCCGGTTGGACGGGCTGAAGCGTGCCCCACGATGCGGTTGCCGGCCTCAGCCGGGCATATCGATGAAGTGGCCCAGCTTGTCGCGCTTGGTCTCCAGGTAGCGCCGGTTGTGGGGGTTGGGGACGGCCATGAGGGGCATGCGCTCCAGCACCTTGAGGCCGTAGCCCTCCAGGCCGGCCCGCTTCTGCGGGTTGTTGGTAAGGAGACGGATCTCCTTGAGGCCCAGGTCCAGCAGGATCTGCATCCCGATGCCGTAGTCGCGCCGGTCGGCGGGGAAGCCAAGGGCCTCGTTGGCCTCCACGGTGTCCAGGCCCTGGGTCTCCTGCAAGGCGTAGGCGCGGATCTTGTTGCACAGGCCAATGCCGCGGCCCTCCTGACGCATGTAGACGAAGACGCCGCGACCCTCCTCAGCGATGCGCTCCAGGGCGAGCTCGATCTGGTCGCCGCAGTCACAGCGAAGGGAGTGGAAGACGTCGCCGGTGACGCACTGGGAGTGGACGCGCACCAGAACCGGCTCCGGCGTAGTGATATCGCCCAGGACGAGGGCGGCGTGCTCGTGGGGGTCGATGTCGGAGCGGTAGGCGCAGAGGCGGAACTCACCGAAGCGGGTGGGGACGTTCGTCTCGGCGACGCGGTCTACCAGCCGCTCACTCTGGATCCGGTGGCGGATGAGCTGGTTAACGCTGAGGATCCTGACGTCGTGCCTGGCCGCGAAGCGCTTCAGCTGCGGCATGCGCATCATCGAGCCGTCGCGGTTCATCAGCTCGCAAATGACGGCGGCGGGGTAGACGCCGGCAAGCTTGCAGAGGTCTACGGAGGCCTCCGTCTGGCCTGCTCGCACGAGGACGCCACCCGCCCGCGCTCTCAGGGGGAACATGTGGCCCGGCATGACCACATCCTCTGACCGGGAGTTGGGATCGATGAGGACCTGGACGACCTTGGCGCGGTCGTGGGCGGAGATGCCAGTGGTGACGCCGTGCCGGGAGTGGGCATCCACGGAGACGGTGAAGGCGGTGCCGAACTGGGCGCGGTTCTGCTGCTGGCCCACCATCATCGGAATGTGCAACCTATCCAGCCGCTCCCCGGTCATGGGGACGCAGATGACGCCGGTGGTGTACCTGAGCATGAAGCTGATGGTCTCGGGGGTAACGAACTGGGCAGGTATTGTGAGGTCACCCTCGTTCTCGCGGCTCTCGTCATCGACGATGATGACGAAACGGCCACTGCGGTACTCCTCGATGGCCTCTTCGGCAGTGGCGATAGGGGAGCCGCCGCGCCGCCTGGCCCGGCGGTGCTCCTCGATGGACTCGATCAAGGCGGACCTCCTTCCGAGATCAGGTCCCCGGCCCGCAGGGGTACCTGTACTCCACGTAGCGCCCGCTAGCCCTCTCTCCCCGACAGGAACTGCTCGACGTAGCGGGCGATTATATCACTTTCCAAGTTTACACTATCGCCGAGCTTCTTACGAGTTAGGTTAGTGTTCTCCTGGGTGTACTGCACCAAGGAGACGCTGAAGGAGGTCTCGTCCTTGGCGATGACGGTGAGGCTCACACCGTCCACGGCGACGGGGCCCTTGACGACGCAGTGGCGGAGGATGTCTGCCGGCGCCTCGTAGCGAGCGATGACGGCCTCCTCTTCCGGCGTCAGGGAGACCAGGGTGCCCGTCGCCTCCACCACGCCTCGCACCAGGTGACCGGACAGGCGGCTGGTCGCCTGCAGGGAGCGCTCCAGGTTCACCGGGTCGCCTGGTCGAAGCTGGCCGAGGTTGGAGCGGCGGTAGGTCTCCGGCATGCAGTTGAAATGCAGCGACTCCCCGTCCATGTGCGCGACGGTGAGGTCGACTCCGTTGATGGCGATAGAATCGCCCAGGCTGGTGCCCTCGTATGTCACCTGGCAGGCGATGACCAGGCGGCCGCGGTCGGCCTCGCGGACGGTGCCCGTCTCTTCGATGATGCCGGTGAACATGGCAGGATAAGGGTACAAGAAGAACAGAGAGGGGACAAGGAAGGGGGAACGAGGAACGGGGTCCCGAGGGCGAGAGCTATGCGCGAGACGCTAGATGCACTCCTGCAGCAGCCCCGGATACTCTCCGACGCGCTGCCCGAGGGCGCTGCGCTTGGTGGCGATCTCGCCGATGTGAAAGTAGTGGTGGGCGCAGATACGCAGGAGGGCGTAGCGCAAGCTGAGGCCGCTCTCTCGGAGGTGTGACAGGGAGCCCTCGTAGGGTATCACGAGTTCCAGATCGCGCTCGCTCAGGCCCTCGAGATGCCTGCGGGCGGCGTCGCGGACTTCCTGGACGCCCGCTTGAATCGCCTGCCAGTTATCGGCGGTGCCCGTGCCGCCCGCGCGGAAGCGGTCCTGCCCGATGAGCTCGTGCGCGGCCCGGCGCTGGAACTGCACGTTGATCCAGGCATCCACTTGGTTGGCGACGTGGGCGGCGGTCCAGGCTATGGAGCTTCCTTCGTCCAGGGGCCGCACCGCCTCCTCCGGATCGAGGTCAGCGAGGACGCGGTCCGTGTCCTTCCACGCCTCGAAAAGCAGTCCAACGAGCTTGCTCTGCGGCATCGCCGCCCCCCTATCAGTCAGGCTTGCGGGCCAGGAGCGTCGCGTAGTCGAGGAAGGCGTCCACGGCGCGGCGCTCGATAGCAAGCTGCTGCTCGATCTCCTCGGCCAGGGCGATGTCATCCGGATCGCCGGAGGCGCGGGCCTCGCGGGCGACGTCCTCAGTTGGCCGCTGGTATTCGTCCCACGCGGAGCGAGCATAGGTGTGGACTCTCTCTACGCGCAGGCCGGCGGCCTCGGCGGCGGCGGCGTACTCGTCGTAGGAGAGGCGGGGATTGACCTCCGCCACCTCGCCCCACTCGGGGCCCAGCGCACCGTCCGGCTTGCGGCGCCAGACGATGTCCGAGACGATCACATGCCCGCCGGGCCTGACGGCACGGGTGAGCTCGGCGAGGCAGGGCTCCACGCCGATGATGGACGGCCCGCCGATGCAGCAGGCGGCCTCACACACGGCGTCGGCCACAGGGAGATGGTTGCCATCGGCGCGCAGGACGGCGACGAGGTCGGCCAGGTTCCGGCGCCAGACCTTGGCGGCGGCGTACTGGACGAACGGATCGTACAGGTCGACGGCGAGGACGCGGCAGGCGAAGCGGCCGGCCAGGGTGCAGGCGGCCTCGCCCTTGCCAGCCGCGACGTCCAGGAGGAGGGCGGACTCCCCCGGGTTGACGGTCTCCGCGATCAGTTCCACCGTCTCGGCGGAGCCGGGAGTGAGGTACTCCTGCTTGGCGTAGATCCGCGCGTAGTCTGTCATACGGTCCGGAAAGCGCCCAACCGCCTTCCCTATCCTTTCGGCTCCCGCTTCATGGTCCAGAAGTGGGGGCCGTCCCTGGGCAGGTCACCTTCCACCACTACCTCGAAGCCGTGCCCCTCGTAGAAAGGCACATTCCTTGCCGTCACCGTTTCCAGATAGCAGAGCGCGCTTTCGGTGTCCGCCCGCGTTAGGACGGGTTGGATTAGGCCGCCGCCGAGACCCTGGCCCTGACGCGGCGGGTCGACGCCAAGTAGCCAGAGGTACCAGTGCCGCGGCGGAGCATCTTGCTTGTGCAAGTGCTCCAGGTAATTGACGCCACTCATGAACCGGCCGAAATCCGCCGGACCCAGTTTCAGAGGCGCCAGGATCCAGCCCGACAGCATCTGCCGCACAAGGCTCAAGGGGAACTTCCCCGGGGCAAACCAGATCGCCGCGCCCTCGACTTTGCCCGCGGTGGCGTGGACATCGCCGTAGCGGTGGCCGAACCGCGCGGCGACGCCCATGGCCCACGGCACCACCCGCGAGCGCCTCAACTCGTCGGGCAGGAGCCATACCCAGAAAGGGTCCTCCTGGAACGCTCTCCCCAGCACCTGGCCCGCCTCCCCGACCCGATTCGGCGCGAGGTGAGCTACTTCGATTGCCGACGTCACGGAAATACCCACCGATCTGCCCGGCCCCTGGCACACTGCGGCCTCTTCAACAGCGCGATTCTATCACAGCACGAGGCGCAGTCAAGCGCAGCGATAGGGCGCCCTCACTCTCCCGCCTCGGAGTGCTTCGGATAGCCGGTGACCAGGATATCCTCGCCGAGGCGTTCTACGGTTATGTCGCGTAGACGCAGTGCGTCTGTCATGCGGTACGCGCCCTGGCCGGCAACGGCGGCGGGGGCGTCCTCGGCGCCGATGATCATGGGTGCGATGACGACGTGCACCTTGTCGACCAGGCCCCGGTCGAAGAACGAGCCCAGGATGACGCCGCCGCCTTCCACCAGTAGAGAGAGAACGCCGCGCCCGGCCAGCTCCCGCAGCAGGGCCAGCAGGTCGACCCGACCCTCGACGGCGGGAAAGGCTACGACCTCCGCCCCGGCGGCCCGCAGGGAGGCGCGCCATCCGCCAGAGGCGGACGGGGCCCCCTCCAGCGTGGCGACGAGTGTCCCGGCGGAGCCGCTGAGGACACGGGCCATCGGCGGCGTGCGGCCGCGGCTATCGACGACGACCCGCAGGGGCTGCCGCCCCGCCTCCTGGCCGCCGGGCCGAGCCGTCAGCAGCGGGTCGTCGATGACGACGGTGGAGGAGCCGACGAGGATGGCGTCGACCTTCGTCCGGAGCTGGTGAGCCCACTCGCGGGCCTGGGGCCCGGACACCCAGCGGGAGTCCCCGGAGCCGGCGGCGATGCGCCCGTCTAGGGAGGCGGCGAACTTGGCGATAACGAAGGGTATTCCCTTCGTGCGGTGCTTGATGAACGCCTCGTTAACGCGGCGCGCCTCGGCCTCCCTCTCCCCCGCGTGGACGGCGATGCCGGCGTCCTCCAGCTTGCGGTGCCCGCGCCCATCCACCAAAGGATCGGGGTCCGCCATGGCGTAGTGGACCTCGGCGATGCCGGCCTCGATGATGGCGTCGGTGCAGGGGGGCGTACGGCCGACGTGGGGACAGGGCTCCAGGGTGACGTAGAGCGTGGCGCCGCGGGCGCGCTCCCCCGCCTGCTTGAGGGCGACCGCCTCCGCGTGGTCGCCCGGGGGCGGCTGGGTGTACCCCTCGCCTACGATCTCGCCTTCCCTGACGATGACGGCGCCGACGGTGGGGTTGGGGGAGGTGGTGCCCAGGGCTTCGCGGGCAAGCTCCAGGGCGCGCTGCATGAAGTCTGTCATGGCGGGAATATTATCGCACCTCGCACGCCCCAGCCCGCCGCTAGCTGTGGCCCTCGCCTTCTGCACCGAAGGCGCCTCCACCTTCGCCCCCTTGGAAGTCCTGGAAGATGCGCGACGGCGTGGGGCCGGTCTGCCCCTGGTACTTCGAGGCCAGGCCCTCCGACCCGTATGGCCGCTCCACGGGTGTGGACAGGCGCAGGAACGATATCTGGGAGATCTTCATGCCATAGTACAGCGCTATCGGCATCTGCGACTGGTTGGACAGCTCCAGGGTGAGCTTGCCCATCCAGCCGGCGTGGGCGTAGCCGGCGGTGGCGTGCACCAGCAGGCCCAGCCGGCCCAGCGATGACTTGCCGTCCACCCGCCCGACGATGTCGTCGGGCAGGGTTACGGACTCTAGGGTGGAGCCGAGGACGAACGACCCGGGCTGGATGATGAACGGCTCGTCGTCCTCGATGGAGACGAGCTCCGTCAGGTCCTCCATGGGCTGGCGGACGTCCACGTAGGGGCGGCGGGTGACGCGGAAGATGCGGAAGACGCGGTCCAGGTGCAGGTCCACGGAGGCGGGCTGGATGTCGTTCTCGTCCAGGGGGTCGATGACGAGGCGAGCGGCGGCCAACTCTTCCTTGATGGTGCGGTCACTGAGGACGGTCACGGTGGCCTCCTGGAGGCAGGTGCGCCTGCCTGCCGGCAGGCAGGCCTCTGGCGCATTGTAGCACCGGCCGGGTCAGGCGGCGAGGGCAGAAGCGGGGGGCCGCCGCGACCGGAGTCGGGCGGCCCCCGGTATCGGGAGGGGTGCGGGCGCTACTGGATGGCGAACGTAATGGTGACGGTGGCGATTAGCTGGACCTCCGACGCCTGCCCCTCAGCGTAGTCGACACCGCCCAGCGGGTAGGGGCCGCCCGTGTCCGAGCCGCAAGGTGCGCCGTACGGAGAGTACGAGTAGTGGGACGCGCCGACGACGGCGCCGAGGCCAACGCCCAGGGCGCTGGCGAAGGTGTGGCCGCGCTCGCGGGCGTCCTCCACAGCGGCCTGCATCGCCGCCAGTTCCAGGGACGCGCAGTCGCTCACCGTGTAGGAGACGTTGCTCCCCTGGAAGGAGACGTTCTCCAGACCGGACGCGGCGCTGGTGGCGGCGTCCACGATGCCCTCCAGGCCGTCGACGTTGCGCACCGTGGCGCGGATGGTGGCGCTGCCGCCGTAGTATGGGTCGCCGTACGAGGGCTCGACGATTACCTCGACATCATCGCGCGACACGCCCTGTGCGACGATGGCGTCCACCACGGGTTGGAGGTCGGCCTCCGTGATGGGCTGGGCCTCCTGAAGGAGATCGGTTTCGGGCGGGCTGGAGTCCACCCCTGCCCCGGAGCTGGGTTCGGTCTGGCCGCGATCCGGCTCGGCCACGGGCTCGTCGATACCTACAACATTGCCCCCGAAGTATAGCTCCAGCACAGCGCTATCGGCGTCCGCGGATGCGGAGCCGTAGCCCTGGACAGTGATGCCCGTCTGGCTCTCCTGAACAGACGGATATGGGTACGGCGCGAAGTCCGGGGCGACGCCGCCGCCCATTCCAACGCCTACAGCCGTATCCGGGGCGGCGGCCTCCGGTGTGGCGGCCTCGCCGCTCTGGCTGTCGGTCCCCTCTGCCCCTGTCCCTTGTGCCAATCCCGCAGCGAGGGCGGCCACACTCAGCCCCTTCGCGGTGCGAATGTTGGCCTCCTCTCCTCCACCCCCGTCGCCGCCGCAGGC
>DAOUMF010000156.1:0-10195 GCA_034411955.1 Dehalococcoidia bacterium
GATGGAAGCCCCTGCGTGTAGAATGGTTTCGGTTGGCCAGAGGACGCGTCCACAGGAGGTCGGCCGGATGGCCGAGCGCAGGACTTCGCTGCCATTCCGGAGCCGCGCCCCGACCGCCGGATTCGCCCTCACTGCCTGCAGCGGCGACCCCGGCAATGCCGCCTCCTGGCGGCGTCACTTCCTGGCTGTATGCCCTCGGGGCGGCGCTGGTGGCTCTACGGCGGGCTACACGACCAGAAGTAGAACGGCCACAAAGCGATGAGGTCCTGCCCGTCAATGACCTCGTCGACGAAAAGATTGTACCGCTCGTTACCCTGTGCGGATTGGAACAGTTTTTGCATGATGGCAACCGAATCTTGCCCGTCCACAACCCTGTCCGCGGTGATGTCCGGAGGCCACGGATCGGAGTTGGCCGGGGAAGCGCAGGGCACCAGTTGATGGGAGGCGGGGTCGGGCGAGTTGATGAAGATGGCCTGCTCGTCCATGTCCGGCCAGCCGTCGTTGTCGTCGTCGTCGTCGCAGACATCGCCTAGGTTGTCGGGGGTCAGGACGGGTTGGCCCAGGCCCAAGCGCCAGCCAGCGGCCGCCAGGACGGAGTCCGTACTCATCTGATCAGGGTTGATGTCACTAGGGCAATTGTCATAGATGTCCCACATGCCTTGTAGGTCGGGGGCGTGATCGTGCACGAAGATGTCGTCACGCCCATAATCGGGGGGGGCATCGTTGGTGTCGTCGGCGACAAGGTTGCTGGAGCCGGAGCCAAACCCCACAACGCTGCCATCGTCGCTGATGGCAGCGTCAAAGTGATCGAGATCGCCCGGGTAGCCGTCCACGTTGATGCTCTCCAGGGTCGTGATTCCCGTCTCGCGGTCATGGAGGAAGATATTCTGCAACCCGGTAGTCTGAAATCCCCAATTGCTCGCGAGGGATTCGAACGCTACTAAACGCCCTTCGCCGTCGATCGCCAAGGAGAAGCTTTCTCTGTTCGCCTTGATTCCGTCACTGTTAACGCTAACGAGGAACGTCGACACCGGTCCGGCCTCGTCAAACACGCCGTCTTCGTCAGTGTCCCGGTCGTGCACGAAAGCGTCGCGACCCCCATCCCCGTCAACGCCAGCTAGATCGGCGAAAGAGAGGAAAGCGACGAAGCGGCCGTCGCGGCTGATGTCTATACCCCTGTTGCCCTGGAGAGTAAAGGGCACGCCGCTGCTCGCTCTTTCTTCGCCTTCATCCCCCGAGCTATCCACGCTGACACGCACGGTCGATCCGGAGTCTCGATCACGCACGAACACGTCGACGGCTTCGTTGTTGTCCCCGTTCACCAAGTTGTCGGCGGAGGAGTCGAAGGCGATGTGCTGCCCGTCGTCGCTTATGGCTATCGACTTGACTCCACTGTCGTTGTTGCTCTGTAAACCGTCGCCGTAGACGCTGACGCGCGCCGTGGATGTCTGTCCACTCTCGTCAAAGACGCCGTTGCCGTCAGCGTCGCGGTCGTGGAGGAAAACGTCCACCTTTCCGTTCGTGTCCCATTGGACCAGACTGTCATCTGACGAGCTGAAAGCGATGAACCGGCCGTCGCCGCTGATGGCCAAGAATCTCGGACCACAGCAGCCCACTGGAATACCGGCGCCGACTCCAAGCGTCACGACCTCAGAATCGGAGACGTCATAGACTGCCACTTCGCCAAACGGCGTGAAGAAGGCGACGAAGCTGCCGTCGTTGCTGATGACGGGTCGGGCGCCCTGGCCTATCTCCCGCGTGACCTGTGTTGCGCGGTCGCGTATGAACACTGTATTGGCAGTAGTAGCATTAGTAAACACAACGAGACTGCCGTCGGCGCTCAAATCCGGGGCACGGCTGATGCTCTCGAACTCACTACCATCCTCCTGCAGGCTTATTCGTTCCACAGCGTATGAGGAGGCTGCCACAGGTTGTCCGCCTATCAGCAGGACAGCCAACGCCATCAGTCCAACCAACAGTCTGGAGAAGGCACCGCGGACGCCCTCGTCCGAGACCCTTCCTTCCCGTGCCCTGACTTTCGATGCTGCCTTGAAAGAGTCCAGTGCCATAACGCCCCCCTCGAAGATGTCATGCGCCGTGATCTACATAAGTCTACTGCCGCCGCCATGACGCGTCAATCTTCGCGGCGCGGTCACATCGGCCACAGATTATCACAGAACGACTCGGCGAAACCTCTCGACGGCAGCCCCTGCGTGTAGAATGGTTCCGGTTGGCCAGAGAACGCGTCCAGAGGAGGTCGGCCGGATGGCGGAGCAACAAGACCGACGGCCTGAGCTGACGGAGCGGGCCAGAGCAACAATGTCCAGGCTCTCGCAAGAGCAGCGGGAGGACCTGCTCACGAAGTGCTGGATGACGTTCGATTCTCGGTGGTTCATGGCCGTGGCAATGGCCTACGGGCCTGAGGTCGCCTGCCGTCTCAACCAGATAGCGGCCCACGAGGTAGGCAAGGTCGAAGCTCCGGGAATCGCGCGGGCGCTGGGGTTGCCCCCTATCGCCACGCTTGACGATCTCCTCGTGCTCCAGGAGATGTTCATCAGCCTGCTGGGGCCCAAGCTCATGGACTACGCGATTGTCCGGACCGGCAACGACGAGTATCAGATTCGGATTGAGCGCTGCTTCGCCCACGAGAACATCACGCGCGCCGGCATAGGCGACTACTACGACTGCGGCATCTTCGCGCGGGTCACCGGCTGGATGGAGGCGCTGGGCCTGCGGTATGAGATGACGCCGTCCGTGGGAAGATGTATGAAGGCCCAGGGACGGGAGTGCGTCTACACGTTCAAGCTCCTGGCAAGCGCCGTCTGACGCACTCGACCCTACCTGAACGCCGGGATCACCTCCCGTGAGAATCGCAACAGGCTGTCACGGTGGAAGCGGGGGAACTGGGCCACGATGATCTCCTCCACCCCCACGTCGGCGAACGCCTTGACGCCAGCCTTCACCTCGTCCACGGAGCCCATGAGGACGGAGCGGCGGGCCTCCTCCTCGCTACCGCCGCGGAGGGAGACAAGCCCCTGCACGACGCGCTGCTGGAAGGCCGGGTCCTCGTTCAGGAACAGCGGCACCTGGATCGTCCGCCGGATGCTCGAATAGTCCCGGCGGACATCCTTGCAGTGCTGCTCCAGCACCTCGTACTTGTGGCGGACCTCCTCCGGCGTCCCGGAGACGTTGGTCGCGTCGGCATACTTCGCTACGGTACGCAGGGTGCGCCTCTCGCCCCCGCCCCCGATGAGGATCGGAGGGTGTGGCTGCTGGACGTTGGGCGGGTTGTACGGCGGCTGGTCAAGCTGGTAGTAGCGGCCCTGGAACGTCGGCCGCGGCTGCGTCCACAGCAGCTTGATCACCCGCGCCGCCTCGTCCAGGCGCTCCAGACGCTCCCTCGTCGTGTGGAAGGGGATGGCGAACGCCCCGTGCTCGTAGGTGTGCCAGGCGCCGCCGATCCCGAACTCCAGCCGCCCGCCCGATATGTGGTCGACCGTCGTCGCCATCTTGGCCAGCACCGCGGGGTGACGGTACGTGTTGCCGCTCACCAGTATGCCCAGGCGCACGCGGGAGGTGGCCTGGGCCAGGGCGGCGAGGGCGGTCCAGCCCTCCATGCAGGGGCCCTCGGAACCGAAGGCGGTGCCCATGCCGGTCACGAAGTGGTCCATCAGCCAAAGGTGGTCGAAGTTGGAGTCCCGGTCCAGCTCCTGCCAGAGGGACAGCAGATCGTCCCAGGAGACGCCCGCTTGGGTGGCTGCCGCGCCGAACTTCATGCTCATGCTTGTCCTCCGTCCTTTGGCTCGATGCCCAACTGCTGCTTGTAGTCCGGCTCCAGAGCGGCCAGTGCCCCCATCTGAAGGAAGCTCGTGAGGGGCCACTGCACCATCGCCCGCACCACCTGTAGCGGGAAGGCGAACTCAGGGGTGTCGCCGATGACCTTCGCCTCCTGGAGTTCCGCCATCTCCTCGTCGGACAGGCGCAGCAGCCCCTGGAGCACCTCGCGGTTGTGCTCGCCCAGTTTCGGGGCGTCCCCGCGGGCCCCGACCTCGAAGGCCGAGAAGCGGGCGCCGAACTGCTTCGGCACGGGGCGAACCTTCCCCGCCTGCTCCACCATATCGAAGTAGCCCCGCTCCCGCAGGTGCGGGTCCAGCAGCACCTGCTTCGGGTTGAGCACCGCCGCGGCGATGACGCCCGCCCCCTGGAGCAGATGCATCGCCTCCATGTGGTCCTGCCCTCGCGTCCAGGAGGCGATCAGCTCGTCCAGCTCATCATGGTGGCGGTGCCGGCCCATCACGTCGGCGAAGCGCTCGTCCTCAGCCCACTCCGCGTGGCCGACGGCGCCGCAGAACGCCCGCCACTCGGCGTCGTTCCGCACCGTCAGGACGAGCCAGTTGTCGTCTCCGCCGCAGCGGTAGCAGCCCTGCGGGGCGAACCACGGGCTGCGGTTGCCGATGCGCTCCGGCTCCCGGTCGTTCAGCAGGTAGTCCATCAGCGCGTAGCCGCCCATAGGGATCGCCGCCTCCTGCTCCGACAGGTCGATGTGCTGACCCTTGCCGCTGCGTCGCCTATGGTGCAGGGCGGCCAGCACCGCCCCCGCTCCCATGAGGCCGCAATAAGGGTCCGTGAAGGAGATGCCCGTGCGCAGGGGCTCGCCGCCCCGATAGCCGGTGAAGGAGGAGATCCCGGAGGCCGGCTCCAGTCCCGTGCCGTAGGCAGAGTAGTCGCGCCAGGGGCCGCTCTGGCCGTAGCCGGAGAGCGAGATCATGATCAGGTCCGGCTTGATCTCGCGCAGCGACTCGTAGTCCAGGCCATGCTGGGCCATCACGCGGGGTGTGAAGCTCTCGACGATGACATCGGCATGGGGTACGAGGCGCTTGAACAGCTCCACGGCCTGAGGCTCGTTGAAGTCCAGGGTGAGCGATCTCTTGCCGGCGTTACGGAACAGGAAGTAGCCCATCCGATTCCAGAAATCGCCCTGGGGGTCGTTGTCGGCAACGACGGCGAGGCGGATATTGTCGATGCGCTTGAGCCCCTCGATCTTGATGACCTCTGCGCCCAGGTCGCACAGAACACGAGCGCAGGTGGGGCCGGCGTAGACCTGCGTCAGGTCCAGCACGCGGACGCCGGACAGGAGGAGGCCGGGCATCACGTGATCCCCCGCTCGCGCAGGATGCGTGCGTCCTCCGCGTCGTAGCCCAGCTCCAGCAGCACATCGTGGGTGTGCTGCCCCAGCATGGGCGCGGGCCCCTGCCGCAGCGGCGTCTCCGACATCTTGAAGGGCGCGCCCGCCATCCGGACCAGCCCCACCTCCGGCTGCTCCACCTCCCGGAAGAAGCCCCGCTCCTTCAGGTGATCGTTCTCCAGCAGGGTCTTGGGGTCGAGCACGGCGGCGAAGGGGATGCGCAGCTCCTGGGCGCGCGTCAGCAGGTCCTGCCAGTCATGCTCCAGGAGGTAGGGCCGCAGGATCTCCTCGAACTTCCGCCACTGGAGGAGACGCAACCACGGGTTCACGAAGAGCGGGTGCTGTTCGAGTTCGGGCTGCTCCAGTAGGAGGGCCATGCCGAGGGGAAAGCCAGTCGCCCCGCCGACGACCACGATGTGGCCGTTGCGGCAGGGATAGATTTCCATGGGATAGATGAACAGCAGGTGGTGGGAGTAGAAGCGCTTGCGGACAGCGCCCATGAGGGAGTATAGGGCCGTGTTGTACTCGTCGGCGGCGCCCAGCGCCTCCAGCATGGAGACATCGATGTGCTGGCCGCCACCCCGATGGCGGTGCTCCACTCCGGCCAGGACAGCCACCCACGCGGTGACGCCGGCGAAGTACTCCGCGGGCTCGCCGCCAGTGCACAGCGGTTCCTTGTCGGGGTCGCCGGTGACGTACATGAGACCGGACAGGGCCATGCAGGTCAGGGAGTTGCCCAGGAAGCCGCTGTAGGGCCCCGTCTGGCCGAAGGGTGTGATCGAGCAGTATATGAGGTCCGGCAGTTCGCCCTTCAGGTCATCGTAGCCCAGGCCTATCGACGCCAGGTGCCCAGGCGGACAGCCTTCCACCACCACATCGGCCCTGGCCAGGAGTTTGCGCAGGACGGTGCGGCCGCTCTCGGTCTCGATGTCGAGGGTGACGCTCTTCTTGTTGCCGTTGAGATGGACGAACAGGCCCCCCTTGTCGTGGTGCGGGACATCGTACGGGAACGGGCCCCGCGAGCGGGCGTAGTCGCCCTCGGGGGGCTCGACCTTGATCCCCTCGGCCCCGCAGTCCGCCAGGAGCTTGGCGCAGTAGGGGCCGGCGCTCCCCTGGGAGAGCTCGACGACCCGCAGGTCGTCCAGGGCCACTTCGGACAATTCGGCTCGGCTCGGGGCAGGCAAAAGCGCTCCTTCCGGTAGTGGGTTGCAGTTCGGGCCGGATGATACAACAAGGTGGGAACGCGGAACAAGGAAGGAGAGACAGAGCCGGCCCAATCTTGGCCTCGGGGGTGGAGGGGGACATCGCGCTGCGGGTTCCCTGTTCCTGCCACCTCTGCTACAATGCGGCTCGCGGAAAGTCCCATGCCCCTGCGAACCATCTCCTTGGAGAAGCACGGCCCCATCGCCTTCCTGGCCCTGCGCCGGCCGGAGAAGGAGAACGCCATCGACGCCACCCTCCTCGCCGAGCTGGCCGACGCCTGCGAGACGGTCGAAGTCGACGATGGGGTGCGCGCGGTGGTGCTCAGCGCCCAGGGCGACAACTTCTGTCGCGGTTGGGACCCCGCCCTCCTGGCTGGAGAGGGCCTCGGCGCGCTGCCCGAGCAGGACGACCCCTTCGCCTCCCTCGCTGAGCTGCCCCGGCCCGTGGTGTGCGCCCTCCAGGGCGAAGCCCTGAGCGCCGGCCTCGAGTTGGCCCTCGCCTGCGATGTCCGGGTGGCCGCCGAGGACGCCCGCCTGGGCCTGCCCGAGACCAAGCTCGGCCTGCTCCCCATGGGCGGCGGCACCCAGCGCCTGCCACGCCTGGTGGGCCGCGGCAAGGCCCTGGAGATGATCCTCACCGGCGAGCCGGTGGACGCCCACGAGGCGCTGCGCATCGGCCTCGTCAGCGCTGTGGCTGCTCGCGACAAGCTGGCGGCCGAGGCTGAGGCCATCGCCGGCCGCATGGCGGAGCGCGGGCCCATCGCTGTCCGATACGCCAAGGAGGCCGTGCGCCGCGGCCTCGAGATGACTCTGGAGCAGGCCCTCCGCTACGAGACGGACCTCACCATCATCCTCCAGACCACGCAAGACCGGGAGGAGGGCGTCCGCGCCTTCCTCGAGAAACGCACACCGAAGTTCAAGGGACGATAGGATGTGAGCGACCAAACCAACCTGTCACCCTGAGCGAAGCGAAGCCTGCCCTGAGCCTGGCCGAAGGGGGTCTGACGGCACACCGAGATTCTTCGCTGCGCTCAGAATGACAGATTGAGCAAAGGAAGGTGCCAGCCCTAGATGCAGGTCGTCCTGGAGACGGATGAAGCCTGGTCACTCATGTCGATCATCACGTCCTACGTCATCGACCACAGCGGCGTGTCGCAGGACGGAAAGGCGAAGATCAGGCGCTGGCGCAGCGATCGCGCTTCGGGGACGGTGGAAATGGACGACCTGACGGTCGCCTTCAACGAGGCCCTGGGCACCTACCTGGACGAGAAGACCGCCCGCACGATCCGCGGTCGCGGCCGCTACCTCTCCACCAAGGACCGTGCCCGATGATCCTTCTACGCGTAGCTCAAGGCCCCAGCCTTGAGCGTCGCCCCCGGCGAGGCTGGGGCCTCGCCCTACGGAACCAGGCGAGCGGAGGTGGCCGTCGATGAGGCTGGAACTGGACCCCGAAGAGGGCCGCGAACTGCTCTCGCTGGTCGTCGCCCGCCTCGCTGAAGAGGCCGGGCTCTCAGACCGGGACCGGGCGGCGGTGAGGCGCTGGCACAGCGACCGGATGAAGGCTGGCTACGACGACATGCGCGAGTTGACGGCCAAGATCAACGCCGACCTGGAGCGCGCCCTCCGAAGCAAGGAGAAGAGCGCCGTCCAGAAGCCGGACTGGCGGTAGAGAGATGAGAAGATGGGAGAGGAGAGAGTAGCCCCCGGTGGGACAGGCTTTAGCCTGTCGTTGCCGGGCTGAAGCCCGACCTTCTGGGGTGTGGTATCGCTGATGTTTGACACCATCCTCTACGAGAAGCGAGACGGCATCGCCTGGATAACCCTCAACCGTCCGGACGCGCTCAACGCCATCAATATGCGCATGCGCGACGAGCTGTGGGACGTGATACACGCCGTCCGCGACGACCCCGAAGCGCGAACCGTCATCTTCAAGGGCGCGGGCGAGCAGGCGTTCTCGGCCGGGGCTGACATCAGCGAGTTCGGCACGGCCCCCTCCTACGTGGAGTCGCGGCGGGCGCGGCGTCAGCGTGACCTGTGGGGCTTCATCCTCTCCCTCGACAAGCCCCTCATCGCCGCCATCCACGGCTTCGCCCTCGGCGCCGGCACCGAGCTCCCCCTCTGCTGCGACATCCGCATCGCCAGCGAGGACGCCCGCCTGGGCCTGCCCGAGGTGAGCCTGGGCTACATCCCCTCGGCCGGCGGCACTCAGACGCTGCCCCGCCACATCCCGCCGGGCGTGGCCATGCACATGATCCTCACCGGCGACCCCATCGACGCCCCGACGGCCCTGCGCTACGGCCTCGTCCAGCGGGTCGTCCCCCGCGACCGGCTCTACCCGGAGGCCGAGTCGCTGGCGCGCACTCTCATGTCGCGCGGGCCGCTGGCCCTACGCTTAGCCAAGCGGGCGGTGCTTGAGGGGCTGGACCTGCCGCTGGCCCAGGGGCTAGCCCTGGAACGCCGCCTCGCCCGCCGCGCCCTCGCCAGCGCCGACGCTCAGGAGGGTATCGCCGCCGCCCGGACGGGCCGCCAGCCGCGCTTCTCGGGCGTGTGACCACGTAGTCAGTAGTTAAATGGAGGTAGAGGATGAACACATCTGAGTTCCTGATGATCGCCGCCTCCGTCGTGCCGGACAGGGTCGCCATGGCCTGCAACGGCGACAGCCGCACCTTCGCCCAGCTCCAGGAGAGGGTGAACCGGCTGGCCAACGCCCTTCAATCGCTCGGCGTGGGCAAAGGCCACAAGGTGGCCGTCCTCGCCCTCAACTCCATCCCCTACGTGGAGACCTACTACGCCTGCGCCAAGCTGGGCGCCGTCTTCGTCCCCCTCAACTACCGCGCCAAGAAGGACGAGCTCTCCTACATGGTCAACAACGCCGAGGCAAAGCTCATGTTCGTAGGGGAGCGCTACCTGGACCTCACCGCCGCCATCCGGCCCCAGTTCCAGACCGTCCAGCACTTCGTCTGCTACGACGCCCGACCCGAGGACATGACCCCATACGAGGACCTCCTGGCACCCCACGAGCCGGAGGAGGTCTTCACCGACGTCGAAGACACCGACGCCACCATCATTCTCTACACCAGCGGCACCACCGCCAGGCCCAAGGGCGTCGTCCTCACCTATCTCGCCATGTCCGTGTACGTCACGAACACGGTGGAGCCCGCCAACCCGGAAAGCCACGACATCACCCTCCTGTCCGTGCCCGTCTATCACGTGGCCGGCGCCACCGCCATCCTGTCATCGGTGTGGGGCGGACGCACCCTCGCCATCCTCCCCCAGTTCGAGCCCCAGGCGTGGCTGGAGGCCGTCCAGTCCCATCGCGTCACCCACAGCTTCGTCGTGCCCACCATGCTCAAGCGCGTCATGGAGCACCCGGACTTCGACAAGTACGACCTGGGCTCGCTGCAGCTCATCGCCTACGGCGCCGCCCCCATGCCTTACGACGTCGTCACCAAAGCCATCGAGGTGTTCCGGTGCGGCCTCATGAACGCCTACGGGCAGACGGAGAGCACCTCCACCCTCACCTTCCTCGGCCCCGAAGACCACCAGATACCCGACAGCCCGCCTGAGGAGCGCGAGAAGAAGCTCAACCGTCTGCGCTCCGTGGGCCGTGCCATGGAGGACGTCGTCGTGGCCATTGTCGACCCCCAGGGCGAACCTCTGCCGCCGGGTAAGGAGGGGGAGATCGTGGCCCAGGGAGCACGCCTCATGTCCGGCTACCTCGGCCTCCTCGACGAGACGGACGAGGCGATGCGCGGCGGTTGGCTCCACACCGGCGACATCGGCTGGATGGACGGCGACGGCTACATCT
>DAOUMF010000157.1:0-3181 GCA_034411955.1 Dehalococcoidia bacterium
GCTTAACGCCGATGAGCAGATACAGGTGGCCGGGGCTGCCGCCGTTCATCCCCACATCGCCCTCGCCGGAGAGGCGCATCTGGGAATCGTCGCTGATGCCGGCGGGTATCTTGACCAGCAGCTTGCGGTTCTGGCGCTGGCGGCCGGAGCCCTTGCACTCCTTACAGGGCTCGGTGATGATGCGGCCCTCGCCGTGGCACTGGGGACAGGTGGCGATGTTGACGAACTGGCCGAAGAAGCTGCGGGAGGCCCGCCTCACCTCGCCGCTGCCGTCGCAGGAGGGGCAGCGAGCGAGCTGGGAGCCGGGCTCGGCGCGATTGCCGGCGCAACGAGGACAGCGCTCGTTGCGGGCGACCTCGATCTCCTTCTCGCAGCCGAAAGCCGCCTCCTCGAAGTCGATCTCGATGTCGACGCGGCGATCGGCGCCCCTCTGGGCCTGGCTGGCACGGCGGGCGCTGGTGCCGCCGAAGAAGGCGTCGAAGATGTCGCCGAAGCCGCCGAAGTCGAACCCCTCGAACGGCCGCCCGAAGTCGAACCCCTGCAGCCCGGCGTGGCCGTAGCGGTCGTAGGCGGCGCGCTTCTCCGGGTCGGAGAGGACCTCGTAGGCCTCGCCGATCTCCTTGAACCTGGCCTCGGCGCCGTCCTCCTTGTTGCGATCCGGGTGGTAGCGCATGGCCAGGCGCCGGAACGCCTTCTTGACCTCCTCTGTGGAGGCGTTGCGGGGCACGCCCAGGACTTCGTAGTAGTCGCGTTTGGTGGCGCGGGCCATATCCAATCTATTGTATCAGAGGAAGGGTGATGGAAGTGAAGGGAAATGTCGATTTTCCCTCGAGATGGGGTTGACAAGTGGCGCCAGAGCGTATATGCTCATAATGACATATACGAATCAATGCGAGGCACCTGCAATGCCAAGACTATCCGAAGCCGCGGCCGCTCAACAGACGATCGAGTTTGTGGTCTCGCTCCCTCTCGACCTCACGAATGCCATGTACTTCACGCATCTGGCAGGCGAGATGGACGAGATCGACGGCTGGCCCGCGCAGGTTCGCAACGAGATGGAGCCAGAGCTGCTGGCGGAACTCGATTTCCTGTACTCTTTCCCCAAGGGGCAGCCCGGGGTGATGGGAGCCCTGGGCGACAGCCTGTTCGCCCATCGTGAGGCCTGGAAGGATACGACCTCCCTCTTGAGCTACGTCCGGGCGCTGCCTGCGGGTACGGGGGAGCCTGAGGGGGACCGCGGCATTCAGGGCCTGGCATTCTACCAGGCGTGCACACTCTTCGGTGCCGACGAGGAGCCCGCGGCGGGTGGGTCCCCTCGCGACGCTCTGGCGCAGGAACTCAAGAAGGCAGGCATCGATGTGCCGGCCGCGCTTGCCGTCTACGACCGGCCGGAAGAGCTTCGCGAGCGGATGATTCGCTTAATCGAGCGCTCTTACGAGGAGCACTACCGGCAAGATATGGCGCGCCGGCTGCCCTGTCTGGAGCGCAGCGTCGCCGCCCACCGCAGCCGGCCTGTTGACGACGTCCACGAGCTCGCTCGCCGCCTGACGGGCCAAGGGAAGTCATGTCTGGACGACGTCTGCCCGGGGCCCTACGACGCGCTCATCTTCGCACCCTCGCTGGACATGGGGCCCTATGTTTCTTGCGCGTCCATAGGGCGCACCCACGGCCTCTTCTACTCGTGCGAGGAGGAGTACATCGGCGAGGCGCCCGAAGAGACCGAAGGGATGCGCCGCCTTGCCCGCATACACAAGGCCTTAAGCGATGAACAGCGGCTACGCATCCTGCGCCTCCTTCGCGAAGGTGAAATGTACGCGCAGGAGATCGTGGAGCGGACCGGCCTACACCAGTCGGCGGTGTCGCGTCATCTCGGCTTCATGAAAGCGGTTGGACTGCTGGACGGCCGGCGCCAGGGGAACATGAAGTTCTTCACCATCAACCCCGCAGTGAGGGACGAGCTTAGCAAGACCCTCGACCTATTTGCGCCCCCGCCAACGACCGCGGAGCGGCAGGCGGGCTAGGGGAAGAGACCATGTGGCAGCATGTATACGTTTGGGAGAAGCTCCGAGAGCTGGAGCGGGAACGCCCGGCTGGCCATCGTATCTCCGAGGAGCGGCAGACGGATCCTATGACGGCCCGCGTCATGCGCATGACGGGGCGCCTGCTGCGCCATATGGGAGAGAGTATGGAGTCTTGGGCAACGCCCTCCCAGCCCGAACAGCGCCGGGAGCACGAACCCTACAGCTAGAGGGCCGCTTCGCCGGTGATCTGAAGGACGAGCCCGGCGATAAACAGCAGGCCAAAGCGGCGGTTGTGTATGAAGGCGACCGCCACGAACCACAGCGGCCAGCCAGGGTAGTCCTCCGGGGGCCGATCCGGCCTCGGCGACCTGTAGAAGCGTATCACCCACAGCAGCAGGGGCAGCGCCCCGGCCACCAGCAGCAGGCCGGGCATCGTCTGCCAGACGGCAAGGGCGATGACGGAGGCGTACATGCCCAGGCTCAGCAGCAGCGTCAGACGGCGCGCCCTCGCCTCGCCCAGCACCACGGGGAGGGTGCGGATGCCGTGCTCCGTATCGAAGGCAAGCTTGTCCAGGTGCTTGCCCAAGAGGACGGTCGTCACGCCCAGGGCGTAGGGAACGGAGGCGAG
This sequence comes from Dehalococcoidia bacterium, assembly GCA_034411955.1. Taxonomy (GTDB): domain Bacteria; phylum Chloroflexota; class Dehalococcoidia; order SM23-28-2; family RBG-16-64-32; genus DAOUMF01. The sequence continues at coordinate 2,650 of DAOUMF010000157.1, forward strand.
GACAACCCAGCCGGGGAGCGTCTCCGCCATGACGTAGTAGGTGCCGCCGATCATCAGCGGGCCCCAGACGATGAACACGGCTATCTCGCCCAGGCCGAGGTACTTGAGGGGCAGGGGGCCGCCGGAGTAGAGCAGCAGCACCAACGCCCCCGTGAGGGCGAAGGCCAGCAGCAAGGGGCCGGTGACCACCGTGAGGTAGATACCGATGGCGGCCGCCGCAGCCAGGATGGCGAATGTCACCCCGACGAAGGAGCGCCACTGAGCCGCCTCGTGCCTCAGGGGATGGGGGCCGTAGGTCACCCGTGGCGAGTCCTCAGTATCGGCGCCGTGGTGGAAGTCCCAGAAGTCGTTCACCAGGTTGGAGCCGGCGTGGGCCAGAACGAGGCCCAGGGCGGCGAGGATGAGCAACGGCGCGTCGAAGACGTCGTCGCGCAGGGCCAGCAGGCCGCCGATGACGGCCGAGGTGGCGGTCATGACGACGACCGAGGCCCGGGAGAGGATGAGCCAGCGGGTGATGGGGTCGACCTGGGCC
>DAOUMF010000158.1:0-7527 GCA_034411955.1 Dehalococcoidia bacterium
GCTGCCCGCATCAGGGCGGCGCCAACACCCCTGCGGCGGTACGCGGGGTCCACCACCACCCCCTCCACCACCGCCGAGCGCGACAGGCTGCGGCCCATGTGCCGCAGCACCATCACGTGCGCTGAGCCCACGAGCTGCCCCTCGTCCTCCGCCACCAGCACACGCTGGTCGCGGTCGGCCAGGATCGCCTCGTACAGCCCATGGACGTCGCCCTCGCCCGCGTGCCCACGGCCTGGGTACATGCTCTCGTCCATCTGGTCCAGCAGCCGCAGCAGGACGGCGAAATCGTCGGCCCTGGCCTCGCGGATCGTGATCAACGGCATGGGCGACGGTTGGGGCTCAGCCTTGCGGCCCCATCAGTCCCGCCACCTCACCTCATGCAGCCGTACCGGCTTCTCGAAGCCCTTCAACGCAGCCTCACCCTTATCGGCGAAGACGAAGCCCTTGCCAGCCGCCAACTGCTGAACGACATCAGAGACGAGTATCTGACCCGGTTTCGCCTGGTCACAGATGCGCTTGGCCAGGTTCACCGCGGTGCCGAAGAGGTCTTTCTCCTCTGCCACCGGTTCCCCCGCGTTCAGCCCGACCCGCACTCGTATCTCCTCCGCTCGTCCTGAGCCTGTCGAAGGATGAGCGGCCTGGGCTTCGTTGTGCTGCGCGAACGCCCTCTGCATGGCGATCGAGCACTCCAGCGCCCGCGTGGCGGAGGAGAACGAGGCCATGAACCCGTCCCCCAGCGTCTTCAGCTCCGAGCCGGCGTGCGCCTTCAGCGCCTCCCGCACGATGCGCTCGTGCTCTCGCAGCACCTCCCGCGCCTTCGCGTCTCCCAGCCGCTGCGTCAGGGCCGTCGAGCCCTCAACGTCGGTGAACAGCACGGTGCGGAACGCAGCCGCCTCGGGTGCCTCGGCTCCCGCTTCGGCCTCCTCGCCCTCGCCCAGGAACTCGTCGATGGCACTCACCGCAGCCTCCATATCGCCGGAGAACGGAAAAGGTGACTCGCCCTCCAGGAGGGCCAGACGGGCATCCGGAATGCTGGCGGCAAGATGTCTGGCGCGGCCGACGTCAGGCCAGGGGGCTTGGCGTCGGTGAAGCACCAGCGTAGGTGCCCTCACCTGCGGTAGGAGGTCGGCTACTGCGTCAAACTGCGGCGTAAACACCTGCCACGCCTTCCACGTCTCTAGCGTGATGGATTCGCGCATGTACCCCGCCAACCAGCGCGCCTCTTCTCCGGCCTCCCATCCCAGGAAGGCACGCACACCCGTCTCCGTGAATAGCTCCCAGTCCTTATCGGCTAGCGCTGTCGCTACTTCAAGCTGTGGCCGTCGCTCTAGGCGTCCCGCATAGGTGCACCACAGAAGAAGATGCGATACCCGCTCCGGATTCCGGGCGGCGTAGGAGATAGCCAAATTTCCCGAGTACCCGGCTCCCATGAGGGCGAATGTCCTGAGGCCCAGTCGCTCTACGACGCTGTCCACGTCCAGCAGTGAGCCGTCGAGCGACAACTCGGTCACGTCTCTCTGGGACAGTCCGGTCCCTCTCATGTCGTACCGGATTACCTTTCTCTTTCGCGCCAGTAGCTCATACCAACGGCGAACGTCAGGATTCTGCCATTCCAACTGCGCGTGGCTCCAACTTGACGGTGAGGTGGCAACCAATGGTGCTCCGTCACCCACCGTCCAGTACGCAATGCTCACACCGTCCTTGGTCTTGGCGTACTGAATCCGCGGCTCCCCCATAGCGCCACTATCCTACACCATCCACGCGGCCGCCGTGCAGGGTCTCGGTGCGCCCCCGGCGCTACGCTTCCGCCGGAGCAACGGCGGGCCGCTCCACGCTGCCCCGCAGCGTCAGCGCCCCCACCCCACCCAGCACCAGCGCCACCCCGGCCCACTGCGCGCCGGAGAGGTGCTCCGCGAAGATCAAGTACCCCCACAGCACAGTGGCCATCGGCTGCAGCAGCAGCATGACCGACGTCTCCAGCGCCGGTACCCGGGGCAGCGCCGTCGCTATCAGCAGCCACCCGCCCACCTGCGCCACCATCGCCAGGACCAGCAGCCAGCCGTGCTCAGGCCAGGTGATGGCAAAGCTGAAATCCGGGTCCGCCGCCCCCGACAGCAGCGAGCCGATCGCCGCTCCGATCGTCGCGTCCAGGAGCGGCCCCGCCGCTGGGACCAGCTTTCGGTTGGACGCCCTGAAGACCAGCAGGAAGACGGCGTAGGACACGCCGGAAACCATGCCGAACGCCACTCCGCCTAGCGGATCGTCCCCGAAGGCGTCGGCGCGCCCCAGCCCGGAGATGAGGACCACGCCCGCGAACACGACGGGGATAGTCGCAAACGCCAGCCCCGTGGGACGCTCCCGGTGGATCGCCCACGCGGCCAGGCCCACGAACACCACCTGAGTGTTGGCCAGCACCGTGGCCAGACCGGCGCCGATCAGGTCGATGGAGCGGTGCCAGACGGCGAGGTCCAGGGCCAGGAACAGCCCGGCCGCCCCGGCCATCAAGCGGAGGCTCGCCGGCCGCGGGTCTCGGCGTCGGATCATCACCCAGAGCAGGAACAGCACCGGCACGGCGTAGGCCGTGCGGAAGAAGGCGGCGGTAGAGGGCGATACGTCTGCCTGCTTGACGAGGATCGCCGAGAAGGAGATGCCCAGGATGCCCAGAAGGGCGAACAGGCGGGTCATGCCGCCGCGCAGCCGATGGCCACCGCCGCCGTATTCACAGAGGCCAACCGGGCTGACCTACCCTCCGGCCCACGTCTGCCCCGCCGGCACCCGCGCTCCCATCACTCCTCCCCCTGCCACCTCACCTCATACAGCCGCACGGGGTCCTCGAACCCCCGCAACACCGTCTCGCCGAGGTCGGAAAACAGGAACTTCTTGCCCGCCGCCAGCTCCCGTACGACGATGGGGGCCAGGATCTGGCCCGGCTCAGCGTGGGCGCATATGCGGGCCGCGAGCTGCACGGCGGTGCCGAATAGATCCTTCTCCTCCGCCACGGGCTCACCGGCGTTGAGACCTATGCGGACACGGATGGCCACGTCCGGGTTCGATTCGTTGTGCGCCGCGAACGCCCGCTGCATGGCGATGGCGCACTCCAGGGCGCGGCTCGCCGACGCGAAAGAGGCCATGATGCCGTCGCCGGTGTGCTTGATCTCCGATCCGCTGTGCGCCCTCAGCGCGTCGCGCAAGATGCCATTGTGCGTGTGCAGCACGTCTTGCGCCTTGGCGTCTCCCAGGCGCTGTGTGAGGGTGGTGGAGCCCTCCATGTCTGTGATGAGGATGGTGTGTACGTCCTCCTTGGCCAGAGGCGCGGCTGCCGCCTCTGCCTCTTCGCCTTCAGCCAGGAACTCGTCGATGGCGGTCGTCGCCGCCTCCGTGTCGCCCAGGAAGGAAGCTAGCGACGCCCCCTCCAGCAGGGCCAAGCGGGCGTCCGGTATCCGCGAGGCAAGAGCCTTGGCTACGCCCACATCGGGCATGGGTACCTGCCGCCGGTGCAGCACTAGCGTCGGCACCCTTACCTGTGGTAGCAGGGCCGTGACATCGAACTCGGTAACCGATCGCAGGGCTGCCCGTAGGGCCTCCTGAGCGCCGCTTTCTCGCATCAGCGCTGCATATCGGCGCGCCGGCTCGCCAGTCGACCATCCCATGAGCAAATGGGCCACCGTCTCCGTGTAGATCTCCCAGTCCGTTGCTCTGAGTGCGATTATTGTCTGACCTTGTGCCGACCGGTAGGCATCCGAGGCCCGCGCCCACGAGCACCACAGCAGTAGACGCGAGACGCGCTCAGGGTGACGGGCAGCGTAGGCGATGGCCACCGGCCCGAGAGAAAAGCTCCCGAATAGTGCAAACCCCTCAAGGCCCAGATGATCCACCACCGCCTCCAGATCCAGCAGGTAGGCGTCGAGAGAGTACTCAGCCACGTCCCGATCCGACAGCCCGACCCCTCTGCTGTCGTACCGGATCAGCTTCCTCTTCTCCGCCAGACGCTCATATTGGCGGCGAACCTCCCGCACCTGCCACTCCAGTTGGATATGGCTGAAGGGTGAGATTGGCATCTCCACAACCGGGATGCCCTGCCCCAGCGTCCAGAAGGCGATGCTCACTCCGTCGGCAGTCTGGGCGTACTGGATGCGCGGCTCCATGGCGCGACCATTGTACGCCATCCGGTGGTACTTGCCACCCCGCCCCAAGCTTGTTCGTCCCACCCACCCACCCCTGAACTCCGTTCAGGCTTGGCCCCACCCCGGCAGGTGATTCTTCGACAGGCGCCGGGCGAGCGGTCTCGGTAACCGCAGGCGGCGTGCAGCCTGCTACCGGTAGGCGACTGGTGGGGGCGGGGTCAGATTCTAGGGTGAAACCCTAGGGGCGGGTGGGTGGGACCTACTACCTGGGGGGTGGGGCGCTCGCCCCGCCGCCTAGACCACCGCTATCGCCTCGATCTCCACCAGCATCGCCGGCTCTGCCAGGCCGCTCACCTCGACCATGCTCGCCGCCGGCTTCACATCGGCGAACGCCTCGGCGTGAGCGCGGGCCGCCTCCTGCCAGCGCCCCATGTCCGTGAGGTATATCCGCGTCCGCACCACGTCTCGCATAGTGGCGCCCGCCTCCGCCAGCGCCCGCTCGATATTGCGCAGGGTCTGCCGCGCCTGGGCGTAGACGTCGCCCTCGCCCACCAGCTTGCCGTCATCACCCCAGGCGACCGTGCCGGAGACGTACACCGTGTCGCCAACGCGAACCGCACGGGAGAAGCCGATGACGTCCTCGTACGGGCTGTTTGAGGAGACGCGGCGCCGCTCTACGACCGCTGCCCCTCCGCCACTGGCGTAGGGGCGAGGCATGTCTCGCCCCTACCAGGGCCGCCCGTGCCCTCAAGCCAGCTCCATTCTCTTTCATGCGCTGCATTCAGGACGCGGTGTGGGTTCTCACGATCGAAATCCCACTGCAATGGGTTGAACCTGATGTACTCCCGCACGCGTCGCAGCTCATCCTCGTTACGGATGATCCGCTCGTAATAGTTGCGCTGCCAAACCGGTGCCCCAGGCGTGCCAAGAATCTCGTTCACCGGCTTCGTCACGGCAGACTTGAAGGAACGCACGATGGCCCCCAGAGAACCGGGTGCCACGGAGGGGGTTTGTAGGGACGCAGCATGCTGCGTCCCTACCGCTGTGTTTGCCCCCACGATCCAAAGAATCCCATGCACGTGATTAGGCATGATGACGAACTCATCCGTCGCTGCATTGGGGAAATGATGTCGTGTCTGATTCCACCTCTCCTCCACCAGATGGCGCACTTCCGGCGCGTCGAATATGCAACGTCTGCCATGGGCGCAGACTGTGACGAAGTAGGCCCCCGGAGACGTGTAATCGTACGCGGGCAGGCGGACGGAGCGGCGACGTTCGGTCACGGCGTCACCGTCCGTAGCTGCCCACAAGCTGCGCCTCCGCCAGCACGTGGCCCTGCACGGCGTCGAGGACGTCCTCCTTCGACGCTCCCGGACCCAGGTCAAGGAGCCCATCCAGCGCGTAGAGGGTGAACTGGTAGCGATGCGCGGGTCCGGACGGCGGGCATGGCCCCCCATAGCCGATATCGCCGAAATCGTTCCGGCCCTGCAACCCGCCCGATTGCGGACGCTCCGTCTTCTCCACCCCCTCCGGCAGGCTCCCGGCGCCGGTGGGTATGTTGTACGCCACCCAGTGCGTGAAGACGCCTCCCGGAGCATCCGGGTCGTCCACTATGAGCACGTACGATTGCGTGTCCTGAGGAGCGTCACTCCATGAGAGGGCAGGCGAGGTGTCCTCCCCGTCGCAGGTGAAACGAGGCGGGACCGCCTCGTCGGGGCCGAACGCATCGCTGCGCACGGACAAGGCCGCGACCCCCCCGTCATCCGCCGCTGTCTCCGTCACGGAAGGCGACTCCGTAGGCGTCTCCGCTCCATCCCCGCAGGCCGCGATCAGGAGCCCCGCCACCAGCCAGCTGCAAAGGGATCCCTTGATCGCTGTCTTTGTCATCTGACGGCGATGCCTGTCCACCAGCGCTATTCCCAAAGCCCCTTCTGGAGTTGCTGCGGCACCTCCAGTCCCAGGTGTCCATAGGCGTGGCGGGTCGCCACCCGCCCCCGCGGCGTGCGCTGGAGAAAGCCCACCTGCATCAGGTACGGCTCGTACACGTCCATGATGGTGTCCGCCTCCTCCGAGATGGAGGCGGCGATCGTCTCGATCCCCACCGGCCCCCCGTCGAACTTCTCGATGATGGTGCGCAGCACCTTGTGGTCCACCTCGTCCAGGCCCATCTCGTCCACGTCCAGCCGACCCAGCGCCTCCCGGGCCACGTCCGGCGTGATCACGCCCGCCGCCCGCACCTGCGCGTAGTCCCGCACGCGACGCAGCAGCCGGTTGGCCACCCGCGGCGTGCCCCGGGCCCGGCGGGCGATCTCGCCCGCGCCCTCGTCCTCGATCGGGATGTCGAGGATCGCGGCGCTCCGACGCACGATGGCGGCGATCGCCTCCTGGTCGTAGAAGTCCAGCCGGTACACGGCCCCGAAGCGGTCCCGCAGCGGCGGGCTCAGCATCGCGTAGCGCGTGGTCGCCCCGATGAAGGTGAAGCGCGGCACCGACAGGCGCACGCTGCGGGCGCCCGGCCCCCGTCCCAGCACGATGTCCAGCGCGAAGTCCTCCATCGCCGGGTACAGCACCTCCTCCGCCGCCCGCGGCAGCCGGTGCACTTCGTCGATGAACAGGACGTCCTGCTCCTGGAGGTTCGTTAGGATCGCCGCCAGGTCACCTGCCCGCTCGATCGCAGGGCCAGACGTTACCCGGATCGACACCGACATCTCGTGAGCGATGATGTGGGCCAGTGTTGTCTTGCCCAGCCCTGGCGGCCCGTACAGCAGAAGGTGGTCCAGCGCCTCCTGCCGCTGCTGGGCGGCGGCGATGCCGATGCTCAGGTTATCCTTCAGCTTCTCCTGGCCGATGAACTCCTCCAGCCGACGCGGCCGCAGGGTGGTATCCAGCGCCAGGTCGTCTTCCTGGAGCTTGCCGGAGGTGATCCGCGTCGCTGCGCTGTCCATGTCTGAATCGAATAGTTGTGCTGGTTTTCGCCCATTATAGCCTCCGCAGGGGGCTTGTAAAAGCCCGCGCCTCAGTTATAATCTCTCGGAACGGCATGCCTTTTGCATCTCGTGCGCCCCCCCGCACCACGGAGGAGACGATATGCAATATCCTGCGCGCGGCGGTCACACCGAGCTGCCGCCGGAGGTGCTCTCCCAAGACGTCGAGCTGTATCACCTCTGCCCGTCCTGCGGGAACCGCTACCTCCAGAGCGTCAGCATTCAGGAGCTGATCGACCGCATACAGGAAGGAAACCTGGTAGACCGCGTCCAAGGCGACGCCGCGGACGCCCCCGGACGGCGTGACGACTGAGGTGCCTACCCTCCGCGCCAACGGCATCCAGATCTACTACGAGTTGCACGACGGCGGCCCGGGCACGCCCCTGGTCATGACCCACGGCTTCGCCGGGCCCACCGAG
>DAOUMF010000159.1:0-8550 GCA_034411955.1 Dehalococcoidia bacterium
GCCATCTTGACCGAGACCAATTCGTCGGCCGGCTCCAGATCCATTGCGTTGAGGCCGCCGCGGCGCACGTTCGCGAAGTACTTCAGCGGCGTCTTCTTCACCTCGCCCAGCTTGGTGCCCATCACCAGATAGTCCCGCTCCAGGTTCTTCGGCAGGCGCACCACCGCGGTTACCCACTCCCGCTGTTCGATGGAGACGAGGTTGATGAGGGGGATGCCGCGGGCCGTGCGGGTAGCATCTGGAAGCTCGTACGTCTTGATCTGGAAGCAACGACCGCGGTCGGTGAAGAAGAGGAGGTCGTCGTGGGTGTCGGCCACGAGGAGGTGGCGGACAGCGTCGTCCTCGCGCGTCTTCATGCCGGTGATGCCGCGACCGCCGCGGCGCTGGGCGCGGTAGGTGACCAGGGGCTGCCGCTTCACGTAGCCGCGGGTGGACAGGGTGACCACCACGTCCTGGTGGGCCACCAAGTCCTCCTCCGAGAACTCCTCCGGCTCCTGATCGATGATCTGCGTCCTCCGGTCATCCCCAAAGCGGCGCTTGACCTCATGGGCATCGTCGCGGATGAGGTAATCGATCTTGCGCGGGTTGGCCAGCAGGTCCTCCAGGTAGGCGATCTGCTTGATGATCTCCCCGTACTCCTCCTCGATCTTCTCCCGCTCCAGGCGGGCCAGGCGGCGCAGTTGCATGTCCAGCACGGCCTGCGCCTGGCGGTCGCTGAGCCGGAAGGGGGCCCGCATCAGCCGCTGCTTCGCCTCCTCCGCCGAGGGCGAGCGGCGGATCGTCCGGATCACCTCGTCCAGCTTGTCCAGCGCCTTCAGCAGCCCCTCCAGGATGTGGCCCCGCTCCCGCGCCTTCTCCAGGTCATGCTCCGAGCGGCGGCGGATCACCTCCCGCCGGTGGACGATGAACGACTCCAGCATACGTTTCAGGCTCACCGTCCGCGGCTGGCCATCCACCAGGGCCAGCATGTTGAAGGGGAAGGTGGACTGCATGGCGGTGTGCTTGAACAGGTTGCTGAGCACCTGCCGCGGCTGCCCCTCCCGCTTCAGCTCGACGACGATGCGCATGCCGTGGCGGTCGGACTCGTCCCGCAGCTCGGAGATGCCGTCGATCCGCCTGTGGCGGACCTGATCGGCGATCTTCTCGATGAGGGCCGCCTTGTTCGTCTGATAGGGCAGTTCGCTGACCACGATCTGGTAGCGCCCTCCCCGCGCCATCTCCTCGATGTGGGCGCGGGCGCGGACGATAACCCGCCCCTTGCCGTCGGCGTAGGCTGTGCGGATAGCGTCCCGCCTCTCGCTGGTGGGGCCCTGACCGTCGGTGGCCGGCAGCCGCACCGTCTCGTAGCGGAAGATGACGCCCCCTGTCGGGAAATCAGGCCCGCGAACGATCTCCGCCAGGTCGGCCGTCGTCGCCTCCGGATTCTCTACCAGGTGAGCGACGGCGTCGCAGACCTCCCCCAGGTTGTGGGGCGGGATATTGGTGGCCATCCCCACGGCGATCCCAGCGGCCCCGTTCACCAGCAGGTTGGGCATCCGCGCCGGCAGCGGCATGGGTTCCTGAAGCGACCCGTCGAAGTTGGGCACGAAGTCCACCGTGTCCCGGTCGATATCGGCCAGCAACTCCTCGGCGATGCGCGACAGGCGGGCCTCCGTGTAGCGCATCGCCGCCGGCGGGTCGTTGTCGATGGAGCCGAAGTTGCCCTGGCCGTCCACCAGCGGGTGCCGCATGGTGAACTCCTGAGCCATGCGCACCATCGCCTCGTACACGGGATCGTCGCCGTGGGGGTGGTACTTGCCCAGCACCTCGCCCACGATTCGGGCCGACTTCCTGTGCGCGGAGCCCGCGCGCAGCCCCATGTCGTACATCGCGTAGAGGATGCGCCGCTGCACCGGCTTGAGGCCGTCACGCACGTCCGGCAACGCTCGAGAGACGATGACGGACATTGCGTAGTCGAGGTAGGAGGCGCGCATCTCCTCCTCGATCTTGATAGGACGGATGCTGTCCGGGGTCGTGGTCTCTATAGCCATGAGATCGCCTGCCTTTTCCGTCGCTGCAGCCCTTAGCCTTGCTCATCGGCCGAACAGAGGCTGAAGCCCCGCCTGCCGCCGGGCAGGCCCGCAGCTACAACGTCCTCCTGGGCCCTTGCGAGGCCGAAGAGTTCCGTAGTAGTAACGCCTGCCCCAGAGCAGCGTTAACCTAGGCAATAATACCCCAGCACGCGCGTAGGTTCACGCGAGGATTAGGGCCGTAAGAGCGAGATCTGGCGCGCTACTGGCCTCTCATGCGCCCTCGATAACGGTGATGGCGCCGTGTCCACTGTGACGACGCCTCCCGCCTGGCGGTCAGGGCAGTCCCACCCCCGGGACCTCGACGCGAACCGTCTCGATCCATCCGGTCGACTTCCCCTCGCCCAGGCCCTGCAGCGTCGTCTCGGCCGTGCACAGGAACAGAGTGCGGCGATCCTCTCCCCCCAACATGCAGGCCACTCCCCACTTGCCGGGGACGGGAATGCGATGGGTGATGCCGCCGCCCTCCTTCACCCGCACGAACTCGCTCGTGGGCGGCGAGCCGACCCAGACGGCCCCTTCTGCGTCGAGACAGATGCCGTCAGGATGCGCCCCTCCAATAGCACCGGCCGCAAGATCGGCAAACGGCCGCTGGCCGGAAAGCGACCCATCCCCAGCGATGTCGAAGGCGGTCAGGCACCTCCCGATTGTCTCCGCGACTATCAGGGTCTTGCCATCCGGGGTGATCACCATGCCGTTGGGGTAGCTGAGGCCTTCGGCAACCAGTCGCGCGTCCCCGTCCGGAGTCACGAGAAAGACGCTACCCGGTCGCGGCGGCCCGGCCGAGATTTCGAAGGCGTCGTCGCCGATGTAGGCGCGGCCATCCTCGCTCACAACCATGTCGTTCGGCAGGATGCAGTCCACCGCGCTGAGATCGGTGTGGGTGTGAAGGCCGTCGGGATCGAGCCGCAGCAGGAGTCGATCAAGCACCGAGACCACCAGCAGGCGGCCATCGGGAAGGAAACCGAGGCCCGATGGGTGCTGGGGGACGGATGCGACCACCTCCGACCGTCCCTCCGGATCCACCGCCATCACCTTACCGGCGTGAATATCGGAGAACCAGAGCTTGCCGTCGCGCCAGCGAGGACCTTCCGGGAAGACCAGGCCATCAAGCAACACGCTGGGTCTCGGGGTCTCCATCAGGCTCTCCTCCTGTGACTAGCCGCGCGGCAATGCGCCGCCGCGATCTGCTACGCCCGCCCGTCTGCCTCGTACAGCCGCACGGGCCCTCGCCTACAGCCCGCCGGGGTCCCCCTCCCGTAACGGATCGGTGAAATCTCGCCCTGCGTCCTCCAGCGATCCCAGGATGTCCTCCCCCTCCGGTTTGACGCCGTTCTCGACCCAGTCCGCCAGATCCTCCATCGCCCTGATCAGTTCTTGATCACTGAAGTCACAGTGGCCGGGCGCCCGGACGGCCCGCTGTACCAGCAGGTCGCCGTTGCCGGCGGCCTCGGCCAGGCGCCGGAAGTCCTGCATTCCAGAGATGGGAACCCAGCCGTCGCCGGTGGTGTGGATCATGAGCAGAGGGATGGGGACGGCGCCGGTCAGTTCCGAGAGGCTGGGAATCAGCCTGCGCACGAGGGGGCTGCCAGCGATGCGCACCACCTGCTCGTTCAGCTCCTCGCTGCTGATTCCGCTATCCGCCGCGGCCTCGTACACAAAGCCGATGTTGCTGAAGGCAGGCATCAACAGCGAGGCAACGTCGCTGACCAGCTCGAGGTTGAAGTCGAAGAACTCTTCGAAGCCCTCGTGGCGGAAGGGCCTGGGGCCGCCAGTGACTGCACCGACCAGACCCTCGAAGATGCGGCGAGCCTCAGGATCTGCATTCAGAGTAGGCAGGATGCGCTCGTCGATCAGATCGGTGATGGACGCGGCCGTGTTGAACTCCTCCTGGGTGACGCCTGTGGCGTAGGCCGCAAGGACCACGTAGTGGCCGATGAAATCGATCTCCGCCAGTCCCATCGCGCTGCAGGCGGCCAGGGCGCCGTCATAGCGGCTGGGGAAGAGCTCCAGGGAGAGCAGCGTCACGTTGCCGCCCATGGAACCGCCGGCGATGTAGACGTACTCCGGCTCACCGAACTTCTCGATGAAGAAGTCGCGCAGGGCGGCCGTCTCGTGCGCCCCCTCGAAAGGCGCGAACCCGTTGGCGCTGTAAGAGGAGGCCGCCCAGGCGTACCCGTTCTCGATGAGGTATTCGCGCATGGGGGGCATGTCCACGACGAGGTCGGGGTCGAACCCGCGAAAGCCGTGAGCCCAGAGCGCCAGCCGCCCGTTCCAGTTGTCGGGCATCTCAATGCGGTAGACCGTCCCGCCCAGCTCCCCGAAGAGGGGCTGTGCCCCCGGCAGCGCCTCAAAGGAAGGGTCGGTGAGCTCATACCCCTCGGCGGGCTGGTCGGGTAGGATGACTTCTGCATCCGCGCGCTCTGCGGTCGGCGTGGGCGTCGCCGCCGCGGGCGCCCCGCCCTCGCCCCCGCAGGCCGCTGCAAGGGCGAGCAGCAGAACGGCGAGGGCCAGCGCAAACAACAAGCGAGGCTTCATCACCCCTCCTCCCGCCACCTCACCTCGTACAGCCGCACGGGGTCCTCGAAGCCGCGCAGGACGACCTCGCCCCGGTCCGCGAACAGGAACTCCTTGCCTGCCACCAACTGCCGCACCACGTCCGAGACCAGTATCTCTCCCGCCTTCGCCATCGCCGCGATCCGTGCCGCCAGGTTCACCGCCGTACCGAACAGGTCCTTCTCCTCAGCTATCGGCTCCCCGGCGTTCAGGCCCACCCGCACCAGGATCGGCTCCGCTCGTTCTTCGACAGGCTCAGGGCGAGCGGCATTCCTCTCAGCGAACGCCCGCTGCATGGCGATGGCGGACTCCAACGCCCGCGTCGCCGAAGAGAACGAGGCCATGAACCCATCCCCCATCGTCTTCAGCTCCGACCCGCCGTGCGACTTCAGCGCCTCCCGCACGATCCGCTCGTGCTCCCGCAGCAGGTCTCGGGCTTTGGCGTCACCAAGGCGTTGGGTCAGCGCCGTAGAGCCTTCCACGTCCGTGAACAGGATGGTGCGGAAGGCGCCGCCTTCAGGCGCGGCCTCCTCGCCCTCGCCCAGGAACTCGTCAATGGCCCTTAGCACCGCCTCCGTGTCGCCCAGGTACGGCGCTAGGGACGCCCCCTCCAGGATCACCAGGCCGGCGTTCGGTATGCGGGAAGCAAGGCTCCTGGCGACCTCAACGCCGGGCGTGCGAAAGTGGCGACGATGAAGCACCAAGGTAGGCGCCTTCACCTGCGACAGAAGGTCAGTTACGTCAGACTGGCTGACATAGGCGATGACCAACGGCAGGTCCTCCCGCGTGATGCTTTCCCGGACCAGGGCAGCGTACCGCCGGGCGGGCTCTCCCTCGGACCAGCCGAGAACAGCGTGCGCCACCGCTTCCGTGTAGAACGTCCAGTCCTCATGCATGAGAGCCCGGACCGCCTGAGTGGTGGGTGACTGCGACCAGTCGGACGGCCGCGCGTAGGCGCCCCAGAGGATGAGGTGAGATACTCGCTCCGGGTGCCGCGCCGCGTATGCGATCGCTATCGGCCCCGTGCTGGCCAGGCCCATCAGAGCGAACCTCTGCAGGCTCAGGCGGTCTACCACTGCTTCCACGTCGAGCACGTAGGCGTCGAGGGAGCAGTCTTCCACGCCGCGGTCCGACAGCCCCATTCCTCGCGCATCGTACCGGATGAGCTTTCTGCCCTGTGCCAGCCGCTCATACCAGCGGCGACACTCCGGTATCTGCCACTCCAGTTGGATATGGCCGAATAGAAGGGACAGGTGTACGAAGGGCATGCCTTCCCCCAGCGTCCAGAAGGCGATGCTCACCCCGTCTTTGGTCTGCGCGTACTGGATGCGCGGCTGCATGGCGGGACTAGCCCCCTGTCGTGAACAGCCAGAATGCTGCGGCAAGGATAGCATCTCGGCGACGGGAAATAAAGCGTTGACCTATCTGCGACAGGCGGCCACGAACGCCGCGAACAGGAGGTCCGCCGCCGGGCGCATCTCCGGCCGCTCCGGGTGCCACTGCACCCCCACCACCCAGCGGTGCTCGCGGCTCTCCATCGCCTCCACCAGCCCGTCCGGCGAATACCCGAACGGCTCCAGGGACGGCGCCAGCCCCTCCTCCGTCACCGCCTGGTGGTGTCGCGAGTTCACCCGCAGGTCGCGCCCGACTCCGTACACCTCGCCCAGGCGCCCCCCGCGAATGGAAACGGTGTGCCAGCGCGACTGCCCCTCGTCGTCGGCGCGGTGGCCGTCCCCGTCGATATGCTGAAGCAGGGAGCCGCCAAGCGCCACATTCAGGAACTGGTGGCCGCGGCACACCGCCAGGACGGGCAGATCCCGCTCCAGCGCCCGGCGGAGGAGGCGGAGCTCGTGGGCATCGCGGGCCTTGTTCGGTCGCTCCGTCTCCGGGTGTCGCCGCTCCCCGTACAGGCGCGGGTCCACGTCCGTGCCCCCCGCCAGCAGCAGGCCGACGGCGTCCCGCGGCAGGTCCGGCCCGTCGATCACCATTGGCTCGCCCCCGGCCTGACGCAGCGAATCGTAGTAGTGCTGCGTGCGCTCGAACGTGGGCGCCCGCCAGTGGGGAACAGCGATGCAGGGTATCATCTCACAACGGATGCTAAGCGCTCGATCGGGCCACCGTCAAAGGGGAGGGCTACTTGACCAGCCGCCGTCGCATGGAGAGCACGGCAACCATGTAGAAGATCGACCCCGCCACCAGGATCCAGACTACGTCCCCCAGGTGGCTCCACTCCAGGTTCCCGGAAGTGAGCCCCCGGTAGATGTCCACCGCGTGGGTGGCGGGCAGCCACCACGCCACCTGCTGGGCCCACTCCGGCAGGCGCTCTATGGGGAAGAACACCCCCGCCAACCAGAACATGGGCGTGATGAACACTGCGAAGAAGTAGTTCAGGGAGCTGATGGACCAGGCCACGGACGTGTAGGAGAGCGAGATGCTGGCGAACATCAGCCCCGGAAGCACGGCCACGGGAAGCACCAGCACGGCCAGGGGCGAGTCCACCAGCCCCCAGGCCGAGATCACCACGAGGATATACGCCGACGAGATCAGCGCCCGCGTGGCGCCCCACATGATCTCCCCCGTGATGACGTCCTCGATGCTCACCGGCGTGGCCACGATAGCGTCGTACGTACGCTGGTTCTCCATGCGGAAGAAGGAGCCCCAGCCGCACTCCGCGGAGGCCGACCACATAGGCCAGACGGCCAGCAGCCCCGGCGCGATGAACTCGATGTAGGGCTGGCCGCTCTCCAGGTCCACCAGGCCGCCCAGCCCCACCCCCAGCGCGAACAGCGTGACCAGCGGCTCAATGAGCGGCCAGACGACTTCGGACTTCCACAGCCGCAGGTAGACGTCGAGGTTTCGCTGCCAGACCCGCAACGCCCGCAGAGAGATGTCCGGCCGGCGCACGCCGACGGGTCCCACCGCGATCGTGGTCATTCCTGAAGCCCCCTTCCCGTCAGCCGCAGGAAGACGTCCTCCAGGTTGGCCTGCCGGTGGACGACCTTGGCCGCCTCCAGCTTCAGGGCAGCGGGGTCGAAGCCGTCCTCAGCCCGCACGTAGACGTAGACGATGTCCTCCACCTCCTCCACCATCAGCCCCTCAGCGGCGGCCAGGCGGTCCAGCAGGGGCCCGCGCTCACCCTCCCCCACATGCACCTCCATCACCTGGCGGCCGGCGAAGCGCTCGACCAGCTCGACTGGCGTCCCTTCGGCGATGATCTTCCCCTGGTGGATGATGACGATGTGGTCGCACAGGTGGGCCGCCTCCTCCATGTAGTGAGTCGTAATCGGCATCGTCACGCCCTGGGAGCGCAGGTATCGCAGCTTCTGCCACACCAGGTGCCGCGCCTGCGGGTCCAGTCCCGTGGTCGGCTCGTCCAGAACCAGTATCTTGGGGGCGTTGATCAGCCCGCGGGCGATGATCAGCCGCCGTTGCATGCCGCTGGAGAGGGACGCGATGCGGTCGTTCTGGCGATCGGAGAGCTGGAACAGGGCCAGCGACTCATCGATGCGCTCCTCCACGACCCGCGGCGGCAGGTCGAAGTAGCGGCCGTACACCCGCAGGTTCTGCCGCACCGACAGATCGGGGTCCAGGTTGTTCTCCTGAGGGACGACTCCCAGCACCGCCTTGATGCGGCGGGGCTCCCGGCGCACGTCCATCCCGGCCACGGTGAGCTCCCCGGCTGTCACCGGCGATACGCACGTGATCATGCGGATGGTGGTGGTCTTGCCGGCCCCGTTAGGCCCCAGAAAGCCGAAGCACTCCCCGGCCCGCACGGAGAAGGAGACGCCGTCTACGGCCGCAAACGTACCGTAGCGCTTCACCAGATCGCGTGCGCGGATGATTTCGGACATAGCGAGAGGCTGGGAAATTCTCCGGGCCTCAGGTATGTTAGCAGAGGGGGATGCGGGGCGGCAAACGGAGGGAC
>DAOUMF010000160.1:0-6409 GCA_034411955.1 Dehalococcoidia bacterium
ATGCATGCATCGCCCCTACAACACCCCGCCACAGCCCAAGACCGGGGCCTGCCGTGCTATCATTGACTGTTGTGACTGAGACCACCCCGGGGACAAAGCTCGACGCCCTCAAACGGATCATCGCCGAGATGGGCTCCGTCATCATCGCCTACTCCGGCGGCGTGGACTCCACCTTCGTCGCCGCCGTGGCCCACGACATCCTCGGCGATCGCGCCCTGGCGATAACCGGCGTCTCCCCCTCCGTGCCAGCATCGGAGGTGGAGGACGCCAAAGCTCTGGCGCGGAGCATCGGCGTCGCCCACGAGCTCATCGAAACGCGGGAACTCGACGACCCGGACTACGTGGCCAACAGCGCCGAGCGCTGCTTCCACTGCAAGGACGAGCTGTACGGCCGCCTCACGGCGATGGCACGGGAGCGAGGCTTCGACCATGTCGCCGACGGCCGCAACCTGGACGATACCGGCGACTTCCGCCCCGGCCGCCGCGCCGCCGCCCAGTACGCGGTCCACAGCCCCCTGGTCGAGGCCGGCCTGACGAAAGAGGACATCCGCGCCCTGTCACGGGATCGCGGCCTGGCGACGTGGGACAAGCCAGCCATGGCCTGCCTCGCCTCTCGCATCCCCTACGGCACGCCGGTGACCGTGGAGACGCTGGGCCGCATCGGGGAGGCGGAGGCCTACCTGCGCTCCCTGGGCCTCCGGCAGCTCCGCCTCCGCCACCACGGAGACGTGGCCCGCATCGAGACCGACCAGGCGGGGCTGGAGCTGCTCATCGCCCGCCGCGTTGACGTGGTGGAGCGGCTGAAGGCGCTGGGCTACCTGTACGTGACGCTGGACCTGGCGGGGTACCGCTCCGGGTCGCTCAACCTGCCTGCCGCCAGGCACGGCGCGGCTCTCGGGCAAACGCGCGGGTAGGTTTACCATTGACAACGCCCCGCCTCACCGACGCGCACTGGCAGAAGCTCCTCAGCTTCAAGGGCTATGGCAACCCCGCCGGCCCCTACTGGTTCGTCGGCATAGAGGAATACGGCCAGGGCACGCAGCAGCAGTTGCAGACTCGCGCGACCCAGCTCCAAGAGATCGACGACCTCCCCCGCGTCCATTCACTCCCCGATCTCGACTTCGACATTCAGAGACTGATCCCGACCTGGGGAGCGATGTGCAAGATCGTCCTCCGTCTCAAGGACGACCCCGACTGGTGGGACGGCGAGACCTGTCGCAGGTACCAGTCTCAGACTCTGGGCAGAACCGACGGTGAGACGTTCTTGACCGAACTGCTTCCGCTTCCCAAGCCCGCTGACCGCCCCTGGCCCGACTGGTGGCCCTGGTCGTCCTGGGACCAGTACGCGCGCACCGTCCTGCCTGAGAGGGTCGCGGCACTCAGGCACCTGTTCGATGCCAACCGACCACGTTTCGTCTTCTGCTACGGCAAGTCGTACTGGCCCTACCACAAGAAGCTTTTCCCGGAGGCCGAGTTCAGGCCCGTCGTCGCGGGCAAGGTGCAGACGGCGGCGCTTGGCACGTCCAAGATCGTGTTGACCCCATTCCTCGCCTGGTTCCTGACGACGAGCAGCCTCATCGACGAGATGGCCAGGGACCTACTCACCTTGCCCTGAGTGCCCCCCATCCCCGTGCTACCCTGGACTCGTATCCCCTAGCAGGAAGGGAGTGAGCCGCCATGAAGTGTCCCCGCGACGGTACCGAGCTCGTGATCGAGCACCACCACGGCATCGAGGTGGACCGCTGCCCCTCCTGCAACGGCCGCTGGCTCGACCACCACGAACTCGACGAGTTGGAGGCCACCGTCCCCTCCACGCCGGAGGAGCGCCGGGCCACCATCCAGTACGCCAAGAAGCAGAGCGAGCTGCACTGCCCCAAGTGCGGCAAGCGCATGACCGCATTCAACTACCGCGCCTACAACCTGGAGCTGGACACCTGCGACGATGAGCACGGGTTCTGGCTGGACGCCGGCGAGGAGGGGCACGTCCGGGACATCATCGAGGAGCGGGTCCAGGGGCTATCGCGGGCGGCCTCTGCGGAGGCGGCCTGGGGCGGCTTCCTCGAGCGCCTGAAGGGCGGCGGCCGCGGCGGCTCCGTGTGGGACCATGTGACGGGCCTCTTCCGGCGGCGCCGGTGAGCCTTCCGCCGCCGGCACGAGAGGCGGGTCAGGCTTCAGCCTGACCCTCAGCGTATCTGGCCTAGGGCAGGACGGTCTGCTCCAGGGCCTCGAAGACGCCGCCCTCGTCGCGACGCGCCGGCTGGAAGCGCCCCGCCCGTAGCTCCGTCAGCATCTCCTCTTCGCTCCCCAGTTCCTTCTCAAATATCGTAGCGTAGCGGCCCACCTCCATCGGCATGTGGGCGTCGCTGCCTGCCACCCCGGGCTTCGCCAGCACCCGCGCCACCTCCTGGGCCAGGACGTTCTCCCGCTCGATGCAGCCGCCGTTGAGAACCTCGACGGCGTCCACGAGGTGAAAAACAGGGTGTTCGGCCAGCGCCTCGGGAGACAGCTCCTGGGCGTCGCGGCGGCCCCCGAACAGCCGGTTCGAGGGGCCCGGAAAGTAGCGGAACGGGTGGCAGAGGATCATGTAGCCACCGTTCTCCTCACACGCTCGATGCAGGTCCCGCGCGCGGGTGATGCCTCGCACCTCGCGATCCAGGCCGAGGACGACGATATGGCCCATTTCGGTGGACCACTCGCGGGTCGTGAACACGAACAGACCGCTCTCCCGTCGGAAGCGCTCGACCTCATCGGCGGGCCACGGGGTCATGTGCTCCGTCAGGCCCACGCCGGTCAGCCCCGCAGCCTTGGCCGACTCCGCCAGGCGCCTGGGCGAAATGTCGCTGTCCATCGAGCCAACCATCGTATGGATGTGCAGGTCGATGATCGTGCCCATTCCGCCCCTTTCTGCTCCCGGATGCGACTTCTTCGCAGGATACCATAACGCTTACGTCAGAGGGAAGCCGCACCCGACTGCCCCAACGGCCCGCCACCGCTATAATCGCCGTGAGATGCCTGCCCTGCCTGCCCGCCGTGGCGGGAGCGAAGCCCGCCCTGAGCATTATCGAAGGGTCGAAATGCCCTCCATCCTCGGAGTCGATGTCGGCGGAACCTTCACCGACTTCCTGCTCCTGGAAGGCCGCCACATCGCCGTCTACAAGCGCCCCTCCACCCCGGACGACCCCGCCCGCGCCGTCCTCGAGGGCCTGCGCGAGATCGGCGCCCGGCCGGGCCAGGTCGCCCACGGCTCCACCGTCGCCACCAACGCCATCATCGAGCGCAAGGGCGCCAGGACGGCCCTCATCACCACCGGCGGCTTCCGCGACGCCCTGGTCATCGGACGCCAGACCCGACCCAAGCTGTACGACCTGTCGCCCCAGCGGCCGCCGCCCCTCGTCCCGGACGAGCTCCGGCTGGAGGCGGACGAGCGGCTGGACTGCCAGGGGCAGGTGCTCCGGCCCCTCGACCCCTCGCAGGTGGAGCGACTCCTGGACGAAGTGGAGGCGCAGGGCGCCGAGTCGCTGGCGGTCTGCTTCCTGTTCTCCTTCCGCAACGCCGACCACGAGCGCCTCGTCGCCCGCGCCGCCCGCCGGCGCCGCCTGTTCGTGTCACCCTCCCACGAGGTGCTGCCCGAACACCGCGAGTACGAACGCACAGTCACCACCGTGGCCAACGCCTACGTGGGGCCGATCCTCTCCCGCTACCTGTCACGGCTCGAGTCGGAGCTGCGAAAGCGGGGCGTCGGCAGCCTGCGGGTGATGGCCTCCAGCGGCGGCAGCATGAGCCCGCGGGCGGCGGCGCGCCTGGCCGTGCGCACGGCGCTGTCCGGCCCCGCGGGAGGCGTCGCCGGGGCGTTCCGCACCGCCTCGGCCGCCGGCTTCGACCACGTCATCACGTTCGACATGGGCGGCACCTCCACCGACGTCTCCCTCTGCCCTGGCCGCATCGGGGAGCGGGACGAGTCCGCCGTCGGGGGAGAGCTACCGCTGCGCGGCCCCAGCGTCGACGTGCTCAGCGTGGGCGCTGGCGGCGGCTCCATCGCCCGCATCGATGCCGGTGGCGCCCTCCGCGTCGGCCCGGAGAGCGCCGGCGCGGACCCCGGCCCCGCCTTCTACGGCCGCGCCGACGAGCCCACCGTCACCGACGCCCAGGTGGTCCTCGGTCGCATCACGCCCGAGCACTTCCTGGACGGCCGCATGGACGTCCAACCACACCTCTCCGTCGCCGCCCTCGCCCGGCTCGCGACCGCATACGGCAGCGACACGACCGCCGCCGCGGCCGCCGTCCTGCGGGTAGCCAACGCCAACATGGAGCGCGCCTTGCGGGTGGTCTCCGTGGAGCGGGGGCACGACCCGTCCGCCTCGGGCGGATTCACGCTCGTAGCCTTCGGCGGCGCCGGGCCCCTCCACGCCTGCGACCTGGCCGCCTCACTCCGCATCCGGCGGGTGCTGGTGCCCCTGTACCCGGGCGTGCTGTCGGCGCTGGGGATCGCCGCCGCGCCCGTCACCAGGGACCTGTCGACCGCCGCCATGCTCACCGTCGCCGCCCGCGGCGACGGCTGGAGCGAGGTGGAGCGGGCCCTTTCGCGCCTCTCCTCGGAACTGGAGCGACGGGGCGCCCGCGAGCTCCGCCGCGAGGGACTCCCTGCCTCCGGCACGGCCGCGGACGAGATCGCCGTCCAGCGCTTCCTGGAGATGCGCTACATCGGACAGTCGTACGAGCTGTCCGTCCCCGCCGACAGCTTGCCCGCCGATAGGCGGGACCTCTCTCCCGCCTCCTTCCTGCCTCGCTTCCACGCCCTCCACCAGGAGCGCTACAGCCACAGCGACCCTGCGCGCGAGACGGAGGTGGTGAACCTGCGGGTGCGCCTGACGCTGGCGGCCAGCCCCCTGGGGATGCCGCCGGTCCGGCCCTCCGGCGAAGACCCACTGCTGGGCCACCGGGAGGTGTGATTCGACGGCCCCACGCGGGCCGCTGTGTACGACCGCTCGCGGCTCTCTCCCGGCGACCGAATCGAGGGCCCGGCGATCGTTGTCCAGATGGACGCCACCACCGCCGTACCGCCCGCCTGGCGGGGCACCGTCGACCCCTTCGGCAACCTGATCCTGGAGCAGGCCAGTGGCTAGGCGCCCTGACCCCGCCGAGCTCGCCATCTTCAACGCCCTGTTCGCCTCCGTGGCCGAGGAGATGGGGGTGACCCTCGGCCGCACGGCCCACTCCGCCAACATCAAGGAGCGCCGCGACTACTCCTGCGCCGTGTTCGACGCGAAGGGTCGGCTCGTCGCCCAGGCCGCCCACATCCCCGTCCACCTGGGCGCGATGCCCACGGCGGTAGCGGCGGCGATGCCCCTGGCGCCCTTCGCCCCCGGCGACCTCGTCATCCTCAACGACCCCTACCTCGGTGGCACCCACCTGCCCGACATCACCATGGTCTCGCCCGTCTTCTCGGGCCGCGCGTTGGCCGGCTTCGTTGCCAGTCGCGCCCACCACGCCGACGTGGGCGGCATGTCGCCGGGATCGATGCCCCTGGCCGAGGAGCTGCTCCAGGAAGGGGTGGTCATCCCGCCCATTAAGCTGTACGAGCGGGGCCACCTCAACCACGCCGTTCAGGACCTGCTGCTGCGCAACATGCGCAACCCGGAAGAGCGCAAGGGGGACCTTGACGCCCAGGCCGCCGCCCAGCGGGTGGGGGAAGCCCGCTTTCGCGAGATCGCGGAGCGCTACGGCCTGTCCCAGGCGCGGCGCCAGATGCGCGCCGTCATGGACTACGCCGACCGCATGGCCCGCGCGCCCATCGCGGAGATAGCGGACGGCGTGTACGACTTCGAGGACTTCCTGGACGACGACGGCCTCAGCGACGAGCGGGTCGCCATCCGGCTGCGACTCACCGTTGACGGCGACACGATGCACTGCGACTTCACCGGCTCCTCGCCGGAGCGACCGTCGTCCGTCAACGCGGTGGCGGCCGTGACCCGCTCCGCCGTGTACTACGTCCTGCGCTGCCTCCTCGACGAGTCAGTGCCCGCGAACGACGGCTGCTTCCGGCCGCTGACCTTCACCCTCCCGGAGCGGTCGGTCGTCAACGCCGGCCCGCCGCGGGCCGTAGCCGCCGGCAACGTGGAGACCTCGCAGCGGATCGTGGACGTCGTCCTGGGCGCCCTGGCTCAGGCGCTGCCCGATCGCATCCCCGCAGCCAGCGCCGGCACCATGAACAACGTCTCCATCGGCTCCACTCATGTCATTCTGATCCGCCGACAGGCGGAGAAGAATCCCTCCTTCGCCTACTACGAGACGGTGGGCGGTGGCGCCGGCGCCGGCCCCGATTGCGACGGCCTCTCCGCCGTCCACACCCACATGACCAACACCATGAACACCCCCGTCGAAGCGCTGGAGATGGCCTACCGGATCCGCC
>DAOUMF010000161.1:0-2706 GCA_034411955.1 Dehalococcoidia bacterium
GTAGGGCGATGGCGGCGACCGCTGCGATGGGGAAGAAGACGATGAAAGAGAGCATCCTACCTCACGGGTTCACTATCAGAATTCCGGCGATAGCCGCCACTACGCCGATGAAGATCGCCGCGCCGTAGAGCTGGGCCTGCCCCGCCTGCGCCAGACGGAGCTGCTGCGAACCGAAGCGCACAAGGGCCGCGACGCTGTTGACCGCTCCGTCCACCACGTACCGGTCCCACGCGTCGGTTAGGGCCGCGACGCCGCCCAGGATCACCCTCTTGACGATGACACCTTCGTACAGGTCGTCCAGGTAGTACTTGCGGTCCAGCAGCGTCTGGAGCGGCGCCAGCCTCCGGCTAACGTCCTCGGAGCGGACGGCGCGCAGGCTGTAGATGAGCCAGGCCAGCCACAGCCCCGCGAGCCCCACCGCCACCGAGACCACCGAGATCCACAGCACGAACTCGCCCTCCGCCACCCGCTCGTGCGTCTCGTGCGGCAGCCAGCCCTCCAGGATGTCCCCCAGGCCGCCGGTGACGTTCACGAACCCCGCCGTGGCGGCCAGCGCCGCGAGCACCACCAGCGGCAGCAGCATGACCCAGGGCGACTCGTGGGGCTCGCCGTGCCCGGCCTCCTCGCCGTGCGCCGAGGGCTCACCGCCCCTGTACTCCCCCCCGAACGTCAGGAACAGCATCCGACCCACGTACACGGCGGTCAGGAACACGCCCGCCAGTGCCGTCCAGAAGATCAGCGGCTTCTCCGCCCAGGCCTCGATCAGGATCTCGTCCTTGCTCCAGAACCCGGCCAGGGGGAAAACACCCACCAGGGCAAGGCTGGCCACGATGGTGGTCAGGAAGGTCACCGGCATATAGCGCGCCAGGCCCCCCATCTTGCGCATGTCGAAGGTGCCCGTGGCGTGGTTCACGGAGCCGGCGCCCAGGAACAGCAGCGCCTTGAAGAAGGCGTGTGTGAACAGGTGGAAGATCGCCGCCGCAATGGCCCCCACGCCCAGCGCCATCATCATGTACCCCAACTGGCTTATCGTGGAATAGGCCATCACCCGCTTGATGTCCGTCGCCACGATCCCCATTGTGGCCGCCACGATGGCGGTGATGGCCCCCACCACGGCCACGGTGTTGATCGCCTCCTCGGACACGACGAATACGGGGAACAGCCGCGCTACCAGGTAGACGCCCGCCGCTACCATCGTCGCCGCGTGGATCAGGGCCGACACCGGCGTCGGGCCCTCCATCGCGTCCGGAAGCCACACGTGCAGCGGGAACTGGGCCGACTTGCCCGCTGCCCCCGCGAACACGCCTCCCGCGAAGAACGCGATGATGCTGGACCCAATCGCCCCGGTCGCCGCCAGGTGCTGGATCTCGACGATGTTCAGCTCGTCCGTCTGCGTCCAGATCAGCAGGATCGCTGACAGGAACCCCAGGTCGCCGATTCGGGTCACCACGAACGCCTTGGTCGCCGCCCGCCGCGCCGAGTCCCGGAAGAACCAGAAGCCGATGAGCAGGTACGAGCACAGCCCCACCATCTCCCAGAACACGAATAGCTGGAGGATGTTCGAGGCCAGCACCAGCCCCAGCATCGACCCCGTGAACAGCGACATGAAGGCGTAGTAGCGGTTGTACCCGAGGTCGCCCCGCATGTACTCCTGCGAGTAAAACTGGACCAGAAGCGACACGGACGTGACCACGATCAGCATGATCGCCGTGAGGCCGTCCACGGTGACGCCGATCTCGACCCGCAGCGGCTCCACGACGGCCCACTCGTGGGCGCCGAACCCGATGCGAGCGCCGTCCTCCTGGAGGACGCTGTCCAGCACCCACAGGGAGAGGATGAATGAGGCGGCGATGGCGGCGACGGTGATGTAGCCGCTGAGCCGCGCGTCCCACACCGCCCCTCTGGAGCTTGTCGAGCGACGGGTCAGGCCCAGCAGGGCGGCCAGGGAGATGACCGCGAAGGAGCCCAGGGGCAGGAGGAAGATCGCCCAGACTACGCCTTCAGGGACCTGGTTCAGCACCCTATATCTTCCTCAGTATCTGCTCGGCCACATGCAGCCTGCCGCTGTTGTTGCTGTCACCCTGAGCGAAGCGAAGGGTCTTTCGGCTCGCAGTGTGAGTCGGCCTCGCTATGAAAGATTCTTCGCTACGCTCAGAATGACAGACAGGCACCCTATATCTTCCTTATGATCTCCTGCGCCACGTGCGCCTTACCCCACGGGACGTACAGGGTATGGGGCTCCAGCTCTGCGGCGTTGGCCCAGCCGGAAGCGGGTACCACCTGCACCGAGATCGCCTCGGCGTTTAGGAGATCCTTCCACATCTCCGCCGTGTAGGCGTTCTTCGTCTCCATCAGCTTCGTCCACATGTGCCCCTACCCCCCGCTGCTCTCCGGGTCAAGGAACCAGGAACACGGAACATCATCACGCCAGACCTGTTCCCTGTTCCTTGTCCCCTGTTCCACTGCGGTCAACTCACCACTTCAGGAGGTTCATCCGGTCCACGTCTATCGTCTCGCTGTTGCGGTACACTAGGACGGCCAGGGCCAGCGCCACCGCCGCCTCCGCCGCCGCCACCGTGATCACGAACACCACGAATACGTGCCCGGTCAGCGGCTCCGTCGCCTCCACGAACCGCGAGAATGCGACGAAGGTCAGGTTCGCCGCGTTGAACATCAGCTCGATCCCCATCAGCACGCCCACGAAGT
>DAOUMF010000162.1:0-2679 GCA_034411955.1 Dehalococcoidia bacterium
GCCCAGGCCCTCTGCGCGAGCGGGTTCAGGGTGATAGTGTACGGCGAAGAGAATCACCCCGAGGTGCGGGGAGTGCTGGCGTGGACGGACGGGAAGGGCACAGCGATCCTGGACGCGGAGGCGGAGATAGACATACCTCGCCGGAAGGTAGCGCTTCTCGCCCAGACCACCAAGAGCGAAGAGTCCTTCGCCGACTTCGTGGCTCGCTTCGTCAGCCGCAACATCGGCCGCATCAATGAGCTGCGGATCGTCAATACGAGTTGTCCGGAGACCGATGCGCGGTATGACGCTGCTCGTGAGCTAGCGGCGGAGTGCGATCTGCTGATAGTGGTAGGCGGCCGCAACAGCGCTAACACGCGCAAGCTGGCCCAGACGTGCGAAGACACCGGGGCGGAGACGTACCACATCGAGCGGGCGGAGGAGATCGACCCGGCCTGGTTTGAGGGCAGAGAAGCGGTGGGCGTCACGGCGGGCGCGTCCACGCCCGACCAATCCGTAGACGAGGTGGTGGCCCGGTTGGAGGAGCTAGATAGGAAGCTCAAGGCGAAGGGGCGGAGGGCACGGCGCCCTCTCCGGCCCAGCCCAGTGGGTTCCTGACAAGGAGGAGGGCACAATGAAGTTCCTTTCGCAGACGTTCATGATCCGGCCCGAGAAAGGGCCGCAGTTTATCGACATAACGGAACGGGTCGAGGAGGCGTCCCGTCAGTCCGGCGTGTCCAACGGCTTTGCCGTCATCTTCTCCAAGCACACTACCGCTGCCATCCGGATCAATGAGAACGAGCCTGCGCTGCTGTCCGACATGGAGAGGATGCTGGAGGAGATCGCGCCCTCCTGTGCAGAATACCAGCATAACGAGTTCGCTCATGCCTTCTCCGACAACGGGGAGCTCCCCAACGGGCACTCCCACTGCCAGCACCTCTTGCTCGGTGCCAGCGAAGCCGTGCCCATAGTGGGCGGCAAGCTCATCGTCGGTCAGTGGCAGCGTGTTTTCCTCATCGAGCTGGACCACGCCCGGGACCGCGAGGTGGTGGTGCAGTTCGTGGGGGAGTAGCCGTGGCGCTTCCCGCCGCCTTCAGTCGTTACCGGGAGGCGCTGGACGCAAGGCTGCGCTCCCTGCTGACCAGCGGTCTCCCTGCGGGCAGTCATCCGGAGGAGCTGCACCGGATGCTGCGCTACCACCTGGGGTGGGAGGACGCCGAGGGGCGTCCCGTGGGCTCTGGCGGCGGCAAGGCGCTGCGTCCCACTCTCTGCCTGCTGGCCTGTGAGACCGCCGGCGATGATTGGCGGAAGGCCCTCCCGGCCGGCGTCGCTCTGGAGCTGGTGCACAACTTCTCCCTTGTCCACGACGACATTCAGGACCGCGACGCAGAGCGCAGGCATCGCCCCACGGTTTGGGCGGTGTGGGGCGAGGCCCAGGCGATCAACGCCGGCGATGCGTTGCTGGCCCTGGGCCGGCTGGCGGTGCTGGATCTCGCTGCCGAGGGGGTCCCGGCGGAGCGGGTCGTGGAGGCGGCCCGTGTCCTGGATCAGGCCACGCTGGAGATCGTGGAGGGACAGGCGCTGGACCTGAGCTTCGAGGAGCGGCTGGACGTCAGTGAGGACGCATACCTGGAGATGATCGAGAAGAAGACGGGCGCCCTGTTCGACTGCGCCCTGCGGCTGGGCGGGCTCGTCGGCGCTGCTGACCCCGCCGTCGCGGCGGCGCTGGGTCGCTGCGGGCGCTTGTTGGGTGGGGCCTTCCAGATCCGGGATGACATGCTGGGCGTGTGGGGGGCGGAGACCAGGACGGGGAAGCCGCCAGCGGCCGACATCCGCAGCCGCAAGAAGTCCCTCCCGGTGGTGCATGCCCTGGGCCGCAGCGAGGTCGCAACGGCTGCGGAGTTGCGCCGCATCTACTCGCAGCCCCGCCTGAGCGATGCGGATGTCTCTATGGTTCTGGGCGCCCTGGAGTCGGTGGGGGCGCGGGCGTACTGCCGGGCGGCGGCGGAGGAGAGGAGGGAGCGGGCGTTGCGGGAGCTGGCCGGCGCCGCTCTCCGGGAAGGGCCCGCCGCAGAGTTGCGGCAGGTCGCCGATTTTGTGCTGGAGCGAGACTACTGATATCCCCTAGGAAGGACTTATCGTGGCTGGTCAACCTTTGAGGCTCTCGCTGAAGCTCGCATGGTATCTGTTCAGGCAGCGGCTGCGCGGCCGCAAGTACTTCCCCCTGACGATGATCCTGGAGCCGCTGGAGGCCTGTAACCTCACCTGCACTGGCTGCGGTCGTATCCGGGAATACGAGCCGATTCTGAACCGCCGGCTGACCGTGGAGCAGTGCCTGCGAGCGGTGGAGGACTGCGATGCGCCCGTCGTCTCCGTCGCTGGGGGAGAGCCGCTGATGCACCCTCACATCGGCGATATCGTGGCGGCGATCCTCAAACAGAACCGGTTCGTCTACCTGTGCACCAACGCTCTCCTGTACAAGCAGGCGATGAAGGTCATCAGGCCCTCGCCCTACTTCGCCTTCGTCGTCCACCTGGACGGCTTGCGGGAGACCCATGACATCGCCGTGGAGCGCAAGGGCGTCTACGACGTGGCGATGGAAGCGATCAAGGAGTTCCGTCAGGCCGGCTACCGCGTCTGCACCAACACCACGCTGTACAGCGGCAACCGGCCGGAGGAGTACCACGAGCTGTTCGGCAT
>DAOUMF010000163.1:0-2223 GCA_034411955.1 Dehalococcoidia bacterium
CTACGTCCGCGACGGCAAGATCATCCGCGAGGAGCAGAGCGGCACGCTGACCGTGGTCCAGGAGGGCGTCCCGGACATGAACCCCATGGGCTGCCAGAAGGGCGCCTGCTGGTCCTACATCCACTACGCCCCCGAACGGGTGACGCAGCCCCTCAAGCGGGTGGGCGAGCGCGGCGAGGGGAAGTTTGAGCCGGTCTCCTGGGACCAGGCCCTCACGGAGATCGCCGACGGCATGCTCGACGCCATCCAGGAGCAGGGGCCGGAGTCCATCATCACCCTGATGACGCCGGAGCCCGGCGCGGCGGCCTCGCGCCTCTACCTCGACGCCCTCAACTCGCCCCTCACCGACGGCAACGCCGAGTTCCAGGACTTCAGCCCCGGCTACTACATCACCTGGGGCAAGTACAACCCAGTCTCCTCCATGGACGACTGGTTCCTGGCGGAGCTGACCCTCATCTGGCACTGCAACCCCGTCTACACCAACATCCAGTGGTACCACTACGTCGCCGAGTCCCGCTACAACGGCGGCGAGGTGATCACCGTCGCTCCCGACTACAGCCCCTCCGCCATCCACGCCGACTACCACCTGCCCGTGCGCATCGGCACCGATGCCGCCCTGGCGCTGTCCATGTGCAAGGTGATCATCGACGAGGGGCTGTACAACAAGCGATTCATCCAGGAGCAGACCGACCTACCCCTGCTGGTGCGGAAGGACACCAGTCGCTTCCTAAGGGGCCCCGAGGTGGCCTTCGGCGAGCGGGAGGACCAGTTCTACTGGCTGGACGGCAAGACGGGCCTCGTCACATCCGCGCCTCGAGGCAGCCTCGCCCTGACCGGCGCCGACCCGGCCCTGGAGGGGACGTTCAAGGCCCGCCTGGTGGACGGCAGCCAGGTTGAGGTGCAGCCGGTCTTTCAGCGGCTCAGGGACCGCCTCAAGGAGTACGAGCCGGAGGCCGCGGCGAAGATATGCGAGGTGAACGCGGACCTCATCCGCATGGTGGCCCGCAAGGCGGCGGTCAAGCGCACCAAGATCTTCAGCGGCTGGAACTCCGGCAAGTACTACCACGGCGACCTGATGGAGCGCGCCATGGCCCTGCTGCTCGCCCTCACCGGCAACTGGGGAAAGCAGGGCACCGGCACCCGCTCCTGGGCGATCACCGGCTACGATGGAGAAGCTCTGATTCCCATCAAGGGACGGCCCGGCCAGGAGGCGGCCCGCGAGGCCTACGGGCAACTCCTGGCCGGCCGCCGCTTCCTCACCGCCGATGACCCCACCATGACGATGGAGATGGCCGTCATCAGGGCCATGGAGATAGGCGGTGCCCAGTTGGGCGGCTTCGGAGGGATGATCCCGCCGGCGTTCCTCTGGTACCACCAGTACGGCTACAAGGAGCGCTGGAACCGCAAGGACTGGTCCGACCCCAGCATGAAGCGCTCCTTCGACGAGTACCTCGAGGAGGCGATGGAGAAGGGCTGGTGGGACAACGCCCAGGCCAAGGTCTGGAAGGAGGTGGAGCCGCGTGTCCTGATGGAGGCCGGAGGTAACGTGCTGCGCCGCCACCGCGGCGGCCAGGAGATGCTCCTCAAGCACCTCTGGCCCAAGCTCAAGATGATCGTCTCCATCGACTTCCGCATCAACACCACCGGCCTCTACTCGGACTACATCCTGCCCGCCGCCCAGCACTACGAGAAGCTGGGCACCAGCATGCCCTCATGCCATCACCTGAACTTCGTCCTCATCGATAAGGCGGTCGACCCGCCTGGCGAGGTGAAGACCGACTGGGACATCGGCGTCATGCTGGTGGACAAGCTGGAGGAGAGGGCCAAGGCCCGCGGCTTGGCCGAGTTCACGAATCGCAAGGGCCAGACCGTGAAGCTGGGTGGGTTCATCGACCGGATGACCCTAGATGGGGCGTTCCGCGACGAAGAGGCGTACTTCGCCGAGGCGATCCGGGACGACGTGGCATACGGCATCCTGCCCGAGGGCACCACCCTGGAGACAGTGCGGGAGAAAGGACATATTCGACGGATCGGTTGGGGTCTGGTCGGCATGGGCCTCGCCCAGGCCTCCACCATCGAGCCCGACAAGACCCACAACCCCTTCCGCTGGCACACCGAGGATAAGCTGCCCTACCCCACTCTGACCCGCCGCGCCCAGTTCTACATCGACCACGAATGGTTCCTGGAGGCCGGCGAGGAGCTGCCGGTGCATAAGGAGAACCC
>DAOUMF010000164.1:0-18046 GCA_034411955.1 Dehalococcoidia bacterium
GCCCTTCTCCAGCCAGACGACCTCGGTGCGGGGGATCATCACCTCGTTGACCCGGCGATCGCCGAACTGGAATACGCCCTCCAGGAGCTCCGCCTCCTTGTGCTCCAGGACTCCCGCGGAGCGGCTCTCGCTCACCAGCAACTGGATCTCGTCCGCCGTGTGAACGCTGTGGGTGCCGCCGGTGGGCGCGCCCAAGCCGAAGGGGCGAAGGGCGGCGTTCGCCAACCCGTTGAGGGCCCAGATGGCGGGCCAGAGAGCGAGTCGAAACACCTCCGTGGGCGGCGTGGTGGCCAGCGATACCCTCTCGGGCCTCCAGATGGCGAGGCTCTTGGGCGCCAGCTCCCCAAGGACGATGTGAAGGCCGGTGATGAGCGCGAAGGCCAGAGGCACGGCCACGGTGTGGGACGCCGGCCCCGCCCCTTTCTCCGGGAGCCAGTCGAACGCCGGCTCGATCACGTCCGCCAGCAACGGCTCGCCCACCCAGCCCAGGCCGATGCTGGCCATCGTTATCCCCAGTTGCGTGGCGGCGAGGTAGTTGTTGACGTTGTCGATGGCACGGCTGACCAGCCTGGCGAAGGGGTTGCCCTGAGCAACGAGGCGCTCCATGCGCGCTCGCCGAGTGGTAACTATGGAGAACTCGGCAGCGACGAACAGCCCGTTGGCCAGCACGAGCGCGACTACCAGTAGCAGCCGCAGCGTTATAGATAATGGATCGCCCATTCAAACTCAGGCCGACTTCCGCCGACCATGCAGCTATTATAGCATTCGTCTCTCCCCAATCTTCTCGCGACGGGCGAGGTTGGGGACTGCTTGGCGGGCGGCCGCGCATCGTATAGGATGCGAACGGAGGCTCAGTAATGTCCCTGGTGGTGACCGTATACGTGCCCAGCGGCATCGTGATGGCCGCCGACTCCCGCATGACGGTGCTGCGCAGCGAGGAGCGGGAGGAGGGCGAGCAGAAGCTGAAGGTACAGCAGCAGATCGTCCTCTCTGACAATGCCTACAAGGTAGTGGCCCTATCCACCATTGGCTCGGGGATCGGCGTCTACGACGCCGGCGTGATCAACAACCAGCCGGTGGACAGCCACGTCCACCGCTTCGAGGAGGAGGCGATCACCCCGGAGGACGATGTCGTCTCCTGCGGCGAGAAGTTCCTGTCTTTCTTCCAGACCAACTACCCCAACGTGCCCGTGGGCTTCCACGTGGCGGGCTACCGGCTGGAGAAGCGGGCGAGCGTGCCCTACGTGTTCGTGGGCCACACCACGAAGCAGGAGGGGGTGCGCCGGGTCAACGTCAACGATGAGGGGAAGATGCAGTACGGGATCCTGCGCAGCGGCGACATCCAGGTGGTGAACCGGCTCATCGAGAAGACCCAACTGCCGCTGTTCGCCGCCATGCCCCTCCAGGACGCCGTGGACTACGCCGTCCACCTCATCCGCACGACCATCGACACCATGCGCTTCGAGCCGCGCTTCCCGGGCGTGGGCGGGGCCATCGACGTGCTGGCGGTGACTCCGGCGGAGATGCGGTGGGTGCAGCGCAAGGAGCTGCAGGGCGAAGGGTGAGCAGCGGTCCTGTACATGCAATGTCGTTGGCGACGGTTCAGCTAGCGGTTCCCCCCGAGACGTGAAATGGACACGACATTAGTCGTCGTCATTGTTGCCGCAACAGCCCTGGTTGTTGCCGCAATAGTTGCCGCTGTGCTGACTCGCGATCGTCAGCTTCCCTACAAAAGGAGGGATTACCTGCTGACCGCCGCCGAACGCTCCTTCTGGGGTGTACTCAGCAATGTTGTCGGTGCCAGGTATCATGTCGCATGGAAGGTCAGGATGGCGGACCTGGTTTGGATCCCGTCCGGAACGCGAGATCGTCAGCGTCACTTCAACCGAATCATAGCCAAGCACCTGGATTTCGTGTTGTGTGACGCCGAGTCCAGCGCGCCTGTCCTGGCGATTGAGCTCGATGATTCCTCGCACCGGGACAGCAACCGCCGACGGCGTGATGCCTTCGTCGATGCAGCGCTGCGAGACGCCCACTTGCCTCTGCTCCGTATCTCAGTCAAGCGATCATACGTCGCCAGCGAGATAGCCCAACTCATTGACGCGCAGATCGCCTCTACAAGGGACGGGTGAGGTCTGGGCTGAGCGGCAGCACCCTACGTGCGCCCCCGCCCGCTCGCTACTCCGCTGCCTCGATCAGGCGCTCCGCCGCCGTGTGGGGGTCCACCTCTCGCT
This sequence comes from Dehalococcoidia bacterium, assembly GCA_034411955.1. Taxonomy (GTDB): domain Bacteria; phylum Chloroflexota; class Dehalococcoidia; order SM23-28-2; family RBG-16-64-32; genus DAOUMF01. The sequence goes on from DAOUMF010000164.1 coordinate 2,235, forward strand.
TGGCGATCGCCTCCACCAGCCGCTCCACCTGCCCGTCCGCCTCGGCGGAGGCAAGCACGCGCGCCAGCAGCTCCTCCTGGGCCAGGGCCAGAAGCTGCCGTCGTGCGCGATGACGGCGCGCCTCCTCCAGTCGGCCGGAGGTCTCCAAGAAGGCTCGATGCCGGTCTATGGTGTCGGCGAGCTCCGCTACGCCCTGATCTTTCAAGGCGACGGTCTGCAGGACGGGCACCTCCCAGCCTTCGTCGCGGCCCTGGGTGAAGAACGCGGCGAGCTGCCGCGCCGTCATGTCGGCGCGGGGCTGGTCGGCCTTGTTGACTACGAGGATGTCGGCGATCTCCAGGATGCCAGCCTTGATCGCCTGCACTTCGTCGCCGGCCCCCGGCAGGCTGATGACGATGGTTGTGTGGGCGGTGTCAGCGACCTCAACCTCGTCCTGACCGGCACCGACCGTCTCCACGAGGATGACGTCCTTGTGAGCGGCGTCGAGGACGGTGACGACGTCGTTGGTGGCGGGGGCCAGGCCGCCCAGGGCGCCGCGGGTGGCCATGGAACGGATGAAAACGCCCGGATCGGAGGTCAGCTCCTGCATACGCACGCGGTCGCCGAGGAGGGCGCCGCGGCTGAAGGGGCTGGTCGGGTCGATGGCGACGATGCCGACGGTGCGTCCCCGCGAGCGGTACTCTCGGGCGAGAGCGCCGATCAGGGTGCTCTTGCCGCACCCGGTAGGGCCGGTCATGCCGACGATGTGGGCGTGGCCGCTGCGGGCGAACAGCGCCTTCATCGCCAGGCGGCCCTCGGGGTCACCGTTCTCTACGAAGCTGAGGATGCGCGTCAGCGCCCGCTTATCGCCGTCGACTAAGCGGGCGACTAGCTCATCGGTCACGACCCGCTGGTCGCGCCCCTCGTCGGGGCGTTCTTGCGCACCCACTCCACGATGTCCAAGGTGGAACTGCCGGGCCCGAAGACTCCCTTGAACCCCATCTTCTCCAGTTGCGGCATGTCCTCCCGCGGTATGATCCCTCCGCCGAACAGGACGACGTCGTCCATGCCGCGTTTCTTCAGCTCCTCCACCACGCGGGGGAAGAGCTCCAGGTGGGCCCCCGACAGGATTGAGAGGCCGACCATATCGGCGTCCTCCTGGAGCGCCGTCTCGGCTATCATCTCCGGCGTCTGCCGGATGCCGGTGTAGACGACCTCCATGCCGCCGTCCCGGAGGGCGCGGGCGACGACCTTGGCGCCGCGGTCGTGGCCGTCCAGGCCCGGTTTGGCGATGATCACCTTGATCTTGCGTTCTTCCGCCATGAGACTAGCCCACCGCCTTCGCGAGGTCGCGCACGTGCATCATCAAGTGCTCCTTGATAGAATCTACGATCACGTCAGCCAGCGGTCCCTCCACCCCCCACGGTGCCCGGAAGTGCTGAGCGAGAAGATCAGCGGGCGCATTCTGCACGCTCTCGATGTCCCGCTGGCAGTTGCCGCGGACCTCCTCCAGGATTTCCGTCACTGGCTTGTCCTGGCGCGCGGCCACCTGCTGCGCGTTGAACGAGTCTATATCGAAGTCGGCGCCCATGCCGCCTGACCCGGCCGCGTTCGCCATGCTGATCAGGAAGCCCGCGACCCCGCTTGTCGACGCCATGTGGCAGAGGAGCTGACTGGCGTTCCAGCCCTGCTCGTAGGCCTGCTTCGACCAGGCGGATTCGGGCGTCGATGAGACGAGCCTCTCCACCTCACCTTGGACATCGCGGATCACCGCGATGATGTCCGTCTTGTCAGCGGGCACCGATGCCTCCTTGCATATGCGGCCACCATTATATAGCAGCGCCGCGCGCTCGGGGCAACCGCGCGGGCCGAGCGCTCCCCGCCGCTACCGCCGCTCGATGAGCTGGATGGAGACGCCGTGCGTGGATGACCGGTTGACGCGGGCGACGCGGCTTCCCGGCCAGATGCCTGGCGCGGGGTCGGAGACGCGGGCGCCCTTGCCTCGCAGATAGGCGACGGCCTCGTCCAGGTCGTCCACCTCGACGCTCAGTGAGAACAGGCCCTCACCGCGCTCCTTGATCTGCTCGGCGTAGCGGCCTTCTTCCACCGGTTGGAGCAGCTCTATGAAGGCGTCGCCCACGGGCAGGCGGGCGACATCGAAGCTGGAATTCCGGGGGCGGCTCACTTGCTCCTCGATCCGCAGGCCGAGGTTGCGCTCCCACTTGGCGGCGGCGTCCGTCATGTCCTCGGTGGCTATCACCACGTGGTCGATGCGTTTGAAGGCTGGCATGGCGCTAGTCCACCGGCGTCGCCAGCTCGATGAGGGTGCCGCGGCTGGCCTTGGGGTGGAGGAAACAGATCATGCCGGCGAGCCCGCGCCGGGGCTGCTGATCGATTAGCTGCACGCCTTTGGCCTTGAGCTCCTCCAGCTCGGCGGACACGTCCGCGGTCTGGAAGCAGATGTGGTGCAGCCCTTCCCCCTTGCGCTCCAAGAACTTGCCCACCCCTGACTCCGGCGACAGCGGCTCCAGGAGCTCGATCTCGCTATCCCCGATGGTGAGGAGGGCGGCCTTCACGCCCTGGTCCTCCACCGTGGCCGAGGCGTGCACCGGCAACCCCAGGGTATCGCGGTAGAACTTGAGCGCCTCGTCCAGGCTGTGGACGGCGATGGCAACGTGGTGGATCTTCTCGATCATGCGCCTTCCCTTTCTCTCCACTCGCGGATGTGGCCGGTGTGGTCACCGTAGTGATGGACGGTGATCGCCAGGAAGTTGGTGACCATGCCTCCCTGCTGGAACATCGCCTCGGGAACGGTCTCCAGCGCCTCCACCAGCATGTCGTAGCACTCCTCCAGCTCGTGGTACACCTGGGGAGCCGTGAACAGCTTGCGCCCGCGCATGAAGAAGGCGTTCCATTCGTCTACGTCCGCCTCACGGAATGCGGCGAGAGTGGGGACGTGGCCGCGGCCGATGCGGCGCAGGTCCAGGGAGGCCAGCTCGTCCCAGGAAGAGACGTGAGCGATGACGTCCTTCGCCGACCACTCCCCGAGCACTGGGAGGGCCAGCTTGTCGGTTGGGATGCCGCGGACGGTCTCCTTGAAGTCGATGTGGGCGGCGGCCAGGTCGGCCAGGGCATTGGTCTTGGCTTCGCTGGACATGGGTCAGACTCCTTCCTTCTGGCGCCAGGCGCGGACCTGGGCGGCGTGCTCGCGGTAATGCTTCACTGTCCCCTCGCAGAAGGTGCGGAGGAGGCTGCCAGGGGCAAAAAAGGCGTCCGGCAACCCGTCCATCACCTCGCGGCTGGCCTGGCGGTTGGCCTCGAGCTCGGCCATGACCTGCGACATCGGGAAGAGTCGGAGTCCCTTGAGGAGGAAGGCGTTCCAGTTATCCCCCTCTTCCTCGCGGAAGGCGGTCTGCATGGGGACGTGGCCGCGCCCCAGACGCCGGAGGTCCTGGACTTCGAGCTCGTCCCAGGAAGAGATGTGGGCCAGGATGTCCTTCACCGACCACTCTCCCAGCATGGGCTCAGTCATCTTGCTCTCCGGGATGCCCCTGATCGCTGCGACTAGCTGCTGGTAAGCGTCCTCCAGTTCGCCGATAAGCTTAGCCTTCGCTTCAGACAACGCTGCGTGAACCTCCGGGCCAGTTGGTGTACTGCGTGCCGGACGGCCGCTTAGTCGGATGGCCATCGGACGCTAGATCACCATGAACTCGCGCTGCTCGCCGAAGTGGGCGCGCAGCACGTCGCAGATCTCGCCGAGGGTCACGTAGTTCTCCACGCACTCGATGAACACCGGCACCAGGTTGGCGTTGGAGCCGGAGGCCTCATCGAGGAGCTGGAGCAGGTGCGGGACGCGGGTGTCGTCCCGCTCCGCGCGCACCCGCTGGAGGCGCTCGACCTGCCGTGTCACCACCTCTTCGCGGACGCGGAGGATGTCCGGACGGACCTCCTCCTCCGTAGTGAACTTGTTCACCCCGACAGCGATGCGCTCGCCGCGGTCGACCTGCATCTGGATGCGGTAAGAGTTCTCTTGAATCTCGCGCTGCTGGAAGCCCGTCTTTATGGCAGTCAAGGCGCCGCCCATATCGTCGATGCGCCTGATGTACTTGAACGCCTCCTCCTCTATGTGGTCGGTGAGCTGCTCCACGTAGTAGGAGCCGGCCAGGGGGTCGACGACGTCGGCGACGCCGGACTCGAAAGCGAGGAGTTGCTGAGTGCGGAGGGCTATCTGGACGGCCTTCTCGGTGGGCAGGGCGAGGGCCTCGTCCATGGAGTTGGTGTGCAGGGACTGGGTGCCGCCGAGGACGGCGGCCAGCGCCTGGATGGCGGTGCGCACGATGTTGTTCTCGGGCTGTTGGGCGGTGAGGGTGGCGCCACCGGTCTGGGTGTGGAAGCGCAGCGTCATGGAACGGGGGTCCTTGGCGCCGAAGCGCTCCTTGGCGATGCGGGCCCACATGCGGCGGGCGGCGCGGAACTTGGCTACCTCCTCCAGCATGTTGGTGTATGAGGCGAAGAAGAACGAGAGCCGAGGCGCGAAGTCGTCGAACTGGAGACCGCAATCGAGGGCGGCCTCGACGTAAGCGATAGCGTTGGCGAAGGTGAAGGCGACCTCCTGCACGGCGGTGCAGCCGGCCTCCCGCATGTGGTAGCCGCTGATGCTGATGGTGTTCCACTGGGACAAGTTGTCCTTGCACCAGGCGAAGACGTCTGTGATGAGGCGCATGGAGCCCTCGGGCGGGAAGATATGGGTGCCGCGGGCGATGTACTCCTTGAGGATATCGTGCTGAGTGGTGCCACCGATCTTCGTCAGGTCCGCGCCCTGCTTCTTGGCCATGGCCACGTAGAAGGCCAGGAGGATGGCGGCGGTGGCGTTGATCGTCATGGAGGTGGTGACCTTCTCCAGGGGGATCTCCTTGAACAGGAGCTCCATGTCGGCGAGGGACGAGATGGCGACCCCAACCTTGCCCACTTCCGCCAGCGCCATCGGGTGGTCCGAGTCGTAGCCTATCTGCGTGGGCAGGTCGAAGGCGACGGAGATGCCCGTCTGGCCCTGCTCCAGGAGGTAGCGGTAGCGCCGGTTGGACTCCTCGGCGTCGCCGAAACCGGCGTACTGTCGCATCGTCCAAAGGCGGCCGCGGTACATGGTGGGTTGGACGCCGCGGGTGTAAGGGTACTGGCCGGGGAAGCCGAGCCGCTCTAGATAGCGCCAGCCCTCCATGTCCTCGGGGGAGTAGAGGGGGTCTACGGGGTGGCCGTCAGACGCCTCGAACGGGTAGTCGCGCTCGGGGAAGCGCTGGACGGAACGGGCGTACGGGCCCTCTAACCACTCCTTCTTGCTCTTGGACGTATTGTGGTCTTTCTGTGACATAGGTCTCCTCGCGGCACTGAGTGTATCGCGGTGCAAAAGTGGGTGTCAACGAAAGGCGCTCCCTTCCGCTACCTGCTCCAGATTAGCGATGCTATACTGTGCCGCGAGCCAATGACTCCCCACAAGGCAGGCCCTCGCTCCGATGCGCTTCACACCGCGACGCTGTGACGAATAACCACGTGCGTCACTGGATCCTTATCGCCCTCGCGGCGACGGCTGCCCTGCCGGCGCCGGTGCTGAGGCTGCTGGAGGTCACCGGCGCGGCTCACCCGGACCTGGGCAACGTCGGGCAGGCGGTGCTGTTCGGACTGGGGATCATGGCGGCCGCGACGCTCCTGGTCTGGGCCTCTGAGGTGGCGGAGACGGAGATTTCGGCCACACTGGCGCTGGTGGCACTGGCCCTCATCGCGGTGCTGCCGGAGTCCGCGGTCGACCTGTTCTTCGCCTGGACGGCACCGAGCAACCCCGAACACGCTCACCTGGCGGTCGCCAACATGACGGGCGCCAACCGGTTGCTGGTCGGCCTGGCCTGGCCGACGATCTTCCTGATCTTCTGGCTGCGGACGCGGGCTCGAGAGATGGCAGTGGAACGCTCCAACTCGCTGGGCATCGTCTTCCTGGGCGCCGCCACCCTGTACAGCTTCTCGATCCCCATCCGCGGGCATCTATCGCTCATCGATACGGCTTTCATGTTCAGCAGCTTCGCTGTCTATCTCTACCTCTCGTCGCGCATGCCATCCCGGGAAGTGGAGGAGTTCATAGGACCATCGGCAGCCATCGCCGCGCTGCCGACGCTGACCAGACGGCTGATAGTAATCGCGATCTTCCTCTACGCGGCGGCCGTGATCTTCGCCGCGGCAGAGCCTTTCGCTGAGGGGCTGGTGGACACGGGTAAGGAGCTTGGCGTCGAAGAGTTCATCCTGGTGCAGTGGATAGCGCCCCTTGCGTCGGAGTCCCCGGAGTTCATGCTGGCAGGACTCCTGGCAATGCGCGGTCACCATCACGGCGCGATGACCATACTCATCGCTTCCAAGGTGAACCAGTGGACGCTTCTCATCGGCAGCCTGCCGGTGGCGTTCAGCATCTCAGGGGGCACCCTGTCGCCGCTGGACTTCGATGCCCGGCAGGCGGAGGAGGTCTATCTCACGGCCGCGCAGTCGTTGTTGGCGGTGGCCATCTTTGTGAACCTGTCCATGCACCGCTGGGAGGCGCTACTCCTCGCGCTTCTGTTCATCACCCAGCTCTTCTTCTTCGACTCCACGGTGAGGCTGGGGTATGCCTCCTTCTACATGCTCCTCGCGCTTCTCATGTTCGCGCGCGACGTGCCGGCGATGCCGGACCTGTGGCGGGCCGCACGCGACACCGCCCTCCAGCCGCAGACGAACCCGCGCCCATCGGATCGAGCGCCCCCGTAGCCGCGGCCAGCTTGCCCTGTAGCATCAGGGGCCGCCCAGGCGTCTGTATAAGTGCAGGAGGCGCCAGTGTCACATACCGGTGCGACCGGGGAGCCGTTCACATGATCGCGTCGACAGGAAAGAAGCTGCTCATCAACCGGATGGTTGAGGCGGCGCTGCTGGAGCCGGAGAGCTACCAGGAGGCGGCGCTGTCCCCGTCGACAAGGGTCCACGCGGCGCTGATAGTGGTCATCTCCGGGGTGGCAGCGGGCCTTGGTAGCCTCGGCGGCGGCTTGACCGGGTTGGTGCTGGGAAGCGTGGCGGCCGTGTCCGGCTGGGGCATCTACTGCTACGCCGTGTACTGGGCGGCCACCAAGCGCTACGGGGCACCGCGGACCGTCGCCAGCTGGGGGGCGACGTGGCGGACGCTGGCGATGGCCAGCTCGCCACGCGTGTTCCTCGTCCTCAGCTTCGTTCCCGGCATCGGCTTTCTGGTGGGCCTGGCGGTCCACGCCTGGGTACTGATCACGACGGTGTTCGCGGTGAGGCTGGCGCTGGACCTGCAGCCCCGACCTGCCATCGCCACGGCGGTCATCGGCCTGCTGCCGATGCTGCTGGTGTGGACGCTGGTCGTTGCGCTGGTCTAGGGGACAGCCCGGATCGCTCCTGGCACAGGCGACGAAAACAAGCGGCCCTCTCGGGCCGCTTTCCATGCTCCAGGGCTGGTGGGCGATGGAGGACTCGAACCTCCGACCTTCTCTGTGTAAGAGAGACGCTCTAGCCAACTGAGCTAATCGCCCACCTTGCTCGTGTCGAGGCGGAGACCGCCCACCCGAATTGTAGCGGCCTCACCAGGGCTCGACAACTTTCCGCTCGCGCCAGACCGATCGCTGCAAGCGGTGCGGCGGCATCGTCGTGGCTGGAGGAGGCCGACGCACGCATCGCGGAAACGAAGATATCCAGCACTCCGGGCAGGCACTTCCTGGGATCGTACAGTAGGGGCGGGAGCGGAAGGAATCGGTTAGGCGCTGCGGAAGAGCGAAGAGAACTTGACCGGGGCCCCCGCCTGGGCAGCGGCCGGGACCTCCTCCTTTGTCTCGCTGTCTTCTGTCTCGCTCTGTTCTCCCTGTTCGCCGCCGGTCTCAGTCTCCTTCGCATCTGGCGACCGCTCCGGGGCAGCGACCTGCTGGCCGGTGGCGCCCACCTGCGCTTCGCCTTCCGCGTCCTCGCCGACCAGCGCCACGACGGGCCGCTGGCTCACCTGGAAATCGCTCGCCCTGCCGGTGAAGACGTGGATGCGGTTCTCCTCGAAGCCAGCTTCCAGGAGTGTCTCCACAAGCTTCTCAGCCTTGTGGGCTTCGTCCACGATGGAGATCTCCCCGTGCTTGCTGTCCCCCCTATCGCTCACGAGTACTATGATCTTCTCGCTCACCGGCCTCGCCTCCTTTAGTGCAGAGGTCGAAGGTCTCCCTTTAACCGTGCTAAAGACAAGGACGCTCTATCCTCATACCCCGTTACGGGAGGAGGCGCCTAAGGGTGACGGATTTATGACAAGTTGCGTCCGTTAGCCCCCGCGCGCCCGGTGGCGGCGAGCCGCCCGCTGCTGGAGAAGGCGCGTGTAGAGGAGAAGATCGGGGTCGCTGTAGACGGCGTCGCCCATCTCACTGCCGCGTCTAATGGCCCTCGTGGTGGCCTTGGTCAGCACCACGGGCAGGGGCGGCATGGCGATGATCCGCTCCGCGAGCTCGCGGGCGACGCTCATCTCGTCACCGTCAGGGGTGACGCGGCTGAGCATCCCGTAGTCGTAGGCCTGCTGGGCGGAGACGCGGTCGCAGGTGACGGTCATCTCCAGAGCGCGCGAGGGGCCGACCTCGCGCGAGAGCCGCGGCAGGGCGTTCCAGGTGAAGGGGATGCCCAGCTCCACCTCCGAGATGGAGAACCACGTGGACTGACCAGCGACACGGAGGTCGCAGCAGAGGGTCAGCACGACGGCGCCGCCGACGGCGAACCCGTGCACGGCGGCGATGGTCACTTGATCCAGCGACTCCAGCGCGGCCGAGGTGCGGCTGCCGATGCCAGCCTGGTGCCGCAGCTCCAGCTCGCTGTCGGGGCCGGGTTGGCCCCACTCGCTGGTGTCGGCGCCGGAGGAGAAGGCGGCGCCCTCCCCCGCCAGGATAACCACCCTCGTCCGGAAGTCCTCGGCCAACTGGCGGCACAGCGCCTGCAGCTCCAGGTGCATCTCCCGGTTGATCGCGTTGCGCTTCTCGGGCCGGTTCAGGCGCACGATCATGAGCGGCCCTTCACGCTCCAGCTTCAGCGTCTCATAGGTCATCTCTGGTCGCCCCTGTTCTGGTTAGCGTCAGCCCGGAAGGAGGCTGGCTCGCGGCTTTCACAGTAGCGTCAGTCTATGCGCTGCTACGGTCTTATGTCGACCAGTGTAACGGCGAGCGCGCGAACGGCATCATTAAGTCCGAATAGATATGGCGATTGGTGACATGCGTCCGCTCTTCAGGGCAAGCTGTGCGGCTGGGAGCCGTCGGCGGGGCCGGAAGGTGGTGCTGGCGCTGATCGCGGTGACGGGCCTCGGCCGCGGCATCAGCCGCCGCCGGGAGGAGGGTTAGTCATGGCCAAGGCAGGCGCCTCGGGGACTGTCAAGTGTCCCCGCTGCCGCCAGGCGGTCCCGGAGGGCTCGCGTTTCTGCCTGTTCTGCGGCGCACCGATAGGCAGCCCCGCCAGGGCCACGGGCGGTCGCTCGCTCCTGACGCTGGGCCTCCTGGTGATGCTCATCGGCGTCATAGCCTTGGCCGCCGCCAGGGGAGCGTCGAGAGCTAGGTGTGCCCTCGGCCTACGGTGACCCTGAGGGCGGCCCGCTAGAATCGGCGGCGGAGGGCTCCGAAGGCTCCTCGGTGGGCAGAGAGGGTCTGACCGGGGGCGGGACGCCGTGACCCGGGCCGAGCCAGAGGAGCCGCACCGCCCAATCGGCCAGGGCCGGGGCCAGCGGGTAGGCGACGACGGCGGCTAGGTCCTCAAGCGAGACGTACGCATCGCGGAGGTTCCAGCGTACGGCCTGGGCGATGCGGCGGGCCACAGCGGCGGGGGCCACAGTGCGCAGGTACGCGGGCGGGTCGGGCACCTCCACCTCCCGCAGCATGTTCTCCCGAAACGACGTGTCTGTAAGGCCGGGATAAACGGTGCTCACGTGGATGCCGCTGCCCGCGAGTTCGGAACGAAGGGCGTCCGAGACGGCGGTGAGGGCGAACTTGGTGGCGCTGTACAGACCCATGTAGGGCGCTGCGACCTTGCCGGCGACAGAGGCGACATTGACGATGTGGCCGCGGCCCTGGCCCCGCATGTAAGGGACGGCGGCCTGAATGCAGTGGACGGCGCCCCAGAAGTTGACGTTGAACAGGTGGTGCATGTTGTCCAGGCTGCCGTCGGCGATGGGGGCGAAGAGCCCCACGCCGGCGTTGTTGACCAGCACGTCCAGGGTGTCGAACTCTTCCACCGTGCGCCGCACGAGCGCCTCCACAGACAGACGGTCGGTGACATCGGAGGGGACGACCAGGCGGCGGCCGGGGTAGTCGGCCAGTTCGGCGGCTAGGGCCTCGAGCTTGTCGCGGTTGCGGGCGGCGAGGACGACGTGGGCGCGGCGGCGGGCGAACTCACGGGCCGTCTGGCGTCCGATCCCCGACGAGGCACCGGTGACGAGGGCTGTGCGGCCTGCTAAGCGCAAAGCAGCGGTTCCCTCAAACGGAGCGCACGCCGAGCCACTGCGAGAGCTTGGGCCAGAGGCGGAACCAGGCGTTGAGGCCCGCCACCAGGCTGACGTGCCCGCCCTTGAGAACGATGTCCTCCTTATCCTCAGAGCCGACGATGGTGGTCAAGGGGAGAGTGGAGGCGAAGGGGGCGATATGGTCATGCTCCGCCATGATGTGGAGCAGGGGGCAGGTGATGGCGGCGGTGTCCACCCTGCGCCCGCCGATGGTAAGGGTCCCCTTCATGAGCTTGTTCTGCCACAGCAGCTCCTTGATCATCTGCCGGTACGTCTCGCCGGGGAAGGGGGGCTGGTCATTGATCCAGCGGTAGAACAGACGGAAGTTCTTGACCCAGAGGTCGTTCCAGAGGTTCTCGCTGAGGCGTAGGTAGGAGAACCACCGCTCGACGGGGCGAAGCATCTCGAAGGAGCGGATGATGAGATCAGGTGGGATGTTGCCTAGTCTGTCCACCAGGCGGTCGACGTCCAGCCAGCGGGGGTCGCTCCAGCGACGGAATAGGGGCATGCCCTCGAAGTCCACGGGCGTGGCCGCGCAGACGATGTTGGCCACGGGAGCATCGTGGAAGATGCCGCTGAACATGAGGGTGAACAAGCCACCCATGCAGTAGCCTAAGAGGCTGACCTCCTCCTCACCGGTGACCTTCTGTACCTCCTCGATGTTGCGGGGGAGCGAGTCCACCACGTAGTACTCGAGGTCGAGGCGCTTGTCCTCGGGGCGGGGGACACCCCAGTCGACCATGAACACGTCGAATCCCTCCCGCAGGAGATACTCGACGAGGCTCTGGCCGGGGGAGAGGTCGAGGATGTAGGGCTTGCTGATGAGGGACATGACGAGGACTACGGGTATGCGGTACACCTCGTCGGTGAGGGGACGGTAGTGGTAGAGGCGGAGCGTTCCCTTGGAGTAGATGACGTCCCTGGGGCTGGCGCCCACCGGTGGCGAATCACGGCTGAGGAGCATGCTCATTCCGCGCCGGACGCGGTCGACGTTACGGGTGACCACGAGGGCCTGAAGGATTTCCGTTAAGGGGCGTGTCTCAGAGGTGCGTGTCGTGTCCATCGCGACGCCTGCAGGGTACGACCAAACTGGCCTACTGGGCCAGGGAGGGCTGGCTCGGGGGCCGCCTCGTCCGCCTGGGGCGAAGCTGTGTGACGGCGGCGGGCTGGGCAGGATGGCCAACGGCCTCGGCGAGGGCGCGCAGAGAGGACTCAATTGAGGTCAGCCTCTCCTCGACGTTGCTGAGGCGCTCGCTGAGGTCGACGATATCGCTGCGGGTGGGCACGTTGACGGTGGAGAGGGAGCGCTCTATGTTGTGCGCCACCAGACGCTGGAAGGTGCCGTATATCTCCATGTAGCCGCCGAGGAGGCGGCCGAAGGAGTCGGTGTCCATGACGTTGTTGAAGAAGGCGTTCCACTGGCGTTCGGTCTCTGTGAGCCAGCTCCGCCACATTTGGGCGATGTCAGGGTGGTTGTCGCTGTCAGGCATGGCGCCCTCCCTTTCGTGAGCGCTTGGGCTCCTGCTTTGCTGGTCGGTCGCCGCCACTCTTCCCCCCCTTGTGGAGATTTTCGTATGAGTTCAGGGCTGATTGCAAGATGTTCTGGTAGTGGGAAAGGACATCAAGCCAGAGATTGAGAAATGCCTCGCCGGCCCTGGTGAGGGAATACATGCGCCGGGCGGGTCCGGACTCCGAGGTGTCCCAGAAGGAGGAGACAAGGCCGGAGCGCTCAAGCTGGCGCAGGGTGCGGTAGACGGTGGCTGAATCGAAGGCGGGCAGCCCGGCCTTGCTCAGCTCGCGCACTAGTTGATAGCCGTAGGCAGGCCAGTTGCGGAGGAAGGCGAGGAGGCTGGAGGCGAGGAGATCGCCGTGGAGGCGCGGCCGGCGGCGGCTATCGTCCGGCTGCTGGGTGGGGCTGTCGCGGCGGGGGCGGGAGCGTCGTCTTTCGGTGACCATTAAGAAATCTTCGATATCGTGATTGGCCGTACCTGGTGCAGGGTTGACAGCGGTTTGCCGCTATGTGTATTCTGCACTTAGCAAGCTTGTTTGTCAAGGGAGGTCGCCAATGCCGCAGACGAGCAGTATCGACAAGTTCTTCAACGCCGTCGATGACGCCTATGACGTTATCCTGGACACGATAAAGGCCGGGACGGACCGCGGCTACCGCGTGTCCAAGGGGCTCATCGAGCAGGCGGAGAAGGGTCAGCGCGAGGCGGTGGAGCTGGCTCACACCATCGTCAAGGCGCCCACGAACCTGGGCAAGACCACCGGCGCGGTGGTGGAGACGCTCACCAAGACCCAGGGCCGCATCCTAGAGACATCCCGCCAGTGGCTGGACGAGGCGCTGGACACCCAGCAGGAGGGGCGGGAGGCGCTGCGCCGCTGGATAGACGCCAACCGTGAGGCCGGAGAAGCCGTAATCGAGGCGTCGCGAGGGGTATTCGGCAAGGCACAGGAGCGTGCGCGCCAGGCGGTACGTCCCGCTCGCGACGGCAACAGGGCCAAGGCTGAGGGCGGGACGCGGCCTCGGCGGAAGGCACGAACCGAGGAGCCGAGGAGCGAATAGACCCGGCCGCTAGGCCGACCGGCTGTCGGCGACGTCCTGGGCCTCTTCCACGGTGGAAGCGAGGACGTTGGCCACGTGGCGGTAGACGCGGGGGTTGAAGACCAGCCCCACATGGGTGCCCTGTACTTCGATATCGGTCTCAGGGTCGTCGTTAATACAGCAGCGCCAGTCGACCACTCCGTCCGCCTTGGTATAGATGGCGACGTGGGTTATGGAGCGCGGTAGCCGCCGGCGGAAGGACTTCAGAAAGTCGCAGGAGCAGAAGCCGCTGTAGCATTCGGGCTCTACGTCCCGCTCAGAGAGGATGCGGCGCCTGATGACCTTGGCGGCGCCCAGGATCATGGGGTGGGCGCGGACGGCGTTGAGGGGCGCGGCCATGGTAAGCAGGGAGGCGACCAGGCGGGGGTGGCGGACGGCGATGCTGCGGGCGAGCGTTCCGCCGAGGCTGTGGCCGATGAGGTGGACCTTACGGCGGGTCTCCTGATAGGCGCTGTTCACCGTCTCCACTAACCTGCTGCTGAGGATGTCTGGGCACTCGGCGTTCCTGCCGATGCCGGACATGTAGGGCTGGTAGCCTATGCGCCGCAGCCAGGAGAACATGTCTCCCAGGTACTGGTCGGACCCGAGGAAGCCGGGGACAAGGACCACTGCACTGCCGTCACCATGGGGGACACCGTTGCCTCGATAGACACCGGAAGCCCTGAGCGAGAGCCAGTCGATGCCTACGAGAGCCTCTCGCCAAAGGGGAAGAGCCATCGCCCCGAACTCTTCCGGCTTAGGTGGGGACCACCTGGCCAAGAACCACTCTCCCTTTTGAACCATAGATTCCGGTTACATGTGTTATGGCTCTCATTTATAGTAACACATTTCCTGTGAGAACAACCACATTTTTTTCGCCACACCTGTCGCCAACATGGCCGGATAGGGTATTATAGTGCCCAAGTAGCCCGCGGGGGAATACGGTTCAGTCATCGGTCATATCCGGCGTGAGAGCGTCGGACGTATTCGGGGGACCTCATGGGGCAGGGTAAGCTCAGTCATCGGCTCAGTCCTCAGGACGGCGCCTTCCTGTTCGGCGACACGGAGGAGGCGCCTATGAACATTGGCTCCGTGGCCGTGTTCCAGAGCGAGATCCCCTACGAGCGCCTGGTGGAGAACCTCGATCAGAAGATGCACCTTAGCCCTCGCTACCGCCAGCGGGTGATAGCCGCCCCCCTGAACCTCCACTTCCCCACCTGGGAGTTCGATCCTGAGTTCGATATCCGCAATCACATCATCCCGGTGCGCCTGGAGCCGCCGGGGAGCGATGACCAGCTTTGCGAGCTCGCCGGGCGGGTGTTCCAGGGGAGGCTGAGCCGCGACAAGCCCCTGTGGGAGATACACCTGGTGCACGGCCTGGAAGGGGGCCGCAGCGCCCTGGTTTCCAAGGTGCACCACTGCCTGGTCGACGGAGTGGCCGGCATTGAGCTGCTGATGATGGTGCTCGACGTTTCGCCGGATCCGCCACCACCGCCACCGCCCCCGGATCCGTATGAGCCGCCACCGATACCCGACACCGCCACCCGCTTCTTCGACGCCGTGTTTGACCGTCTGGCCGACGGACTGAAGATGACGGCAGACGTCCAGAAGGCGCTTCTGGACACGGTGGACAATCCCGCTACCGCTCGCACCCTGCAGCGCGGCCTGGAAGTGGCCCTGCCGTACTTCGCGGTGCCGGGCCGGCGAGCCCCCTTTAACAGGGCCTTCTCCGGTGAGCGCAAGCTGGCGTGGAGCGAGTACGACTTCGCTGAGGTGCGGGCCATCCGCAAGGCATGCGGGGCAACGGTGAACGATGTCGTGCTGGCTGTGCTCGGGGGCGCGCTGAGCCGCTACTATGAGGCGCACGGCCAGACCACGGAAGGCGAGATAGCGCGGATCCTCACCCCGGTTAACGTGCGGCGTGAGGACGAACAGGGAGCCCTGGGCAACCGGATCTCCATGCTCCTGGTGGAGGTGCCGCTGGGCATGCGCAACCCCGTAGAGCGGCTCAACGCTATCCGCGAACGGACAGGGCGACTGAAAAGGGACCACGTTGCCGATGGCATCGGGATGGTGGCGGACACCCTGGGCGGCCTGCCGCCGATGCTGCAGGCGCTGTTCGGGGCGCTGCCCAAGCCGCCCAACACGGTGGCCAACATGGTCTGCACGAACGTTCCCGGCCCGATGATCCCTCTCTACTCGGTGGGCCACCGTCTGGAGTCCCACTATCCGCTGGTGCCGATCGCCTGGGAGATGGGCGTGGGCTGCGCCGTGACGAGCTACAACCAGAAGCTCTACTTCGGTCTGGTGGCGGATGCCCAGGCGACCCCGGATGTCGACCGTCTGGGGGACTTCCTAACCGAGTCCTACGTGGAGTTGAGGGCAGCGGCTGGAGTGGCGCCCAGCGAGCTACCTGCGATCGCGGCGGAGGTGGGTGAGCGCCCGAAGAGACGGGCGGCGGCGGAGGTGGGTGAGCCTCTGGCTGCCGACGCTGGCTAGCGGCGGGGGCGCGTCTCGGCGGTGTTGCTGAAGCCGGTGACGTCGTAGGACATTATCAGTAGGTCGTGAGTGCGGCCGTCGCGGTCCATCGCGAAGTCTGCCAGCAAAGCCTCCGGCCGGAAGCCCAAGGCCTCTACCATGCCCCTGGCCCCGCGCTGATCGGTGGTCATCCGCACCATCATCTTCTGCAGGCCCAGGTCTTTGGCGATGCTGAAC
>DAOUMF010000165.1:0-19831 GCA_034411955.1 Dehalococcoidia bacterium
GGCGGAGCGAGACGCCCCCGAGGGCACCGCCGTCCTGGCCGAAAAGCAGACGGGCGGGCGAGGCCGCCTGGGTCGCTCCTGGGTATCGCCGGCGGGAAAGAATCTGTACGTCACCCTGGTCATGCGCCCGCCAGTCAGACACCTGCGGAGCCTGAGCATCGTGGCCCCCCTGGCCATGGCGGAGGCGCTGGAGGAAGCTGCAGGGCTGACCTGTCGCATCAAGTGGCCCAACGACGTGCTCGTGGGAGGCCGCAAGATCGCCGGGGTGCTCATCGAGACCGACCTGGCGGGCGCGGCGGTGAAGTACGCCCTGGTAGGCATGGGCGTGAACGTCAACCTTGACGCTGCGGCCGTGTTCGAGATCGCCGACACCGCCACCAGCGTGCGGCGGGAGCTGGGCTGCGACGTCTCGCGCGAGGAGGTACTGGCAGCCCTCCTCAACGCCTTCGAAGCGCGCTACACGGATGCGCAGGAGGGCGACGCAGCCTTCCGCGCCTGGCGGTCCCGCCTGGAGACCCTGGGACAGCGGGTCCGCGCCACACTGGGCGAACGTGTGGAGGAGGGGACAGCCGAGGACGTTGACGCCCAGGGCAGCCTCCTCATTCGGCGCGACGACGGCTCCCTGGCAACCGTGGAAGCAGGGGATGTCACCCTCAGGGCGTAGGCGCGGCCCCTAGCTCTTCTTCTCTTCTCCCTCCATCGGCACCTGGCGACGGGTTCCGCCCTGGCCACTGTCGCCACCCACGCCCCGCACGAACATGCCGAGAATGTCGATGGGTACTGGGAAGATGACCGTGCTCTGATGCTCCGTTGATATCTCCGTAAGGGTCTGGAGGTAGCGCAACTGGAGGGTGGTGGGGGTGGCCGCCATGATCTTGCCGGCGTCCGCCAGCTTCTGGGCTGCCTGGAACGCGCCCTCGGCGTGGATGATCTTGGCGCGGCGCGCCCGCTCGGCCTCGGCCTGCTTGGCCATGGCGCGGATCATCTCCGGCGGCAGGCCGACGTCGCGCACTTCGACGATGGTCACCTTGACCCCCCAGGGTTCCGTGGCCTCGTCGATGATCTGCTGGAGCCGCTGGTTGACCTGCTCGCGCTTGCTCAGGAGTTCGTCTAGGTCAGACTGGCCGAGGACGCTGCGGAGAGTGGTCTGCGCCACGAGAGAGGTAGCGCGGATGTAGTCCATCACCTTCACCACGGCCGCGTCCGGGTCGGTCACGCGGAAGTAGACCACGGCGTCCACCTTGACTGTGACGTTGTCCTGGGTGATGACGTCCTGGCGGGGGACGTCCATGGTCACGATGCGCAGGTCTATCTTCACCATCCGCTCCACAATGGGGATGATGAAGAACAGTCCCGGCCCACGGGCGCCGACCAGGCGTCCCAGGCGAAAGATGACCCCGCGCTCGTACTCCTGGACGATCTTGATCGCCATGGGGAACAGGGGGACCGCCAAGAAGTACCCGAAGACTGTTAGCAGTCGGGCCAGCCAATTGGGGCCCGGGGGCCCCGTAGGCGACGATTCGCTAGACATAGCTAGCCTCCTTCCTATAGCTCCCTTTTGACCTTGAGCTTAAGCCCGTGGACTTCCGTGATGACCACCCGTTCACCCTCCCCAATCATGCCCTCTTCCGACTCGGCGGACCAGCGCTCGCCGTCGAAGAAAACGAATCCCTCCGGGTTGAGAACCGAGCGGGTGACGGCCTTGCGCCCGACGATGCTCTCCATCCCCATCTGGGCGGGCATCATACGGATGCGCATGATATTGACCAGCACGAAAAGGACCATCGCGCCCATGCCCGCGGCCAGCCCGAAGAGCAGCCAGCGGGACACCTGGAACTCCGGCGGGTTGCCGCTGGTGAGGAGGAGACCGCCCAGGACGAGGGCGACGGCCCCTCCCACACCCAATATCCCGCCGCTGGGCACGAAGATCTCCAGCCCGAACAGGATGAAGGCGAAGAGGATCAGGGCCACACCGGCCCAGTTGAAGGGCAGGACGCTGAGCGCGAAGAACCCCACGATCAGGGCAATGACCCCGAACACACCCGGGAAGATCACGCCGGGATGCACTATCTCGATGAAAATCGCTAAAGTGCCTAAAGACAGCAACAAGAGAGCGATGTTGGGGTCGGCTATGAGATCCAAGAACCGCTCGATGAGGTTCATGTCGTTGAACACCACCTCAGCGTCGGCCGTATGGAGGGTCACCTGACGGCCGGTGTCCAGAGTGACGTGACGGCCGTCCACGGAGCGCAGTAGCTCTCCCAGGTCGTTGGCGACGAGGTCGACGACGTCCTGCTTCAGCGCCTCGCTGGCGTTGGCTGCAATGCTGTCCCGGACGGCTTTCTCGGCCCAGTCCTGGTTGCGCCCTCGCTGCTCGGCCAGACCTCTGATCTGGGCGACGGCATCGTTGGTCACCTTTTCATTGAGGGGGCCCTGTATCTCTTCGCCCCCAGAAGCGACGGGATGGGCGGCGCCAATGCGGGTCGCGGGCGCCATGGCCGCCACATGCGCCGCCATGGTGATGAAGGTGCCAGCCGATGCGGCCTGACCACCCTGAGGGCTAACATAAACGACAATAGGCACCTCCGACGACAGGATGCGCTTCACGATGTCGTTCATGGAGGTGATGAGGCCGCCCGGTGTGTCCAGACGGATCACCACCGCCTGCGCATCCTCATCTTCGGCGGCATCTATACCGCGGTCCAGGTAGCGCTCCATCACCGGCCCCACGACGCCATCGGCCGTGAGGACGTGGACGGCGTCCGGCGGTGCTCCTGGCCCGCCGCCGCAGGCGAAGCTCAGCACGCCGAGGACGAGGAGCGCGGCGATGGCCAGTCGCACGGGTCGGATGCGCAGAAACGTTGCGGTGCGGAGAACGGTCATGAGCGGCCTCGTGGTGCAGGGCCATTATACCGTGAGCCAGGGGGGATATTGTCGGCTCGTTGAATCGGGGACAGGGCTGCGCTAGAATGAGGCACACTCTGCACGAGATGCAAGCTATGGACCGTCCTTTGCGCTGTCGCGGCATGCGGGACAGGCTGCCGGAGGAGATGCGGCGTTTTCGCCGGGTGGAGGAGGCGTTCCGCGCCGCCTGCCAGGGCTGGGGTTACGAGGAGATCCGCACCCCGATCCTGGAGCACCTGCACCTGTTCACCACCGCCGGGACGCTCTCGTCCCAGATGCTGGGGCGCGTCTACTCCTTCCTGGACTGGGACGGCTGGAGCGGCGAGCGTGTGGTGCTTCGGCCCGACTCGACGATTCCGGCGGCACGGCTGTACACGGAGTCCCTGGAGGGCGGCGGTGCGGTCAAGCTGTTCTACGTGCAGAACGTTTTCCGCTTTGCCGAGGGCGATGAGTCGCGCGAGGACTGGCAGTGCGGGGTGGAGTTCATCGGGGACAGCCAGCCCCAGGGCGATGTGGAACTGATCCTGCTGGGTCGTGAGGTGCTGGCCCGCCTCGCCCTGCAGGCCAACGTCAGGCTGTCCCACCCGGGGCTGGTTCGGGCGGTGCTGGCGCAGGCCGGGCTGGACGCCTCCGAACAGCTGGCCCTGTACGACCGCATCCTTGACGACGATGAGTCGGCGCTGGCAGAGCTCCAGACACGGTTGCCTGACCTGGGGACCTCTCTGGAGATGCTGCTGGCGATGGAAGGGGAGGGTGGGGCTTACCTGAGCAACCTGCGCAGCGCCTTCACCAAGGGCGTCCCGCAGATGGAAGCGCCGCTGAACGAGCTTGCCATCGTCGTGGAGGCGCTGGAACGGCTGGGCTGCCCCTGTCTGATATCGGCGGCGATGGTGCGCGACTTCGAGTACTACACCGGGCCCGCCTTCCGGTTCGAGGTGGCGGGTCGCAGGGTGGGCGGCGGCGGGCGCTACGACGCCCTCATATCGCTCATCGGTGGTGGGCATGTACCGGCGTCCGGCTTCGCTCTCGAGGCCGAGGCCCTGGCGGGTCTGCTGGCGCCCGAGGCGTCGGAGCGGCGGATCGCTACGGTGGCCCTGGAGACCCCCGACGGTGCATCGCTGGCATCAGCGTTTCGCCTGGCCTCAGCCCTGCGGGCACAGGGGCTCGCCGTGCAGGTGGCCGGGGAGCCGTTGCAGGGTAGCCCGGTGGTGAAGGTCGCTGCCGAAGGGTACCTGCTCGCTGGACCGGAAGGAGGGCAACGCCGTCTCGCCAGCGTGGAGGCGGTGGCCGAGGCGCTGCGCGAGTTCGGTCGTGATTAGGCTGGCGCTGCCCGCGGGTGACCTGCGGGGCACCATAGCTCGCGCCCTCCATTCGGCCGGCCTGAAGGTCGAAGGCTACGCCGAAGGCTCCCGCTCGTACGTCCTCAGCGTCGCCGGAAGGGCAAGCGTGGTGGCGCGGGTCTTCCGCGAGAAGGATATCCCGATACAGATAGCCCTGGGGAACTACGACCTCGGCGTGTGCGGGCTGGCCTGGGTGGAGGAGCTGCGGGCGCGCTTCCTCCAGCATCCGGTTGTGCTGCTGGCGGATCTGGGCGTCGGGCGCTCGGGATTGTGCGTGGCAGCGGCGGATGGGGCGCCGGGACTGGGCTCGCTGGGCGGCCGCCGGGGCCTCCGCATCGCCAGCGAGTACCCGAACATAGCGGAGGCGTTCGCCCTGGCGGCGAGGTTGCCCGCCTACCGGGTGCAGGCCGTGTGGGGGGCCGCCGAGGCGTACCCCCCGGAGGACGCCGACCTGGCAGTCATAGCGACGGCCGACGAGGCGGCGGTGTCAGCGCATGGCCTGTCGCCTCTGTTCCCTTTGCTGGAAGGCTCCGCCTGGCTCATCGCCAACGCGGAGGGTCTGACCAAGAAGGACCTTAGCCCACTGCTGGGCCCGCTCACGAGAGGCGCGGGCAGGGTCGAGGCCCCGCGGCTGCGCCTGCCGCCGCCGCTGCCGCCGACGGCGGATGGAGCAAGCGTGTCGCACCCACAGCGGCGCGGCGACATCGTGCGGATGGCGCTGCCGGACGGCCACCAGCAGCGCCACGCCGTGGCCGCCCTGAGGGACACCGGCCTTCTGCCTCAGAAGGGCTACGGGGAACTCGAGTCCGTGCGGCGCCCCCGGAGCCCAGTGCCTGGGCTGGAGATGAAGGTAATCCGACCACAGGACATGCCCCAGCTCGTCGCAACGGGGGAGATCGACCTGGCGGTAGCCGGTCGCGACTGTCTCACGGAGCACCTGAGCCGGTTCCCACCCAGCCCAGTACGGGAACTGGTTGACCTGGGGCGGGGGCAGTTCAACCTGGCGGCTGCTGTGAGCGAGGATGTGCCAGCATCGGACCTGATGGGCGCGTTGGAGCACTGGCGGGGGCAGGGGCGGCAGGTGATTCGTGTCGCCTCGGAGTTCCCGGGCATCGCTGATGCCTACGCACGTGGCCGGCACCTGGGGCGCTATCGTGTCATCCCCATCGCCGGGGCCTCCGAGGGGTTCGTGCCCGAGGACGCCGATCTCCTCATCGAAGGCACCGAGACGGGCAAGACCCTGGCCGAGAACAGGCTGAAGCCGATAGATTCGCTGTTTCGCTCGACGACTTGCCTCATCGGCAACCCGGGGCGGGAGCTGTCGGGCCGTCAGCGGCGCGTGTTCGATCAGGTGGTGGCTGCCCTGCGATCCGCCGCGGAGGCGGCGGGGGCGGTCTGATACAATTGCGGCGAGGCTGAAACTGAGATGCCGCCGCTGGGTCTGCACACGGTCATCGCCAAGGAGGTAGCGGAGCGGCTCCGTCACCGCGTCTTGGAGGAGGAGAGGGGCAACCTCTATCTGGGCTCCACCGCTCCCGACATTCGGGTGATCACCCGCTGGGAGCGCGGACGCACCCACTTCTTCGACCTGTCCAACTTCGACGAGCAGAGCGGCGTGGCCGGCCTGTTCGAGGCCTACCCGCGGCTGCGCGAGCCCGGCGACCTGAGCGTGGCGACCAGTGCCTTCGTGGCCGGTTACCTCACGCACCTGGTGATGGATGAACTGTGGATCAACACCATCTACCGCCCCTTCTTTGGGGAGCGCTCTCCCTTGAGTGGGGGCGTGCGGGCCAACATCATGGACCGTGCCCTTCAGTTCTCCCTGGACCGCCAGAAGCGCATCGACCGTGACCTGATGGCGCACGTCCTGAATGAGATCGCCCGATCGGACCTCGCACTGGACATCGAACTCATCGATGGCGAGACGCTGGGCCGCTGGAAGGACATCATCCTGGACGTGGTGAACCACCCTCCGGACTGGGAGCGGTTCCGGTACATCGCCAGTCGACACCTGCGAGCGGCTGGCATCGAATCGCCGGAGCAGTTCCAGGAGTTCCTGCAGTCATTGCCGGACCTAGTGGACGAGACGCTCCGCTATCTGGGCGAAAAGCGGTTGCGGCAGTTCATGAAGCGCTCCCAAGAGGAGAGCGTGAGAACGGTGAAGGAGTACCTAGAGTGCGCCTAGCTCACGGGGTGGAGGAAGCCAGAAGCAGCGTGCTCCGCCGGGCACCGCTGGAGGCGGCTGAGCTGCCGCCGGCCGTGCGCGAGGCGATACGCCGCACGTTCCGGGCGGAGCTGGGGGTGGGAGAGGTTGTCGACCGTATCCTGCGCGACGTGCAGGAGAGGGGCGATGCGGCGGTGGCGCAGTACAACCAGGAGATCGACGGCGTGCGCGGCGAGGGGGCACGCTCTCTGGAGGTGTCCGCCAAGGAGATAGAGGCCGCCTACGACAGCCTGGACAGTGGGCTGGTGCGGGCCCTGCGTGAGGCGGCCGACCAGGTGCGCCGCTTTCACCAGAGGCAGATGGAGCATGCCGCACACACCTTCGAGAAAGAGGGCGTGGGTCAGCAGGTTCGCCCCATGGCCAGGGTCGGGATGTACGTGCCCGGTACGCGGACAGTCTATCCATCCACGGTGCTGATGATCGCTGTGCCGGCCAGGGTGGCCGGGGTGCGGAAGCTGGTGATGGCCACGCCGGCCCTGGCGGACGCCAGCGTATCACCGCTGAAGCTGGTCGCGGCGCACATCGCGGGGGTGGACGGGGGGTTCCGAGCGGGGGGCGTCCAGGGCATTGCCGCCCTGGCCTACGGGACCGAGTCCGTGCCTCGGGTGGACAAGATCTGCGGCCCTGGCAACGTCTTTGTGACGGAGGCCAAGAAGAGGGTCTACGGTATGGTGGGGCTGGACGGGGTGTTCGGGCCGTCGGAGACCGTGGTCATCGCCGATGACGGGGCCGATCCGGAGCTGGTGGCGGCCGACCTGCTTGCCGGAGCGGAGCACGACGAGCTGGCGACAGCGATTCTCATCTCCACCTCCGAGCGGCTGGCCAGCAAGGCGCTGGGGGAACTTCAGTCGCAGATGGAGGGGCTCGGGCG
The DNA here is from genome assembly GCA_034411955.1 of Dehalococcoidia bacterium. Classification (GTDB taxonomy): domain Bacteria; phylum Chloroflexota; class Dehalococcoidia; order SM23-28-2; family RBG-16-64-32; genus DAOUMF01. Next base: position 7,340 of record DAOUMF010000165.1, read on the forward strand.
CAAGGACGTCGCCCGCGCGTCCCTGGAGGCGCGGGGCGGCATCGCCGTAGTGGAGGACGTGGATGAGGCGCTGGAGCTGGCCAACGAGTTCGCGCCGGAGCACCTGTGCCTGCATGTGGAGCGGCCGGGGCGATTGCTGGAGGGAGTGCGCAACGCGGGGGCGGTATTCGTTGGCGCTACGTCCGTGGAGTCCGTCGGCGACTTCACGGCGGGCCCGAGCCATGTCATGCCCACTGGAGGCAGTGCTCGCTTCGCCTCCCCGCTAGGCGTGCAGGACTTTCTCAAGGCCACCAGCGTTATCACCCTGAACCGCAAGGCCTTGGAGAGGCTGGGCCCGGCGGCGGCCGCCATCGCGCGGGCCGAAGGCTTCGGCGGTCACGCGCGGGCGGTGGAGCGGCGGCTGGAGAAGGACCGCTAGATGAGCACGTCCCCCGACGAAGGGCTCCTGCGGCTGGCGCGGCGCGACCTGGTGGAGATGCCCGGCTATGAGCCAGTGGAGCCGCTGGACGTCCTGGCCAGCCGGCTGGGCATCCCCGAGGAACGCATCGCCAAGCTTGATGGGAATGAGAACCCCTACGGCCCTTCGCCCAAGGTGCGAGAGGCCCTGGCACGCTTGCCCCACTACCACATCTACCCCGACCCGGAGCAGCGACGGGTGCGGGAGGCTATCGCCGAGTACGTGGGGGGCACTCCCGAGCAGATCGTCGTAGGCAACGGCTCCGACGAGCTGCTGGACCTGACGGGGCGGCTGTTCCTGTCGCCGGGAGACAAGGCGGTGAACGCGCCCCCCACCTTCGGCATCTACGAGTTCGTCATCCACACCTACGGGGCCGACGCCGTCGAGGCGCCGCGCCGGGAGGACTTCGCCCTGGACGTCGACGCCGCCGAGCGGGCGCTGGCCGCGGGCGCCAAACTTATGTTCCTCGCCTCTCCCAACAACCCGACGGGCAACGCCGCCTCTGCGGAGGAGTTGGAGCGGCTGTTGTCGCACGACGCGGCGGTGGTGGTGGACGAGGCGTATGCGGAGTTCGCGGGGCAGGGCTTCGCGCCGCGGGTGGCGGAGCGCGATAACCTAATCGTGATGCGGACGTTCAGTAAATGGGCGGGGCTGGCCGGTTTGAGGGCAGGGTACGGCGTGTTTCCCCCCGCCGTGGCGGAGACGATCCGCAAGATCAAGATGCCGTACAACATGAACGTGGCGGCGCAGGCCGCCGTCCTGGCGTCCCTGGAGGACAGGCCTGCGCTGTCCGAAAACGTGAGGATGATCGTAGGCGAGCGGGAGCGAATGGCGAAGGCGCTGGCCGCCTTCCCCTGGCTGCGGGTCTACCCCTCGCGGGCCAACTTCCTCCTCTGCCAGGTCCAGGGCCGGCCGGCGACGGAGCTACAGGCGAAGCTGCGGGAGCGAGGCGTGCTGGTGCGCCACTTCGACTCGCCGGGCGTGCGCGGCTGCCTGCGCATCAGCGTGGGCCGCCCGCAGGACACGGACCGCCTCGTGGAGGCGCTGTCCGAGATCGGAGCCGCCGTTGCCTGAGCGAGCAGCGCGCAAGGCCAGCGTACGCCGCGAGACCCGCGAGACGACCGTCTCGGTGGAACTGACGCTGGACGGCAGCGGCCGCTACGAGGTCTCCACCGGCGTCGGCATGCTGGATCACATGCTGGAGCAGCTAGCCAGGCACGGCTTGTTTGACATAACCGTCGAGGCCAGCGGCGACATCGACCGCGACCCGCACCACCTGGTGGAGGACGTGGGGCTGGTCCTGGGTCAGGCGCTGAACGAGGCGCTGGGCGAGCGGCGGGGCATCTCACGGTTCGGGGACGCCGTCGTGCCCCTGGACGAGGCGCTGGCCCTGGTGTCGGTCGACCTCGGCGGTCGCGGCCACGCCAGCATCCAGTTCAACTTCGAGCGGGAAATGGTTGGGCAGCTCCCCACGGAGAACATCCACCACTTCCTGGCCGCCTTCGCCAGCGAGGGACGGCTCAACCTGCACGTGCGGGAGCTGGCCGGGGAGAACGACCACCACCGGGTGGAGGCGGCGTTCAAGGCGCTGGCGAGGGCTCTGCGGCAGGCCGCCGCGATCGACCCGCGGGCGGCGGGCGATATCCCCAGCACGAAGGAAACGTTGTAGGGGAGCCCCGCCCGCTCGTGGTGAGCCCGTCGAACCACGAGCGGCGCAGAACAATCGCCTACGTCGTCGCCATCTCTTCCAGCTCGAAGCGGTAGTCCTCGATCACCGGGTTGGCCAGCAGCTTGCGGCACATCTCCGCGAGCTGCTTCTCGGCCTTCGCGCGGTCGTCGTCGGAGATGCGCACCTCCAGGTACTTGCCGGCGCGCACCGACTCCACGTCGGCGAAACCCAGCGAGTGGAGAGCGCCGCGGATGGTCAGACCCTGGGGGTCGTTCACGGTAGGCTTGAGGGTCACGTAGACGCGGGCGAGAAACATGGCGCTAGTCCTCCGGGTAGTCCGGGTGAGCCTTGATCATCTCGATCTGCTGGATGTGGTCCATGGCGTGCAGGCGTTGGAAGGCGATCCACTCCTTGGAATTTAGCGGGCCGAACATCGGGTGCTCGGGCATCGGCTTATGGCCCGCCTCCTCCGAAAGCGAGTGGACGAGGCGGACGGTCTCCGACCACTGATGGGCGAGGGCCTGCCGTAGCTCCTCGATCGATCGTCCGCCGCCGGAGGTACCGCCGACCCCGTACGAGGGGCTCGGCTCCCTACCCTCGGCTATGCGGGCGATATCCCCGTTCACCGCCGCCATTGACAGCAGCATGTGACCCAGCACCTCCTTGACCGACCACTCTTCGTCGTACCCTTCGGCTCCGCTCAGGGCAGGCTTAAAGGCCGCCTGCTCCTCGCTGATGCCGTCCAGGCAGCGGGCGCAGTCGGCCGCGGTGCGCTCCATCAGGGCGGCGAGATCGGCCGAGTCCTTGGCGGCCTGATGGCGGACGTAAGAGAGGACTCGTTGCTGGATATCGGGGTCTTGGGTCATGACATCGCTCCATCTACCTCTTCAAAGCCGGCGCAGGCCCAGCGCAGCGGCCGGATATGGATGGCGATGACGTCCCAGTCGGCGGTCTCCTGGACATAGACACGGCCAGCGTGCTCGCCCAGATAGCGCGTGGCGACGCGCTGGCGCCAGACGTTGTCCAGGGGGCTGCCGAGGCGGGCCGTGCCCTGGACGATGACGTTCCGATAGGGCGGCTCGTGGGTGAAGATGCTGAGAGCAGCGAACCCCTTGTGCGAGACGTTCTTGAGCTTCTGGGTGGTGCGGAAGGTGGAGACGGTGAACTCCTTGCCGTCGAAGTCGTACCAGACGGGGGTGACGTGGGGGCGGCCGTCGGGGCGGACGGTGGCCAGGGCGGCCACGTGTGGTTCGCGGAGGAAGGCTTCGATGTCTGCGGAGATCGATTCGACCATGTGCAGTCTCAGAGAGCGGGAGCGCCCGCATTCTATCGCGTGGCCTGGGGAGGGTCAAACCTGTGTGCGGCGGGCAGTTGTTCTGCCATGCCGCTAGGGCCGGATCAGGTCGCGGCCGGTGATGCGGTGGAACGCCTCGCGGTACTTCTCGCCGGTCCGGGCGGCGACCTCCGGGGGCAACTCCGGTGCCGGGGGCGTGCGGTCCCACCCTGTCTCGGTGAGATAATCGCGGACGTACTGCTTGTCGAAGCTGGGCTGGGTCTGGCCGACTTTGTACCGGTCGGCAGGCCAGAAACGGCTGGAGTCCGGCGTCAAGCACTCATCGATGAGGATCACCTCGTCGTCGAGCCACCCGAACTCGAACTTGGTGTCGGCGATGATGATGCCTCGCTCGCGGGCGTAGTCACGGCCGAAGCGATAGACGGCCAGGGAGCGCACGGCGATGGCGTTCGCCGCCCGCTCCCCGACAAGCTCCACCGTCTGGTCGAAGGTGATGTTCTCGTCGTGCCCCTCCTCGGCCTTAGTCGTCGGCGTGAAGATGGGCTCGAACAGCTCCTGCGCCTCCTTGAGACCGCGGGGCAGCTTGATGCCGCTAATGCTGCCACCCTGGTGGTACTCGGCCCAGCCGGCGCTGCCCAGCACGGCGTAGCCGCGGACGATGCACTCCACGTCCAGCCGCTGCGCCTTGCGGACCAGCATGGCGCGGCCGATGAGGTCGCGGGGCAACTCCGCAGGCACGCCTTCGATGTGGGTGTCGTCCACGACGCCCAGGAAGTGATTGGGGACGATGTCGCCCGTCTTCTCGAACCAGAACGCTGAGAGCTGGGTGAGGACGAGGCCCTTGTCCGGGATGCCGGTCGGCAGCACGGCGTCGAAGGCGGAGATACGGTCGGTGGCGACGATGAGGAGCTTGTCGCCCAGGTCGTAGACGTCGCGCACCTTGCCGCGGGCGGCGAGGGGCAGGTCCAGCGTGGTCTCGGTGAGCACGGCGGTCATAGCCCAATCCTCCGGAAGCTCTCGTCCACGTGCTGGAGGAAGAACCCGCAGTCGAATAGCGATGCCATATCGTCATGCGACAGGTGACGCGCTACGTCCTCGTCTTCGCACAGGAGGTCCAAGAAGGGCGTGCGCTCCTGCCAGGCGCGCATGGCGTTGCGTTGCACCAGCTTGTACGCCTCCTCGCGGGCCAGCCCCCTATCGATGAGGGCCAGAAGGACCCGCTGAGAGAAGATCACCCCCTGGGTCAGATCCAAGTTACGCCGCATGTTCTCTGGATAGACCCGCAGGCCGCGGACGATCCACGTGAACATGTCCAGCATGTAGTCCAGGAGGATGCAGGCGTCCGGCAGGATGACGCGCTCCACGGACGAGTGGGAAATGTCGCGCTCGTGCCAGAGGGCGACGTTCTCCAGGGCGGCGGAGGTGTAGCCGCGGAAGAGGCGGGCCAAGCCGGAAATGCGCTCGCACTTCTCCGGGTTGCGCTTGTGGGGCATGGCAGACGAGCCGGTCTGCCCCTCGCCGAAAGGCTCCTCCGCTTCCAGAACCTCGGTGCGTTGGAGGTGGCGGATCTCGGTGGAGAACTTCTCCAGGCTGGCCGCGATCAGGGCCAGGGTGGAGACGTAGTGGGCGTGTCGGTCGCGGTGGACGATCTGGGTGGAGATGGGCTCCACCAGAAGGCCGAGGCGACCGCAGACGTCGGCCTCCACGTCCGGGGGAACGGTGGCGTGGGTGCCCACGGCGCCGCTGATCTTGCCCACGGAGACCGTCTCCTTGGCCTGGGTCAGGCGGTGGCTCTGGCGACGCAGCTCGTCCCACCAGGCGGCCAGCTTGAGGCCGAAGGTGGTGGGCTCAGCGTGGACGCCGTGAGTGCGACCGATACAGACGGTTTCCTTGTGCTCCAGCGCCTTCTCACGGACGGCGTCTGTGAGAGCCCGCAGGTCCTGCTCCAGCAGCTCCGTGGCCTCCATGAGCTGGAGGGCGAGGCCGGTGTCCCAGACGTCGTTCGAGGTAAGGCCGACATGGATGTGGCGCGATTCGGGGCCGAGGGAGTCGGCGAGCGAGCGCAGGAAGACGGTCATGTCGTGGTGCATCTCCGGCAGGTAGCGGGCGATGTCGGCGAGGTCGTAGCGGGCCTCTCGGAGCTTGGGCAGGGCGTCCTTGGGGATGACGCCGCGCTCGGCCCAGGCCTCGCAGACGGCGAGCTCCACTTGGAGCCACTTGTCGTACTTGTTCTCCTCGGACCAGACGCGGCCCATCTGGGGCCGGGTGTACCGCTCAATCATGACAGGGAGCGATGCGTAGACGAGGGCAACGGGGAGTCTGCTCGATCAGCGCGGGCGACCGCGGGAGTCGGGGCGACTAGCACGGCATCATATTAGAGCATGGCGGGGCGTGGTGGAAGAGGGCAGCGTCGAGATAGTTCCAGGCCGCGCCTAGCGGTAGTCCTCCCGCGGCGGCGAGAAGATGTCCAGGGCGAGGCAGCGCTCCAGGGCGGTGACCTGGTGGGGGACGTTGGAGGGCACCAGCCAGCAGTCGCCGGGCCCCATCTCGCGCTTCTCGTCGCCCAGCTCGAACAGGAAGCGGCCTGAGATCAGGTAGCCGGTCTGCTCATGCGGATGCGTGTGCATGGGCACGACGGCGCCTTCTTCCAGGGCGACCTCGATGAGCATGAGGCGGTCGCCGTCGGTGAGGGTGCGGCGGACGATGCCCGGGAACATCTCGACGGGGCTGGCGGAATCGTAGTCGATAAGGGGCATGGGTCCTCCTTCGGGACAGGCTAGGTCTGAGCCTGCTCGCGGCGGAACTGTTCGAGTGCTTGGCGGACGTCGGGGTGTTTGAGAGCGAGGATGGCGGCGGCGTACAGGGCGGCGTTCTTGGCACCGTTGACGGCCATGCAGGCGACGGGCACGCCGGGCGGCATCTGGGCGATGGAGAGCAGGGCGTCCAGGCCGGACATGCCGGGCTTGCCTCCGCCAGAGGCGGATCCGCCTTCGGCGGAGATGGGGACGCCAATGACCGGCAGGGCGGTCCAGGCAGCGACGACGCCGGGCAGATGAGCGGCCATGCCGGCGGCAGCGATGATCACCTCGAAGCCCTGGTCCGCGGCGGCCGCGGCGAACTGCTGCACCTTCTCCGGCGTACGGTGGGCAGACATGACGTGCAGCTCGTGCTCGATGCCCAGTTCGTCGAGGACCTGGAGGCAGGACTCCAGGACGGGGACATCGGACTGGGAGCCGGTGAGGACGGCTACGCGGGGCATGGGCTGATTGTGGGCTTGGGAGGGCGGAGGGTCAAGGGGCGGCCCGCTACTCCACCCGCGCCTCCTGGGCCGGGGCGGCGATGTCGCGGCGGTAGTGGCAGCGCGAGAAGTGGATGTGCTGGACGTTGCGGTAGGCCTTCGTCCGCGCGTCGGCCAGGGTGTCACCCAGGGCGGCGACGGTGAGGACGCGACCGCCGCTGGTCACCACCGAACGGTCGTCGGTGAGGGCGGTGCCGGCGTGGAACACCATCACGTCCGGCTCCACCTGGGAGAGGCCGGAGATCGGGAAGCCGGTCTCGTATTCGTCCGGGTAGCCGCCGGAGGCGAGCACCACGGCCACGCAGGCCTGCTCCCACCACTCGATCTCGATCTCGTGCAGGCGGTTGTTGGCCACGGCGAGGCAGATCTCCAAGAGGTCCGTCTTCAGGCGGGGGAGGATCGCCTGCGTCTCGGGGTCGCCGAAGCGGCAGTTGAACTCCAGCACCTGGGGGCCTTGCGGCGTCACCATGACGCCGGGGTACATGACGCCCCGGTAGGGCACCCCTTCCGCCATCATGGCGCCGACGGTGGCCGCCGTGATCTCCTCATCGATGCGGCGGGCGAGGTTCGCGTCCAGCCAGCCGGGCGGGCTGTAGGCGCCCATGCCCCCCGTGTTCGGGCCCTCGTCTCCGTCCAGCGCCCGCTTGTAGTCGCACGAGAACGGCATCGGCAGCGTGGTCTGGCCGTCGGTGAAGGCGTGGGCAGTGACCTCGCGGCCGCTGAGGCGCTCCTCGATGACCACCGTCTGCCCGGCGGCCCCGAAGGCGGCCTCTTCGCCCAGCATCCGGTCGATGGCCTGCAGGGCCTCCTCCCGGGAGTCGCAGACGATGGCGCCCTTCCCCGCAGCCAGGCCGTCGGCCTTCACCACCGGCGGCTGGCTCAGGCCCTGCACGTGGTTGCGGGCGTCGGTGCGATTGCTGAAGACGGCGAAAGCGGCGGTGGGAATGCCGTGGCGCTGCATCAAGTCCTTGGCGAAGGCCTTGGAGGACTCGATGCGGCCCGCCGCCTGACTGGGCCCGAAGGCGGCGATCCCCTCCACCGCCAGGCGATCCACCAGGCCGCGCGCGAGGGGGTCCTCCGGCCCCACGACCACCAGCTCGCAGCGGTTGTCCTTGGCCGCCCGCGCCAGCCCGTCGATGTCCGACGCCTTCACCGGGAGGTTGGCGCCGAGGGCGGCGGTGCCCGCGTTGCCGGGGGCGACGAAGAGGTCGGTCAGCCGGGGCGACTGGCGGAGCTTCCAGGCGAGGGCGTGCTCGCGGGCGCCGGAGCCGACGAGGAGGACGTTCACGACGGCGCCATCGTAGCTTGTGGCGCCGCCCTGCTGCAAGCGGTCAGCCGTCAGCCGGCGATGACGACGACGAGGACCGCGAGGAGAACGACGGCGGCGGCGAGGCCGGCCGTCCACTTCTGCCAGACCTGAAGCCGCTCCGCCTGGCGCGAGTGGTGGTCGAGGGTGCGCTGGAGGCTCTCGGTCTGAGCGACGACGGCGTGGGCGAACTGGCGGGCCTGGCTGCGGCGGCCCTTGTCGAGCTGACGCAGGAGCTCGTGCTGGAGGTCGGCCACCTCGGTGAGGAGGCGCACCAGGGGAGCGTGGACGGCGGGCGCGGTGCCGTTGCCGCCGAGGCCGGTGCCGCAGTGAGGGCAGAAGCGAGCGCCGTGCAGGTCCTCGGCGTCGCAGCTAGGACAGGATACGGTGTTAAGCATAGCGATTCCTTTACCGGCTAGGGTTACCGAGAAAGGACGCCGCAGGGGCGGGTGATGTTACGGGGGGAGGATGGCGAGTACCATGACAGCGCGCCGTGGAGGTATCATAGCGGTGAAGCCGGCGAAGGATGTTGAGGGGGGCGATGGCTCGATGACCGGGGCAAATATCGTGGATTCCGTGATCCTGGAGTTTCTTTCCGCGGCCGAGGCGGAAGGGAAACTTCCTCCCGATGTAGTCCTGCAACTGAAACGGCTGGCGGAGGAAGGCGAACTATCCGAGCAGGACAAGATAGAGGCGGCTCTCAAAGCTGAGGCAATCCCAAATGATGAAGCTGAAGCGCCTTGAGATCAGAGCTCTGCGGGGTGTCCGCGACTGGCCCCTTGTCCTTGACGGCAAGAGCCTTGTCCTGTGGGGCGAGAATGCCTCAGGCAAGAGCTCCGTTGTCGATGCCCTAGAGTTCCTATTCACCGGCGAGATCAAACATCTGGTTGGTATCAGAGGGCTATCCCTCAGGCAACATGGCCCGCACGCGTACCTGGGTCGCGCTTTGATGCAGGTGACGGCTACATTCGATCCAGGGGCAATTACTGTCTCGCGTTCGCTAGAATCTGAGCCGACCGTGCCGCCTGTACTAAAGAGCCTGTGGAATGACGCATCGTCAGGGGCATTCATACTCCGCCGGTCTCAGCTTCTTGTATTCATTCACAACGACCCGGCTGAGAGATACAGGGCCATCGCATCGATGATTGGGGCAGAATCTCTCGACGATATCGATCTAGCCATGATGCGAGCCCGCGACCGTGCTGAAGGAAACTGCTCAGCCCAGAAGGGAGAGGTTGAAGGCATTAAGAAACGCCTAGCTGAATTGGCGGACGGGGAGCCATCCACACCCCACGAAGCTCTCGGCTCGCTGAACAGGGCCATTGGCGCACTGGGCCTAGCGGAGATCTCCTCGTTTGAGAGCGTATCGTCTGTCGCCGAGGATTGGCTCCGGTCGGCAAAGGTGTCCGACCAGCGAGCCGTCGCATCTCTTCAGGAGCTGAGAAGCGCTGTTGATTCGGCGACTGCTCCGCCAGAGCTGGAGAGCGAGCTTAGAGCTTATTGCGATGGCCACTCAAGACTTCGTTCGGAACGCCAACGGCTAGCCAGCGTATTGGAAGCGGAGCTGCTGGCGCTTGGTGAGCAAATTTTGGCAGCGGACAGATTGGCCAATTGCCCGCTTTGTGAGCAACCGATCGACGTAGAAGACACATTGTGTCGGGTGAGGGCACGACGGGAGAGGCTCCAAGAACTCTCGCAAGAGGTGTCTCAGCTTCGAAAGCTACAGGAGAAGCTCTTGGGTTCTCTCAAGAACCTCGAAGGCCGCGTTTCAGGAGTGGCGTCGCCGCTTGCTACAGTACTTGGATCCGACGCGAACGAACCGGCAAAAGCCATCCAGCAGTTTGGAAGCCATTCCAGTGCCGCAATTGCCGCTATTGAGGCTTCGACTCAGTTTGACCAGGAGTGCAATTTGGAGGCGCTCATCTGCGCGGTTCCCGCTTACCAGATCATGTGTAGCAAGCTGGTTGAGTACGCCGATGAACGGCAGAACGAGCTGGCGCTCACGGAGCGAGACCAATCGATACTGTCGTTAGTTCAAAGGGCGAGAGACTTGGCGCGGCTGGGTACAGACTTCGATCGCGAGAACAAGAAACTTGAACTAGCGGAAGGCTTTGCGGATCGCGCTGGGTATGTGTTCGAGACGTTTTCACGGTGCAGAAAGGCTGAAATCAAGCGGATCTACGGCACTATTCAGGATGATATTTCGAGATTCTACGATGTCCTTCATCCTGGGGAGCTTCACGGGGACTTACAACTCGTGCTGCCAGAAGGGCGCCGCGCGAGCACCGAACTTCGGATACGTGCCTTTGGAGAGAGAGATGAAGATCCACGCGCATTTACAAGCGAGGGCCATCTGGACTCTCTCGGCCTGTGCATCTTCTTAGCATTTGTCAAGCAGTTTGCGGTGGATTGTCCTCTGGTCGCCTTGGATGATGTGGTCATGTCAATTGACAGCTCCCACCGCGGGCGGGTTGCGGAGCTTCTACTCAGGGAATTCACGGACTATCAGCTGATCATAACGACGCACGACGATATCTGGCTGGACGAACTCGAGAGACATCAAAGGGCGTTTGGTGCGGACGGTCGCTTCGTCAATCTAAGGATCTTGCGCTGGAGCCTAGAGGAGGGGCCAATTGTACGGTCGTATAGGCCCAGGTGGCAGCGGATCGAGGATAAACTCAAAGAGGTTGACAAGACGGGTGCGGCAAATGACGGGAGACAATACCTGGAATGGATACTGTTTGAAATCTGTGCGGCTACGAAGGCATCAGTAGAGCTTGAGAAGGACGGACGCTACGACGTGGGCCACCTACAGGACCCGGCCCGGATACGGCTTAAGAAGCTTCTGCCATCCCACAGTGCACAGATTGATGGTCTCTTCCAGGAGATAACCGCTGCTGGAACGCCGGGAAATCTGTTATCCCACCACAATGCGAATGCGCAATCAGTGTCCATCAGCGAAATAGAACGCTTCTGCAAAGCCGGCCGCGCGCTCTCTGATTGGTATGAGTGCCCTTCCTGTGGTCAGATTCCAAAGTATATTCGGGCGCTGAACATGATTCGTTGCTCTAACAGGCGGTGCAAATCGCCAAAGGAATGGAAAACGGCCTAGAAAGTGCCAGAGCGCATCATCGGGTGACAGCGCCTGTTGCGTTCGCTATTCCCACTCGATAGTGCCAGGCGGCTTTGAGGTAATGTCGTACACCACGCGGTTGACGGCGGGGACCTCGTTGACGATGCGGTTGGCGATGCGGGCCAGGAGGTCGTAGGGGAGGCGGGCCCAGTCCGCCGTCATGGCGTCCTCGGCAGTGACCGCGCGCAGGGCCACCACGTGGCCGTAAGTACGGAAGTCGCCCATCACGCCCACGGAGCGGCTGTCGGTCAGCACCGCGAACGCCTGCCAGAGCTCGTTGTAGAGCGCCGCCTTCTTCACCTCGTTCATCACGATCCAGTCGCAGGCGCGGAGGGTCTCCAGCTTGTCGCGGGTGACCTCGCCGATGATGCGGATGGCGAGGCCGGGGCCGGGGAACGGCTGGCGAAAGACCATCTCCTGCGGCAGGCCGAGGGCGAGGCCGACCTGGCGCACCTCGTCCTTGAACAGGAAGCGCAGCGGCTCGATGAGGGTGAACGTCATCTCCTTGGGCAGGCCGCCGACGTTGTGGTGGGTCTTGATCTTGGCGGCGGCGCCCAGACGGGCGCCCGTAGGGGCGTCGTGGCTGACGGCGCTCTCGATGACGTCCGGGTAGGTGGTGCCCTGAGCGATGAAGTCGACGCGGCCCAGCTTATCGGCCTCCTCCTCGAACACGCGGATGAACGTCTCGCCGACGATGCGGCGCTTCTGCTCGGGGTCGGTGACGCCGGCCAGGCGGTCGAGGAAGCGGTCCGTGGCGTCGACGTAGACGAGGTTGATGCTGAGGTGGCGGCGGAAGGTGTCCTGGACGCGCTCCGGCTCCTCGCGGCGGAGGAGGCCGTTGTTGACGAAGATGCAGACGAGCTGGTCGCCCACAGCGCGGTGGACGAGGGCGGCGGTGACAGCGGAATCGACGCCGCCGGAGAGGGCACAGAGGACGCGGCCTTCGCCCACCTGCGCTCGCACGCGCTGGATGGAGTCGGCGATGAAGTTGCGGGGGGTCCAATCGCCCTTGCAGGCGCAGACGCGGAGGACGAAGTTCTCGATGAGGGCCTTGCCCTGGGGGGTGTGGACGACCTCCGGGTGGAACTGGAGGCCGATGATGCCGGCGTCGTTGCCCATGACGGCGATGGGGGAGTTCTCGGAGTGGGCCAGGGAGCGGAAGCCGGGGGGCGGCTCCGCCACGCGGTCGCCGTGGGACATCCAGACGGGCATCGACGGGGGCATCTCGGCGAAGATATCGGTGGGGGAGTCGCCCTGGTAGATGACGGCGTGGCCGTACTCGCGCGCGCCGGAGGGGGCGACGCGGCCGCCGAGCTGGTGGGCGATGAGCTGCAT
>DAOUMF010000166.1:0-6506 GCA_034411955.1 Dehalococcoidia bacterium
TCTCCACACCTTTCGGCTTGTCGTGGGCGCGGGGGTTCGCTTCGTTGCCGAACTGGTCTGGCATGTAGTATCTGTCAGGCTCTTCCTGGAGCATTCGCTGGGCCATGTAAATGGCGTTGTTGGTGGAGCGGGCGTTCTTGGCATAGACCACCTCGGCCCCAAAGGCGCGCAGCAATTGCCCCCGCTCGGGCGTGACGAAGTCGGGTAGGACGCTGAGCAGGGAGTAGCCCCTCACGCGGGCCACCATCGCCAGGCTGATGCCCGTGTTGCCGCTGGTGGCCTCCAGGATCGTCTTGTCCGGCGTCAGCGCGCCGCTCTCCTCTGCGGCGTCGATCATGTTCAGGGCGATGCGGTCCTTGACGGAGCCGGTGGGGTTGTGGCCCTCCAGCTTGGCGTAGATGTTCACGCCGGGCTTGGGGCTGGAGTGCTCCAGCCGCACCAGCGGCGTGTTGCCGATCGCGTGGAGGATATTCTGATAGAGCATGGCAGTTTCGCGACGGCTGGCAGCGACAAGCGGAGGCAAGAACTACGCAGTTCTACTAACGAGTATAGCGGATTGAAGACATGCAGTCATTCGGTGCGTCCGGTTGGGAGTGCCTCCAGGTTCTCATTCGCGATATAATGCGCTGCGCTTGCCATACCGGAGGTGAAGGATGATCGAGACAACGCAGCCCCAGCCGATGACCATCGGCGGGCGAGAGTTCGTCTGGGGCCGCCGTACCTACGTCATGGGCATCGTCAACGTCACGCCGGATTCCTTCTCCGGCGATGGCCTGGCCGACGACGTGGCGGCGGCGGTGAGCCAGGCCGTGAGCATGTGCCGGGAAGGCGCCGACATCATCGATGTCGGCGGCGAGTCCACCCGTCCCGGGTTCCAGTCCGTGCCGGCCGATGAGGAGATCCGGCGCACCGTCCCGGTGATCGACAGGCTGCTGCGCGAGGTGGACGTCCCCGTGAGTATCGACACCTACAAGGCGGAGGTGGCCCGAGCGGCCCTGGATGCGGGGGCCTGTCTCGTGAACGACGTTCATGGCTTCCGTCGCGAGCCGGAGGTGGCGGCCGTGGCCGCCGAATTCGACGTGCCCGCGGTGGCGATGCACAATCAGCGCGACCGCGAGTTCCACGATGTCATCGGCGACGTGACTGTGGGGCTCGTGGAGAGCCTGCGCATCGCCCGCGAGAGGGGGCTGCCGGACCAGCGTGTCATCGTCGACCCCGGCTTCAACTTCGGCTGGACTGAGGAGCAGGCGCTGGAGATGCTGCGCCGCCTGGGCGAACTGCGGACGCTGGGCCGGCCGCTGCTGGTGGGGACCTCCCGCAAGTCCACCATCGGAGTCGTCCTGGGGCTGCCGGTGGAGGATCGACTGGAGGGGACGGCGGCGACGGTGGCCTTGGCCATCGCCAACGGGGCGGACATCGTGCGCGTCCACGACGTCAAGGAGATGGCCCGGGTGGCGCGCATGGCCGACGCCGTCGTCCGCGGTTGGACGAAGTCGGAGGCGCGCGGTTAATGGCCCAGCGTGGCGTGGCCCCGTTCACCGCCTTCATAGGGGCGGAGATGGAGGAGCTGCGGGAAGGCTACGCTCGCCTCTCCCTGGTGCTCGAGGAGCGCCACACCAACCCCAACGGCGTGATGCACGGCGGGGTGATCACGACCCTCATGGACTCCGCTTTGGGCGTATCCCTGGGCGTCCTGCGGGGAGAGGAGGCCTTCCGCAACCCCCACGCCACGATCGATATGAACGCGGGCTTCCTGGCTAGCGCCCGTGCCGGCGATAGGATCGTGGTGGAGGGACGGGTGATCCACATGGGCAGGTCTATCGCTTTCGGGGAGGCGGAGGCCCGCCGTCATGACGGCGACCTCATCGCCAAAGGACGGCTGACCTTCGCCATCCGTGGCGGGAACCAGTGATGTCCGGCGGAAGGGAGAAGGGTGACTGAGGAGCTGTCGTCCAGCCCGTTCGTGGAGCTCATCGGCGGGAAGCTGGAGGAGACGAGTGAGGGCTACATGCGGCTGTCGGTTTCCCTGGCGGCGCATCACACGAACCCAAACGGGGTGATGCACGGCGGCGTGGTCACCACGCTCATGGACGAAGTGCTGGGCGGGGCCATCGCCTCGGTGCGGGGGATGGAGGCCATGCGCGCCGCTCCTCACTCCACGGTGGAGATGAACGCCAGCTTTCTGGCCGCTGCCCGGCCCGGCGACAGGGTAGTGGTGGAGGGGCGGGTGTTGCGGCTGGGCAAGAGCGTCGCCTTTGGGGAGGCGGAGGCCCGTCGCAGCGACGGCGAGCTCATCGCTAAGGGACGGCTGACCTTCGCCATCCCCAACCGGAGGGACTGATGGCGGCCGCATACCTGGGGCTGGGCTCTAACCTGGGGAACCGTGAGGCGAACATGCGGACGGCGCTGCGCGACCTGTGGCGGATGGGTCGCGTGGCGGCCGTGTCGTCCCTGTATGAGACGGAGCCGGCGGGCGGCCTCGCCCAGCCCTCGTTCTACAACGCCGCCTGCCGTCTGGAGACCGGGCTGGAGCCGCGACCGCTGCTGCGCTTCCTCCAGGGGCTGGAGCACGAGCTGGGCCGGCGGCCGGGCGGCGAGCGCTGGGGCCCCCGACCCATCGATCTGGACATACTGCTGTACGAGAGCCGGGTTGTGGACGAGGAGGGCCTGGTCATACCGCATCCCCGGCTGGCGGAGCGGTCGTTCGTGCTGCTGCCGCTGGCGGAGATCGCGGCGGAAGTGAGGTTCCATGACGACGGCCGAACGGTGGGCGAACTGCTGGCGGCGGCCGGGATGGAGGGCGTGCGGCGCGTCGCGGAGGCGGGGTGGGACGGGCTGGAGGGGATGGCGGCGGAGAAGCTGTCGCTCTAGGACTGCTGCGCCGCGCCGGGGGACTATTCCAGGGCCGCTTCCAACTCCTCCTCTTCCTCCTCGGTGGCGGAGAACATCGTCCAGCCGATCCAGAAGGCGAGGGCGTTGAGGGCGCCGAGGATGATGGTGATGGGCAGGGCCAGCGCCAGGTAGCTGCGGCGGGACAGCGCCCACACGAAGACCACCATCTCCAGCACGCTGGCCAGCATAATGACGGTGCCCAGACGCTGGGAGCCTTCCATCAGGAGGTCCTCATCTCCGGAGGCAGAAGGTTGGGAATACGGTCCTCAATGGGATAGCGCTCCGAGCACTGGTTGCAGGTGAGGTGGCCGCTGATCACCTCTTCGCTCGACTCCTCCTCAACGGCAAGTTCCAGGGGACTCTTGCAGATGGGACAGGCTAGGATCTCGACTAGGTCCTTGCGCATGACATGGTACCTCGTCGGTAATTGTAGGCCTGCGCTGTGAAGGCGTCAAACCGTCGGCGGTAAGACCTCCGAGTTGGACGGCCGCGGCGAGGGCGGCCTTTCGACTTCGCTCAGGGCAGGGCTTACAATGGATGCGTCGGCATGGCCACGGCAGTGAGACGCATTCCCCTGGACCGCCGTGTCTGCATCGTCCGGAAGGACCGGATCGATGTGCGACCGGAGCGGGCCGCCCTCGTCGGGCCGCTCGTGGGCCTGTCGATTAGTCTCGGGTTATTCCTGTCGGTGGGTGTGTTCAGCGGCGACCTCTCGACCTTGGCCCTGGCTGCCATGCTCGTCTCGGGCCTCATCCTTGGGCCCTTCTCCATCATGGCGGTCGTCTATTCGCTCCTGGGCGCCAACGTCGTCATCGACGCCAAGAAGCAGTCGGCCACCTTCCAGCAGGGCGTCCTGGGCCTAGGACTGGGGATGGTGGAACTGGCGCCGTTCTGGAAGATCGAGCGGCTGGAGGTGCAGGACCTGCCCCTAGGTGAGGTGGAGGCCAGGAGGTCGCCGCTGCCCCTGGACCTGCGGGCCTGGGACGTGGTGCTGGTGAAGACCAGCGGCAAGCAGCTCTCTATCGGCCAGGTGATCGCTGCCAGCAGCCCTGACCTGATCGACGAGGGGTTCGACCGCGCTCTGGCCGCGGCGGAGGCCGTGGGGGCGCTGGTCGGCAAGCCGGTGGTCATCACCGCCGCCGTCGAGGAGGCTGCCGCGGAGGCGGCCGAAGGTCAGGCCGAAGGGCGGGCGGGCGAGCCCGCGGAGGGACCTGCCCTGCCTGCCCGCCCAGGGAGCGAAGCTGAAGGGCCTGCCCTGAGCGAAGTCGAAGGGTCGCAGCAGGCGTGAGTCTGGAGGCGGAGATCCTCCGCAAGTACCGCACGGTGGCGGTGGTCGGCGTCTCCTCACGGGAAGACCGGCCCAGCTACCGTGTGGCCCGTTACCTCAAGGAGCACGGCTACCGCATCATCCCCGTCAACCCCGGCGAGACGGACGTGCTGGGAGAACGGTGCTACCCGGATATCTGCTCCGTTCCCGAGCCGGTGGAGGTGGTGGACGTCTTTCGTCGCCCGCAGCACGTGCCGCGGGTGGTGGCCGAGGCGATGTCCAGCGGCGCCAAGGCGATCTGGATGCAGGAAGGAGTCGTTCATGAAGCGGCGGCCCGCCGCGCGCGAAAGGCAGGACTGGAAGTGGTGATGGACCGCTGCATGAAGAAGGAGCACGAGAAGCTGACCGGAGGGTAGGTCATGGCCCAGCACGAGGATCGGGAGGAGTTCCTGAAGCAGGCGAACGTGGCCGTTCTGGCCTCGGTCGGGCCCGGAGGCCGGGCTCACGCCGCCCCCATCTGGTACCTCTACGAGGACGGCGTGTTCCTCATGAGCACCGGCCGCGGGTCGCAGAAGCACCGCAATGTGGAGCGGCACCCCGAGGTGACCCTCGTCGTGGACGACCGGACAGTGCCGTACTACGCGGTGATGGTGCAGGGCACGGCCGAGATCGCGCCGCGCCTGGCCGACGAGACCCGTCTGAGGATGGCGGTGCGCTACCTGGGGGAGGAGCTGGGCCGGGCCTACATCGCCCGCGTCTCCGGCGAGGACTCCGTGACCATCCGCCTGCGGCCCCGCAGGTTCATCGAGTACCACGGTCGGGCCGGCCGGACGGAAACGCGGTCAGCGTAGCTACATCACTTGCCCCATCTTTTCGCTCCATGCTACAATGCCATCGCTGAGTAGCGGCGAGGCCTGATAGCTTTCCGGTGCAGGCGCATTACTCTTTGGAGACTTTTCTGACCTGTCTTCCTCCGGGCAGGGATCTTCGTGCACCCTAATTGGCGAGAGAAGTGCGGCGTCTTCGGCGTTTTCGCGCCGGACGAGGACGTAGCACGTATTACCTTCTACGGCATCTACGCTCTCCAGCACCGCGGTCAGGAGAGCACCGGCATCGCCACAGGCAACGGACGCCGTATCCACATCCGCACCGGCATGGGCCTGGTCTCACAGGTGTTCGATGAGAACGACCTACCGTTCCTCCCTGGCTTCGTCGCCATCGGCCACAACCGCTACTCCACCACCGGCTCTACCCGCATCGAGAACGCCCAGCCGGTGTATGTGGAGGGGGAGCACGGGCCACTGGCCCTGTGCCACAACGGAAACCTGATCAACGCCGAACTCCTCCGCAACGACTTAGAGGACCACGGCTGCGACTTCGTCTCCTCATCGGACACCGAGGTCGTTGCCCAGATGCTGGCCTCCGCTCCCGGCGCCGACTGGCAGGAGCGGGTCACCAACGTCATGCGGGCCATCCAGGGCGCTTATTGCTTGGTGGCCCTGACCCCGCGCCAGCTCATCGCTATGCGCGATCCCTACGGTGTGCGCCCCCTCTGCCTGGGCATGCTCAACGGCACTGGCTGGGTAGTGGCCTCCGAGACCTGCGCCCTCGACCACCTGGGTGCCGAGTTCGTGCGCGAGATCGCACCCGGCGAGGCGGTGATCATCGACCGCGGTGGCATCAACTCCTTCCAGGCCGTGGAGGTTCAGCGAACCGCGCTCTGCGTCTTCGAGTACATCTACTTCGCGCGGCCCGACAGCGTCCTGCGGGACAAGCTCCTCTACCCCACGCGCATGGCCATGGGCCGGGAGCTGGCCCGACAGACCCCCTTGGACGCCGACCTCGTGATCGGCGTGCCGGACTCCGCCATCGCCGCCGCCATCGGCTACTCTCACGAGTCGGGCATCCCCTACGGTGAGGGGCTGGTCAAGAACCGCTACGTGGGGCGCACCTTCATCCAGCCTGACCAGCGCCTGCGCGACCAAGGGGTCTACCTGAAGTTCAACCCCCTGAAGCAGGTGATATCCGGAAAGCGGCTGGTGGTGGTCGACGACTCCATCGTCCGCGGCACCACCACTCCCAAGGTGGTGGAGATGCTGCGCAGGGCGGGCGCCACCGAGGTGCACATGCGCATCTGCTCGCCGCCCATCCGGCACCCCTGCTACTTCGGCATCGACATGGCCACCCAGTGGGAGCTCATCGCCTCCAGCAAGACCGTGGAGGAGATCGGGCGGTACATCGGTGCCGACTCCCTGGACTACCTCAGCCTGGAAGGGCTCATGCGCGCCGTCGAACAGCCCCGCGGTTCCTTCTGCACCGCCTGCTTCACCGGCGACTACCCGATGCC
>DAOUMF010000167.1:0-17632 GCA_034411955.1 Dehalococcoidia bacterium
GGCCCAGGTCTTTGGCGATGCTGAACCCCTCGTTGGCCAGGATCTTCCCCAGCCCAAAACCTCGCAGCTCGGGCTTGAGCAAGACGCGGATCTCCCCAACGTGGCGCTGCCACATGACCTCATCACGGTGGAGGTTGACCCACCCCACGAGCTTCCCCTCGCTCTCGGCTAGGACTGTGATGGTGCGGCCCTTCTCCGCGTTCTCCATCCAGTCATCGACGACCTTGGGATCGGTTATGTCGACCCGCAGGAACAGGAGATCGTGGTCCGGAAGGGCTCGCGCGAAGGCCAGGATCTCGTCGCGGTCGGAGGGCTCCATGAGGCGTAGGGTGATCTCTACGCCGGCGACGGCGGTCTGACGCGGATACGCTCGCTTGACGAGGCCGGTCTGTGCCATGACACATCCCCTCTCCCTCACTTATGATAGCCGGCCCAAGCATAATGGAAGTGCGCCCCGTTTGCAAGGGCGGTCCACCTCACCGAACTTTTCCAGTCGATCAGCCGTTCCATAACCCACGGTCTTGTCTTAGCCGGCGGCGTTCGGCATCTCGCTCAGAAGCGCTCCTGCCGCCTGCCATCCCGCCCTCGATCACTGGGTCGTTGTCCGTACCTGCTCGCGTTATAATACCCCTCGATACCGCGTCCGACCCCTTCGGGAGGAAGCCTTCGCCGGTGACCACGCCCCTCAGGCGGCAGTACCTCGACCTCAAGCGTCGCTACCCGCACGCTATCCTCTTCTTCCGCCTGGGCGATTTCTACGAGACGTTCGATCACGACGCGGAGACGGTCGCCCGCGAGCTGGACATCGTACTTACGTCCCGGCCGGTGGGCAAGAATGAGCGCGTACCGCTGGCTGGCATTCCCCATCATGCCCTGGACTCGTACCTGGCTAAGCTTATCGCTAAAGGCTACAAGGTCGCCGTCTGCGAGCAGATGGAGGAGCCCGGCAAGGGCAAGCAACTGGTGGAGCGGCAGGTGGTGCGGGTTGTCACGCCCGGTACGCTGGTGGAGGACAACCTCCTCCAGCGCGGGGCGAACAACTACCTGGCCGCGCTGACGCCTCCGACAGAGTCAGGGCAGGTGGGGCTAGCCTACGTGGACGTCTCGACCGGCGAGTTCGCCTGCACCCAGCTCGCCGCCGAGGCCACGGCCGCGGAACTGGACCGGCTGGGCCCCGCCGAGCTGCTGCTGCCCCCGGGCGCTTCGCCTCCGGAGGCCGTCAAGGCCACGCTCACATCGCTCCCCGGCGCGGCCTTCGACGAGGGCGCGGCGGCGGAGCGTCTGCTGGAGCACTTCAGGACGCCCTCGCTGGAGGGGTTGGGCCTGGCGGACCTGACCCCCGCGGCGGTGGCCGCCGGCGCCGTCATCGCCTACCTCCAGGAGAACCAGCAGGCGCTACTGCCCCAGATCGGCCGCATCTCCTACTACCGCACCGATGGCTTCATGGGCTTGGACGGGATCACCCGACGCAACCTGGAGCTGTTCGCCTCCCTGCGGCCTGACGCGCCCCACTCCTCACTGCTTGCCGTCATCGATTGCACGCGCACCGCCATGGGCGCCCGTTTGCTGCGACGCTGGCTGGGGCAGCCGCTCCTGGACGTGGGGGAGATCGGCCGCCGCCAGGACGGCGTCCAGCTCTTCTTCGACTCAGCGGTCCGCCGCGGTCGCGTGTCTGCCATCCTGGCCAAGCTGCCTGACATGGAGCGCATCGTCAGCCGTGTGGGGGCGGGCTCGGCGACGCCTCGCGACCTGGTGGCCCTGCGGCGCGGCCTGGAGCTCGTCCCAGACCTCAAAAAGGCCCTCGGCGACGATCGAGCGTCCGCGGAGGGGAGTCTTCGTACCCACGAGGAGCTGGCCGCCGGCCTCCACCCCTGCGCTGACTCGGCGGAACTCATCGCGCGCGCCATCGCCGACGAGCCGGCCGCCGACGTCGTCATCCGGCCCGGCTTCTCCGAGGAGCTGGACGCGCTCCGGGCCACCGCCCGCGACGCCCGCCAGTTCCTGGCCGACCTGGAGCGTGGGGAGCGGGAGCGCACCGGCATCAAGTCGCTGAAGGTTGGCTACAACAAGGTCTTCGGCTACTACATTGAGGTATCGAAGGCGAACCTCAAGGCCGTGCCCGCGGACTACCAGCGGCGCCAGACCCTGGTGGGCGGGGAACGCTTCACCACCACGGAGCTCCAGGACTACGAGTTCCGCATCCTCCACGCGAAGGAGCGACAGGAGGAGCTGGAGGAGACGCTGTTTCGCCAGGTCGGCGCTCAGGGCGCCGCCGGCGGCGACCGTATCCGTGAGACCGCCGCGGCCGTGGCCCGAGTGGATGTCTTCTGCGGGCTGGCCGAGGCCGCCGTCCGCGGCCGCTATGTCCGCCCCACGGTGGATGGGAGCGATATCATCGCCATCCGCGACGGGCGACACCCGGTGGTGGAGCGCTCCCTGACCGGGGATGCGTTCGTCCCCAACGACACCGACATGGCCAGCAGCGACGCTCAGGTCATCGTGCTCACAGGTCCGAACATGGCCGGTAAGTCCACCTACCTGCGCCAGGTGGCGCTGATAGTCCTCCTCGCCCAGATGGGCTCCTTCGTGCCCGCGGCCAAGGCCCGCGTCGGCGTCGTCGACCGGATCTTCAGCCGTGTGGGCGCCACGGACGAGATCGCCGCCGGGCGCTCCACGTTCATGGTGGAGATGCTGGAGACGGCGGCCATCCTGCACAGCGCCAGTCCGCGCTCCCTCATCCTCTTCGACGAGATCGGCCGTGGCACCAGCACCTACGACGGCATGGCCATCGCCCGCGCCGTGGTGGAGTTCCTGCACAACCGGCCGGAGCTGGCGGCCAAGACGCTGTTCGCCACCCACTACCATGAGCTGGTGGAGCTGGCGTCGATCCTGCCCCGCGTCCGCAACTACAACGTTGCCGTGGCCGAGCAAGGGGGAGAGGTTGTGTTCCTGCACCGCATCCTGCCCGGCGGCGCCGACCGCTCCTACGGCGTGCACGTGGCCCAGCTCGCCGGTCTGCCCAAGCCCGTGACCCTGCGGGCCCAGGAGCTGCTAGAGGGGCTCGAGGCGTCTCGAAGGGTGCCGACGCGCCCGGCCCGGCGCCGCCAGGAGTCGCCCCAACTGCCGCTGTTCGCCGCCAACAGCGCCCTCCTGCGGGAGCTGGCGGAGATCGACGTCGATTCCCTGACGCCGCTGCAGGCTATCACCCGGCTCTACGAACTGGCGGAGCGGGCGCGGGCCAGCCAGACGTAGACTCCCTTCGTGCAGGGACGATATCGATGGTGTAGTATATTGCCGCAATGGGGGAGCCGCGCATCCAGTACGCCAAGACGACGGATGGGGTGAGCATCGCCTTCTGGACGTTGGGGAAAGGCACGCCCCTCGCGTACATGCCACACCCCATATTCAGCAATATCCAGTTCGATTGGCAGCTTCCTGCGGCTCGCTCTTGGTATGAGCGACTGGCGGAAAAGAGGATGGTAGTCCGCTATGACGGAAGAGGGACTGGGCTGAGCGACCGCGACGTAACTGACTTCTCCCTGGAGACTTTCATCCTGGACTTGGAGGCGGTGGTTGCGCATCTGGGCCTGAAGAGGTTCGCTCTCCTCGGTTCCATAGACGGGGGTGCAGTGGCCATCGCCTACGCCGCTCGCCACCCAGAGCGGGTGTCGCACCTGCTCCTCTGGTGCTCCTATGCCCGAACCTCGGACTTGCTCGGGACGCCAGAAGCCTTAGCAGACCTGGCTCTGCAAGACAAGGACTGGGTGATATACACGGAGACGATGGCTCATATGATGTTCGGATGGTCGGCGGGTGAGGAGGCACGGCAGCTCGCTGCATTCATGCGAGAGTCCGTCACACAAGAGACAGCTCTGTCAATTATGAAGTCGCTGTGGGAGTGGGATGTGACGGGTCTGCTGACGCAGGTGAGCGCGCCGACGCTGGTGCTACACCGTCGACAGTATTCCTACCCCGGTGTCGAGGCCTCCAAACAGCTCGCGTCCCGCATCCCGGACGCCCGCTTGGTTCTACTTGAGGGTGCGTCGCCCATGCCCTATCTGGACGATATGGAGGCGGTCCTCTCACCCATCGACGACTTCCTATCGGAGGGCGAGGAGCCCACAGCCGCGGCGAAGTTGCCAGAAGGGATGGCCGTCCTCCTCTTCGCCGACATTGCGGAGTCCACCGCCCTCACGGAGCAGCTCGGCGACGCGGCATTCAGAGCCAAGGCCCGCGAGCTGGACACGTCCCTGCGGTCGGTCATCCGCGAGTCCGGAGGCACACCGGTCGAGGGCAAGGTGCTCGGCGACGGGGTGCTGGCCGTGTTCACGTCGGCCAGGCAGGCCATCGACTGTGCCCTCCGCTGCGAGGCGGCAGGCGAACCCATGGGGCTGCAGCTCCACCTCGGCATCCACGCCGGTGACGTCATCCGCGAGGGGAACAACGTCTACGGCGGTGCAGTGAACATCGCTGCCCGCATAGCGGCAGCCTCGGAGCCGGGTGAGGTACTGGTGTCGGATACCGTGAGGAGCCTGGGCCGGACGTCGGCCGACGTCACCTTCGATGACCGCGGCGAGCGCACGCTGAAGGGCGTCGGCGAATCGCAGCGTCTGTTCGCGGTGCGCTCGTGCGGAGGCTAAGACCGCACGAGCCAGGCGGTGTTCCCTGGCCGGAACGGGTACGCTACAATCGCGCCCAGGGCCTGTCCTGAGCCTGTCGAAGGGAGCACTCGTTGACCATCCGCGTTCTGTCCCCCGAAGTGGCCGCCAGGATCGCCGCCGGCGAGGTGGTGGAGCGGCCCGCGTCTGTCGTCAAGGAGCTAGTGGAGAACGCCCTCGACGCTGGCGCCAGCGCCATATCGGTGGAGGCGAGCGGCGGCGGCATAGAGGCCATCCGGGTGGTGGACGACGGCTGCGGCCTCGCCCCCAACGAGCTGGAGCTGGCCTTCGCCCGCCACGCCACCAGCAAACTGGCCGACGATAACCTGCTGCGCATCACCAGCCTCGGCTTCCGCGGCGAGGCCCTCCCCGCCATCGCCGCCGTCGCCGAGGTCGAGATGGTGTCGCGCCCGCCCGGCACTCAGTCCGCCGCCTTCATCCGCCTGGCGGAAGGCGTGGTGGTGGAGCGAGGCAGCCGGGGTGCCCCCGTGGGCACCAGCGTCGCCGTGCGCGACCTGTTCGCCCGCCAGCCGGCCCGCCGCAAGTTCCTGCGCTCCCCCTCCACCGAGGCCAATCAGATAGCCTCCGCGGTCAGCCACTACGCCCTCGCCCGCCCCGCTGTGCGCTTCACCCTGACCCTGGACGGCCGTCAGGTGCTGCTGACCAGCGGCAGCGGCGAACTCCTGGACGCCGTCGCCGCCGTGTACGGGGCGGATGTCGCCGCGGCGATGCTGCCCGTCCGGCCGGGGGAGGGCTCTGTCACTGTGGAAGGGCTGGCCGCCGCGCCCCATGTCAGCCGCGCCAGCCGGGGCTACGTGAGCCTGTTCGTCAACGGGCGCTGGATCCAGAGCCGCCGCCTGGCCTACGCCGTCGACGAGGCGTACCGCGGTATGCTCATGGTCGGCCGCTATCCGATCGCTGTCCTTCACCTGCGGATGCCCTACGACGAGGTTGACGTCAACGTACACCCGACGAAGCGGGAGGTCCGCTTTCGAGACGAGTCGGCGGTGTTTGGCGCCCTGCAGCGGGCGGTGAGAGCAGCGCTCCTGGAGTCCGCGCCGGTGCCCACGTCCTCGGTCACCCCCTCGCCGACGCTTGATCTCTCCGTTCAACCCTCGTCCCGACCCCTCTGGGAGCACGCCCGCGCGCTGGAGCGCCGGCAGGCGGAGGGGGAGCCCGCGCAGCCGTCCCCCGCCGCCGCCGTCTCGCCCACGCCCGCCGTGGCGCTGCCCGCCCTGCGCGTCATCGGCCAGCTCGGCAACACCTACGTCATCGCCGAGGGCCCCGACGGCATGTACCTCATCGATCAGCACGCCGCCCACGAGCGCGTCCTCTACGAGCGCTTCTGCCGCCAGCGCCTGGAGCGCGCGCCGGAGGTCCAGGTCCTGCTGGAGCCGCTGGCGCTGGACCTCTCCCCCCCGCACCGGGCCCTGATCGCCGACCACGAGGAACTGCTGCGACAGCACGGGTTTGAGCTGGACCAGTTCGGCGAGGGGTCGTACCTGGTGCGGGCCGTGCCCGCCTCCCTGGCCGGGCACGGCGACCCCCGTCAGGGGATCCTCTCGTTCCTGGACCTCATGCTGGAGGAGGGCGAAGGGGACCGGCAGGACCGGGTGGCGATGTCGCTGGCCTGTCATGGGGCCATCCGCGCCGGCAAGACCCTGAGCCAGGAGGAGATGCGGGAGCTGGTGCGCCAGATGGAGGGATCGGAGGCGCCCAACACGTGCCCCCACGGGCGGCCCACGATGATCCACATGAGCGCGGAGATGCTGGCCCGCGAGTTCGGGCGACGCTAAGCGCTCTGCCGCTCCCGCCGCGTCAGGTGGCCGTCCCGCATCTCTAGAACGACATCGGCGAGGGCGGCCATGCGCGTGTCGTGGCTCACCATGATCCCCAGCTTCTGGCGGCCCTTCACTTCGGCGATGAGGGACCGAACCACCTGCTCGCCCCGCTCGGAGTCCAGGTTCGCCGTAGGCTCGTCGACCAGGATCAGCCAGGGGTCGCGCATGAGGGCGCGGGCGATGGCCACTCGCTGACGCTCACCGGCGGAGAGCTGCCTGGCGAGGGCGTGCGCGCGGGCGGTCAGGCCCAACTCCTCGAGCAGGCCGTCCGCCCGGCTGGCGGCCTCGCGTCGGCTGCCCGGCCCGATCTCGTACATGATCATCAGGTTTTCCCGGGCCGTCAGGAAGAGGACCAGGTTGTTCGCCTGGAACACATAGCCCACCCTGTCGCGGCGGTACCGAGCCCTCTCCGCTCCGGACAGGCGGCTGATCTCCTGGTCGCTCACGCGGATGCTGCCGCTGCTGGGCCTGAGCAGCCCCCCGATCATGGCCAGGAGGGTCGTCTTTCCCGATCCCGATGACCCCACGATGGCCACGAAGTCCCCCGGCGCCGTGCTGAAGCTCACGTCCCGCACGGCATGCACGGCCAGCGCGCCGCTGCCATAGGTCTTGTTCAGTCCGGTTACCGCCAGGGTAGCGCTCATCCTACTCCTGATGACCGAGGGCGATGATGGGGTCCACGCGGGCAAGCTGACGAACCGAGAATAGGGCGCCAACAACGCCGGTCGTCACCACTAACACGGAGGTGAGGATGAAGGTGAAGCCCGTAAAGGCGATGGGCACCGTCTCTGGGAGCTGGTTCAGTGCGCTGTCCGTGGCGTAGGCGAGGGGCACGGCGATGACCACCCCCAACGTCGACACCGTCAGCACCTGAAGCAACAGTTGTCGGAAGACGTAGCCGTTGCTGGCTCCGAGGGCCTTGAGGAGGCCGACCTGCGCTGTCTTCTGCATGGTGAGAACGTAGAAGAAGATGCCGATGACCAGGGCGCCGATAGCGAAGCCGAAGACCCGTAGCGCGTTCACCGTCATCTGCTGCCCCTGTACGCCCTCGATGTTCTCGAAGGCGGTCCCCTTCGAGACCACCTCGTAGGCATCGGTTGCGCGGCCGGGCAGGCCTTCACCCTGCAGAAGTACGATGCTGGCCAGGGGCGTCTGAGGATCGTCCGGGCCGTACTTCACCTCCCGCCAGCTATCAAGAAGGAGGAAGATCACCGGCTGGAAGAAGAAATAGCCCTCGTCGACCTCGCCCACGATGGTGAACTCGAACTCTCTGAGCCGCGAGGGCACTCCGACTCGGTCGCCGATGGAGAGACCGGAGGCCTTGAGGAAGGCAGAGTCAGCGAGCACGCCGCGCTCGTCCTGCGAGCCGAGCAGCCTACCGGCCGCGACGTCCGGCTCGGCGATGGAACCGGGTTGGAAGCCCAGTAGGGCGGCCGAAGTGGTGTCTCCCTCCCCGTCTCGCACGTTGGCCCCGACGTAGCCAAGGGGAGCCCAGGCGGTGACGCCTTCCATTCCGCTGAGCTGCTCCACCGTCTCGGCGCCTAGCTCCGAGCGGATAACGCTGAGGTCGCTGTTGCTGGCGTAGGCCAGGGCGTCCGCGTCCAGACCCCGCAGGGCGCTCCCGGCCTGCTCGTTCAGGCCGATGCCGAGGCCGTTGATCATAAGGATGAGGTACGCGATGAGAGTTACTAGGACGGTGATCAAGGCGAACTGGAACTTGCGACGACGGATCTCCGTGAGCCCCATCATGATCCTGCGGTAGCGGGCTAGAGCCGCGCCTGGCGCCAGCGCAGCACCTTGGCCAGAGCGTTGGCCGCGCGGGGGATGGTGGGGAACACCGGGAAGTCGGCCTGCCAGCACGCCTTTTGGAACTCCAGCGCCTGCTCCATCGCGTCCATGCTCAGCGGCGGCCTCAGCACAATCACTACCGGCTTGCCGCAGGCTTGCCGCGCCTCTATCAGCGCCTCCATTGACCTTTCACGGTGGGTGTCCGGGTCGAACCAGTCCGCAAACCGGCGCCAGCCGCCAAAGTTCACATTGGTGTGGAACATCACGGCGTGGATGTTCTCCGCCGAGCCCACCACTCGGATGGTGTCCCGCAGCTTGGACGGCTCGAACACCATGATGGTGTCCACGGGGTTGCGGACGCTGGTGCCCGCCACGGGGGTGAACTCGCGCAACGCCTGCTGCGTCGTCTCCGGCAGGGCCGGCCAGGTCAGGCCGGCCTCATCGAGTTCGTCGGCGGCGAAGACGCTGAAGCCGCCGCCGCCGCCCACTACGGCGACGCCGGGGCCAGTCAGGGCACCCGGTCCGCTGTCGGCCAGGCCTGTCCAGCGGAACGCCGCGACCAGGTCCACCATCTCTTCCACGCTATCGGCCCGCGCCGCCCCCACCTGCCGCAGCAGGGCATCGAACACATCCATGGAGCCGGCCAGCGACCCCGTGTGCGAGTATACGGCCCGTGTGCCGGCCTCCGTGCGCCCTCCCTTGAGAGCGATGACGGGCTTGGCGGCAGCGGCCGTGCGCATCGCCCGGAAGAAGCGGCGTCCGTCCTTGACCCCTTCGATGTAGGCGCAGATGACCTCGCTCTCCGGGTCCTGGGCCAGGTACTCCAGCAACTCACCGTCGTCGATGTCGGCGCCGTTGCCGTAGCTCACGACCTTGGAGTAGCGGACCCCCCGCGGCGCCGAGGTGAATATCATCTCTGTGGCGTTGCCGCCGCTCTGGGAGATGAAGGCTACCGGCCCCGGCTCCGTCGGGAACTCCGGCATGAAAGCGAGCTTGCTGGCGGGGACGTAGAGGCCCATGCAGTTGGGGCCGAGGACGCGTATCCCTGCCTGCACCGCCCGCTCCACGACCTGGGCCTCGAGCTCCGCCAGCTCCTCCTCGCCCGTCTCGCTGAAGCCGGCGGTGAAGAAGTGGATGAGCCTCACCCCCTTGGCGATGCAGTCGTCCACCAGGGAGGGGACGATTCGGGCCGGCACGCTGGAGATGACGTGGTCGACGGGCCCCTCGATGTCGAGGAGGCTGGGGTAGCACTTCAGCCCCTCGATCTCCTGGTGCTTGGGGTTGACGGGGTAGATGGCGGGGAAGCCCATCTCCTGGAGGCCGATGACGAAGCCGAGACCGACACCGCCGAAGCCGGGCTGCGGCGGCGATACGCCGGCGACGGCGACGGAACGGGGGTGGAAGAGGGGGTCGAGCGGGTGAGGAGGGTAAGCCGGGGCTGCGGCCCTGCCCTCCGTGGGTGTCTCTGTCCGCTGTTTGACCAAGCGTGCTCCTCTTCCCGCCCGCTCATCCTGCCTGCCCGCCTCTGGCGGGAGCGTGTCCAAGGACGAGCGGAGTTATTCTCACAAAGGGCGAGGGCCTTGGTTTGGCCCTCGCCCCTGCCTACCGGCAGGCAGGCGTCACCTTGACGTGCGCGTTAACTTCGACCCGATTGTAGCAGGCGCGGGAGGGGCGGTCAACGCGAAAACCGCGGCGGGCGCGTCGTACCTGCGGAGGCGGTGGCCGCGGTGGGCGACAGCATCCGCTTGCCCTGCCCCCTACCCTATCTGCAGCTCGCGCTTCACCTCGCGCACGGCCTGGGTCATCACCCGCAGCTTGGCCTCCGCCTCCTCCCAGGTGCGGGTCTTGAGGCCGCAGTCGGGGTCGATGTACAGCCGCTCGGGGGGCAGGACCTCGAGCCCCTTCTTGATCCCCGCCTCCACGGCGTCCAGCGGCTCGATGGCGTGGTTGTGGACGTCCACCACGCCCATGGCCAACTCCTTGTCGAACTCGTGGCGGTGCTCACGGATCATCTCCAGCAGGTCGTAGTCGCTGTTGGCCATCTCCAAGTCGATTTGGTCCACGGGCAGCTTGGCGATGTGGTCGAACACCCGCGCGAAGTCGCCATAGCAGACGTGGGTGATGGTCTTGGCGCCCAACCCCTGGGTGACGGTGCCCAGCGCCTCCAGCACCAGGTCCATCTCCTCCGGCCGGGTGGAGGCGGCCGGCTCGTCCACCTGGACGTACTTGGCCCCCGCCTCGACCAGCTCCTCGGCCTCGCGGCGCACCACCCGCGCCATGTCCAGGACCGCATCGTGACGCGAGCCGTAGTGCTCGTCGAAGGACCACTCGACGATGGTGTAGGGGCCGGTGAGCATCCCCTTAACAGGCCTATCGGTCAGCCCCTGGGCGAACCGCCACATGTCGACGGTCATCGGGCCCTGCCAGTGCAGCTTGCCCTTGATGATGGGCTTGCGGTAGTAGCGGTTGCCGTAGGAGCGGACCAGGCCGCCGACGGCCATGCTCTCGGTCAGCAGCTCCCCGAAGTAGGCGACCATGTCGCCGCGCTCCATCTCGCCGTGGACGAGGATGTCCAGGCCCGCGTCCTCCTGCATGCGGATGCACTCGGCGGTGGCCTGACGGGTGAGCTTGTCCAGCTCGGCCCGGTCGATGCGGCCGGCGGTGAAGGCGTTGCGCGCCCGCGTCAGGTAGTCCGGCTTGGGAAAGCTCCCCACGGTCGTGGTCAACAGCCCGCCCATCGGCATCCCTCTCCCTACACTCCGGCGCCCACTTCGGCGGCCCTCACGCCCTCGACGAGGCGCTTCAGCTTCTCGAACGCCACCTCTCGCGGCAGGTACTCGAGCCCGCATGAGGGGTTCACGTACAGCCGCTCGGCGGGGACGAACTCGCTGGCCCGCCGTATCTGCTCCACGATGTCTTCTACTGACTCCATCTTGGTGTTGCGGGCGTGGACGATGCCGAACCCCAGCCCCTTGGTGAACACGGTGCGCTTAAGCGCCTCCCAGTTGCCCGGTCCCCATACGAAGTCGAGGCCGATGACGTCCACCGGCAGCTCCAAGAGCTGCGGCAGGATACCGTCGGCGTCGCCGAACCAGGTGTAGAGCGCCGTCTCTGCCTGCACGCCCCGCCCGCTGGCTGGAAGGCTCTCCAGCATCCTGGCGAGCGCCTCTTGGAGGAGAGGAACGTCCTCCTTGTGCCGCAGGATGGCGGGCTCGTTGACCTGGATGACGGGCGCGTCGGCGGCGGCCAGGGCCAGCGCCTCCTGGTGGAGGGCCTCCGCCAGGTCCAGCACCAGACGGCGGCGGTCGCCGTAGTGGGAATCGGAGGAGAGGACGGCCAGGGTATAGGGGCCGGTGATGAGCGCCTTCACCGGCTTCTCGCTGTGGCTGGCGGCGAACTCGTAATCGCGGATAAGGATAGGCTCCCGCCAGCGCACGGGCCCGACGACGTTGGGCTGGCGGTAATAGGTGTTGGTATCGAAGTAGCGGATGAGCCCGCCTATGTCGAAGCCTTCCAGCCGCCGCGCGATGTACGTCTGGTCGTCGTCCCAGCGGATCTGGCCGTCGGTGATCAGATCCAGGCCCGCCTCCACCTGCTCGCCGATGACCTCGATGGTGACCTCATCCTGTACGCGGGCCAGTTCGTCGGCGGTGATCTCGCCGCGGTCCAGGCGCGCGATGGCCTGACGCAGGCGGGCGGGTCGCGGCCGATTCGGTATCTTGGGGTAGTGCCCGACGGCGGTGGTCCGCATGCCTATGCCACCTTCTCTATCCGGAACACGGGATACCCGGGAGCAAGCGGCTCCAGCTCTTCGATGCTGGCGTCCTTGGCGACGCCAAAGTACTGACGAGCGCTCCTTTCCGGCGACTTGGACAGTGCCCTCTTGGAGATGTAGGCTTTCAAGATCGGCGCGCGCTCCTTCACCGGCACCTCCACGAGGCGAACTCTCCGGCGTCCTCGGTGTCGAATGATGGCTTCGCCGCTCGCGGCGCGGACGTTGCGCACCCATTGCGCTTCGCCTCGCAGCGATACCAGGTAGCGGTCTCCCTGATACTCGGCCCAGGTGAGGACCGTGGAACGCTGCCGGCCGCTGCGCTGGCCTCTCACCTCCAGCGTGCCGGTATCAGACGGGGTGAGGCCCAGGGAAGCGAACCACGAGACGCAACGGTTGATGGTCTTCGTGAGCCGCGGTGGTCTCCTGTAGAACGCCACGCCCGTCTCTTCAGCAGCAGCCCAGCCGGCTAGCACACTCTCCTCGTGAACGAATCACTCCTTCTCCTCTTCTCCGACCTTCTCTAGCCGCTCGATCTCGGCCTTCACTTCGTTCAGCTCCTCCTGCAGCTCGTCGCGATACTCCTCCAGCATGCGCAGGTACTGCCGGCGACGGGGGAAGCGCCAGGCGCTGCGGAACCAGAAGCCGAAGGGAGGGGCGAACCCGAAACGGAACCAGCGACCGCGCATCCGCGCCACCTCTATCGCGGCGCGAGGGCCGACACCCCGCCAGCGCCGGGCTGCGACGGCCCTCGTCAACTGTCTCGCCTGTTGTTTGAGCACCGGCGATTGTAGCACGGGCCTATCTGAGCGTCAACGAAGTCTGCCGGGCCACCGGGGCAAAGCGCGGCCGCCGACGGGACTCCACCGGCGGCCGCATAGACGGACGGCGTTTCTGGCTAGCGAGGCCTACCGCAGCCTCGTCAGATCCGCCTCTGGCGGAAGCGCCTCCTGACGTACCAGCCGCCCGCGGCCAGGGCGAGCGCCCCGGCTGCGACGGCCGCCGCTATCGGCGCCGCGTAGTCGCTGGGGGAGGAGGCGGAGGCCTCGGTGGGGGCATCACCATCGGCCTGAAGCCTCGCGATGCCGCCGACGACAGGGGGCGGGGACAGGGACAGGGACGCGGTTAGCTCACCGCGGATTTCGATGTTCTCTCCGCCAATGAAGGGTGGAGACGGCAGGTCAATAAGTATGTCTGGTGAGGTTGATGATCCGCCGAATCGCCAGGTGATCACGATCAATGGAGGCCACGGAACGATAATGATCGTAGGATTGCCTCCTTTTATGGCGGTGTCGTTGAATGGGCCCGCACCGCTCAGAACACCGGAGCCTATAGTCAGGTCAGCACAGCCGCCCAAGGCATCCGGGAATAGCAAACAGAAGTCGTCATCCGGAGGCAATAATTGCCCACTCTCGTGCATACTCACGGTACCTGACAAGTCAGCGTTTAGCCCTCCAGGCTTCCCATTGTTGAACGCCACGTCCAAGACAAGATCGTTCGTGATGAGTCCTGTTGTCTCATCTATCGACACGATGGTTGGGTAGACCGAATTCAAGGTAGGCGTGATCTCGCTTGTCGTGAACGTCCCGTCCGCATCGGTGTAGGTGACCGGGTCGATGGTGCCGTCCAGATCAGTGAGGACAAAATTTTGGACAGAAGGTGGAGCCTCAGCCTCAGCGTGGCCAGCAAAGGTCCTATGCCCCCACGCGAAAACGAGAGCCAAACCTGCCAAGGCCACTATTGCACCACACCACAACCTTTTCATCGCCGCACCCCTCTCCAACTGCTTCCTAACCGTTCATCCGTTGTCATCCGCGCACCCACCCCGCTACAATAGAAGAGGCTAGGGTGTGCGCCCGCATTCCTTAGCTCGGGCCTCGGTGCGCACAACACCGAGGCCTCTCTTTGCGCTCCGTATCTAGCGCCTATCGCTCCCCAACAACACGAAAAAACGCCGGAGCCAACCTGCACATGGTAGGCCCGGCGTCTGAAACCGAAGGGACAGCGAAAAGCGGCTGCACGGCCACACCCCCTACGTCGCGCACTACATTGTAGTTGAATTGAGGAAAGTGTCAAGTCCCTTCGACTACCTAATATTTGCTGTTCATAGGGACCCATACGTCGCGAACTCGTTCGCGACGGTTAGCTCGGTGATCGGGCACGCGGGCGACCTGAAGGGCACCCCTACGCTCGCCCTGAGCTTGTCGAACGGCGCCTACGGCCCGAAGGCGTCCACAAGGGCGACGGCGTAGGGGGCCTGCTCCCGGCAGGCGTCGCACTTGACGCACTTCCCCTGGTCGATGCGGTAGCTTCCGTTCTCCCGCACCACCGCCTGAGTGGGGCAGACCGCCTCCGCCAGGGGCAGTCGGTCCGAGTGGTGGATCACCTCGTAGCGCAACAGGTCGCGGCAGACCCTGGCGGGGCAGCGCCTGTTGTGCAGGTGCTCGTTGAACTCGTCCTCGAAGAAGCGGAGCATGGACATGATGGCGGTAGGGGCGGCCTGGCCGTGGGCGCAGTTGGCGTAGCGCATGGTATCGGCCAGGAGGCGCATGATCTCGGGGTCTGAGCTGCGGCCGCGGCCGGCGGTGATGCGCCTGAGGATCTCCAGCAGGCGGCGGGTGCCGGCAAAGCAGGTCGTGCAGCGGCCGCAGGACTCATCCTCGGCGAACCACTCGAAGTAGATGGCGAGGTCGACTATGCAGTTGGAGTCGTCCAGCGCGACGAGGCCGCCGGAGCCCATGAGCATGCCGCGCTCGCGGAAGGGATCGGGCTCCAATCCGATGCCGACGTCGCTGGCGGGGACGATGCCGGAGAGGGGCCCACCGGGCTGCACGGCCTTGAGGGCGCGCCCCTGTGGCGGCCCGCCCGCGGCGCCCATCACGACATCGCTCATGGGGGTCCCGAACGGCACCTCCAGGATGCCCACCCGCTGCACCTGGCCGGAGACGGAGAACATCTTCGTCCCCTTGTTCTTCTCGGTGCCCATGGAGGCGTACCACTGGGCGCCGTGGCGGAGGATCAGGGGGACGCTGGCATACGATTCCACGTTGTTCACGTTGGAGGGCTTGCCGAAGACGCCGGCCTGGGCGGGGAAAGGCGGCCGGAGCTTGGGCATGCCCCGCGAGTCCTCGACGGAAGATATGAGGCCCGTCTCCTCACCGCAGACGTAGCTGCCGGCCCCGCGCACCACCTCCACGTCGAAGGCGAACCCCGAGCCGAGGATGTCATCGCCCAGGAGCCCCCGCTGGCGCGCCTGCTGGATCGCCTTCTCCATGCGCTCCGCGGGCAACGGGTACTCCTCACGGATATAGATGAAGCCGCGGGAGGCACCGGTGGCGTAGCCGCCGATGATCATCCCCTCGATGATCAGGTGGGGGTTGCTCTCCATGACGTTGCGGTTGACGAAGGAGCCGGGGTCGCCCTCGTCGGCGTTGCAGATCATGTACTTGGGGGTGTTCTGGGCGGTGCGCAGGAAGTCCCACTTACGGCCGGTGGGGAACCCGGCGCCGCCGCGCCCCCACAGGCCAGACTCCGTGACCTCGCCGATGACCTGCTCGTCGGTCATGCCGAAGGCTTTGGACAGCCCCTCGTAGCCGCCGCGGGCGATGTAGTGATCGATCTCTTCCGGATCGATGACGCCGCAGTTGGCCATCAGTCGGCGCACCTGAGGGCGGAAGAACTCCAGCGAGTCGAGTGGGGGCACGCCCCGCCAGTCGGCGGGCAATTCGTCCAGCGGCCTGTCCTGAGCCCTGTCGAAGGGTTCCTCCGCGAGGACGGCGAGGGCGAACTCGGAGGCGATGCCGTCGCCGGCGACAGCCTGCTCGATGAGCTGGGGCACACGGTCGGCAGTGACTCTCCCGTAGAGGACGGCGGGTCCGCCTTTGGCGGAGCGGGCCACCTCCACGACGGGCTCCGCGTAGCAGAGGCCCCAGCAGCCGGTGACCATGACGTCCGCCTGCAGGCTGTGGGCGGCCAGTTCCTTACGGACGGCATCCAGCGTCTGCTGGGCGCCGGCGGCGCGGGAGCAGGTGGTGAGGCCTACTTTGATGAGGGGGCACTGCGGCTCCGCAAAGGGCACCCAGGACTCCTCGGCCTGGGCTCTGAGCTCCTCGTAGCTAGTCATCCTGGTTCACCGTGTAGAGGAGGGCTTCAGCCCTCCAATTGGCGGCCCAAAGGCCCCCCTACGTTTCCTTCCCCTCCTTGATCTCGCGGGCCAGCTTGATAGCGTCGCTTACGGACAGTGGGCCGACATAGCGGCCGTCGAGCCGCACCAGGGGCGCCAGGTGGCAGGTGCCGTCGCACTGGACCAAGCGGAGGCCGAAGGCGCCGTCGTCGGTGTTCTCGTTCATGCCGCACTCGAAGACGGCCTCCAGAGCGCGGCGGATGTTGCGAGAGCCCTTGAGCAGGCACGCCGGCCCGCTGCACCACTCCACGGTGGTCCCGGCGGGCGGGATGGTGCGGATCTCCGAGTAGAAATCCAGAGCCCCGTAGAGCATCGCCGGGGTGGTGCGGAACGCGGCGGCCAGAATGGGGATTCCCTCGGGGGGCACGTAGCCGTAGTCGTGCTGGATGCGGTGGAAGGCGGTCAGGAGGTCGGCGTTGTCGGGTGAGAGGTCGGCGATGAGGTCCCGCACCTTGGCCGCGAATTCAGCGAGCGGCTCGACGACGGTGTAGCGAGAGGAGTGCGGCGGCCCGGCGGTGATCTTGGTCATATGCGCTGACTGCGGTCTCTAGTGACTCCAGCCTGAGGTTGCGAATCGGAGTTTGTGTCAGGCGTCACACATGATACATGGGGCGCCCTGGCACGGGCAAGGTTGACGGCGCCGGCGTTGCGTCCCGCGGCCCGCTTACCGGAAGGCGAAGTCGCTGAGGGGGAAACGGCGCACGTGATCGGCCGTGCCCTCGGACACGAAGACGAACTGCCGCTCGGCATCGCAGGCGATGCCGTGAGGGAAGGCCAGGGGCGTCTCGCCCACCGAGGTCAGGGCGGCGATTACCTGGCCTGTGTCGTCCAGGAGAAGGATACGGCCGTGGGCGGGGTCGCTGGCCAGGATGCGGCCGTCGGGCAGGGCCGCCAGGTCTGGCTTGTTGGTGGGGTCGAGGTCCTGCCACTCCTGGATGGGGTACGCGGCGATGGGGCGCAGCTTGGCGTCGAGGCGCTGTATGCGGGCGTTGCCGGCGTCGGCGACGAGGATGTGGCCCTGAGCGGGGTCGAAAGTTATACCCACAGGCTCGCGGAACTGGCCCAGCCCGGTGCCCCAGCCGCCCAGTGTCCCCAGGAGGTCGCCTTTCGGCGAGAACTTGCGCACGCTGTGAGTGCCGGTATCGGCCACCCAGACGTTGCCTTTCCGGTCCGTGGTGATGGAGCGAGGCCCCCACATCTCCTTGTCGCCCGGGTTGAGGAGGTCCCTGGTGGGCTTGCCCCAGGCGGCGATGAACTTCAGGGCGGGGTCGAATTTCTGCACGCGGTGGTTCCAGGTATCGACGACGTAGACGTTGCCCTGGGCGTCCAGGGTCAGGTCGGTGGGCTGGTTGAACTCGCCCTTGCCGTGGCCCGTGGCTCCCGTCGCCTT